>JANOBX010000065.1:0-65180 GCA_031411875.1 Burkholderiales bacterium | reverse complement strand
TCATCAAGAACTTGTTCGGTTACCGCAAGGTCAGCTACCGCGGGATTGCCAAGAACCAGGCTCGGGCCAAGACGCAGGCGGCGCTGGTCAACCTGTACATCGCCAGGCGCCGATTGATGACCCAAGGGGTCAGTGCGTCTAAGGCTTGAAGATCGGCCGAAAAGCGGCTGTTCAAGCCCCGAAAAGGTCCTCTGCCCGTCCACAACAAGCCTCAGCAGCGGTTATGGCGAACAGCGTGGGGCTGGCGATCAATGAAAGCGCGTTGATTAGCGAATCCCTAAATGCACCCGCGCCTGTGAAGGCCTCGAACCACCCACGTGCCAGCTCGCCAAATCAGCTCACGCGGTAAATGGCAAAATACACACCTGTTTTCACAACGTTGTGACCCAACGTACTTGGTTTAACTGCTGCCAAAGAAGGAAGGTGGGGGTGGGGGTGGGGGTGGTGGTGGGGGTGTATACGGAGGATCGGGAGATTGATACAGCGGCCTCTCTCTGAAGTGATCCGCGTGATTCGTTTGAGGCGTGTGATGCTGTGCCTGTGCATGATGTGCTTCCGAAGGCCTGGACGGCTCCGGCATTGAAGGCGCTGTCTGCGGTTGATCCTGCGGCGTTGTTGGTTGCACGTTATCCACTCGCGGCGCTTGTGCGGTGTCAGGCGACGGCGCGGGGACCGCAAAGAAGCCACCTCCAGACGCGACAGGTGTGCCACCACTCGAGTCTCCCCCAGCCGACGGTGGCGGTATGTCTGGCATGTTTGGCACTGGCTGTTGTGTATTGTCACTACGCTCATGCGGTGGAGGAGGTGAGTTGTCGCGTGATGGATCAGGTTTGGATCCAACATCAGGACCTGCCACAACAGGCTCACTTTGCGAAGGTTTTTGCTGCTCCGAGCTCGTGCGAAGTCTCTTTTCGATACTTTCGTACCCATGGCTCAGAAGCCAACCGAATACAGCGGGCCAAGGCATAAAAGACGAGGCGACTACCGCGTCTGCCTCAACCGTCTCCGATAATCGGTCAGCAGCGTTCTGCAACCGCGACTTCTCGGTCGACGTCAAGCGATCACCCTTACGCCAGCCCGATGAGTGCTTTGCGGCCGCTGTGGTTCCCTTGCGGAGGATTCTGTATCGCTCCCACATTTCGGCCGTTTCGCGCTCTACTGGGATCCCGCCGATTTCGACAGCATCACGACTTACCCAGTTCTTCAAACTCTCTACCCAACGTCCTTCCTGTTGGTTGCTGAATCCATCTTGTAGTGCTAACCGGTCGCCACCTGCCCAGCGGCTTTCCAGGTGCCCCGCTTGTACCGGAGGCCACATTCCTCCCGCCTCGGAAAACGGACTTCTGGCCAGCCAATTGCCGCTTGCGTCTAGCAAGCCACGTAACGGATGGTTTGGGTCAGCGGCAATGAGCTTTCTCGCCTGTTCCATAAACGCTGCGTTGGAATCCGACATATTGATACCTCTCGTCAAAATTCGCGCCACGATGTGACAAAGGTAGAAAAGTCAGGCTTGTCTTGCCCGGAGGTGCCTTCACGACTTTCCTCGGCACTGAACGTCCCTAAAGCTTCAGTCAGATCGTATGGGCGCGCATTCCGAAAGGGCAGGATGGGACGACTAGACGGTCACGATCTCGACGACTACGAGCAGAGGCTTGTAAAGGAAGGCACGATGACTCTTCTCCATGGCCATCCCGCCTTGCCGCCGGCCGGGACGCAGGCTCAGGCGCAGCGGCGCATCAGCCGTCCAGCGGCAGCACTGCGCGCAGCCGCCAGCTGCCTTGCGGGCCGGTTTCGGCGCGCAGTTCGCCTTCGAAGGCCGTTACGGTGGCGCGCAGCAGCGCCAGCGCGTTGCTGGGAGAGCTGACAGCGGGGGCGCCGTCGAGTGCCTGTGCCGTCCAGGCCAGGGTCCGGCTGCTGCCGTCGATCTGGACCGACAGCAGCATCCCGGTTCCGGCTGGCTGCGCAGCGCAGCCGTCGACGGGCCGCTGCGCATCCAGGTGCTGCAGCGCCTGATGACTCATGCGGTAGACGGCCAGTGCCAGCGCCGGCGGCAAAGCGGTGGTGTCTGCGTCGAAGAGCAGGTTGCAGGGCGGGCCGGTGTTCTCCCGGACCAGGATCCGCAGCGCGTCGTGTAGCTGCTGCAGAACGCCGTCAGCCCGGGCCTGCTGCGTTGGCGCAAGCGCCGGCGGCGGCAGCAGCGGCTGCAGCAGCTGCCCCAGCATGCGCGAAAAACCGCTGATCTGCGCCAGCATCTGCGTCGTCACGGTGCCGCTTTGCGGGTCGCCGGCCAGGCGGCGCCGCAGCCAGATGGTGTCGATGCGCAGGCTGGTGAGATGTTCGCCGACACCTTCTGCCAGGCCGGCGGCCAGCTGTTCGCGTTCCTGGGCGTGCGCCTGCAGCAGCTGCCGTGTGGCGACACGGTGCATGCGCTCGGCGCGCTGCAACCGGCCTGCCAGCGTGCGCAGAGGGTCGGGTTGACGCGCCAGCGTCCAAAACAGCATGCCCAGCACCGTTGCCGCGCCCAGGCTGAACCAGACCAGGTCGCGCAGCGCCATCAGCACGGTCGGCAGTAACTCGGTTTGGGGTAAGGCGACCAGCGCAACCGTCCACGGCAGGCCTTCGGGGCGCGACACCGTCCAGGCCACCGAGCGCTCGGTGGCCGACTGTGGGAGGTCCGCACCGATGCGAACCTGGCCATCACCGTCGGTCACGCGCAGCCTCAGGTGCTGCAGTTCCGGAGTCTGCCGAAGCACCGTCAGCGCCTGCGCGTCGCTCAGTTGCGCCAGATTGCCCAGATAGCGCGACAAGCGCGCCGCGGCCATTGCGCTATCGATCTCGTCGTGCGCCTGCTGCTGGGCTGCCGGCCAAGCCAGCAGCAGCGCCAGTGCCACGCCCAGCAGCGCCGCTGCCAGCGTGCGGCGGCGCAGCATGCCGCCCAATGCCGGCGCTGACCCGGCGCCGCTGTCCGCTTGATTATCGACGGCCAGTTCCACTGGCAGAGCTGACGACCGGGCTTCGACTACAGGCATGGTCGGGTGGGTTGGTTAGCTGGGCAGGCTGCGCCGACCATAAGGCCTGCGCCAGTCGCCGTCACTGGCAAAAACACCGCCCTGGCACGGACTTTGTGGCGGATGTCGGTAGCAGCAAACCCCCGGATCGTGACGCGGCCAGCCTGCGATTTGCAGCCGACATTGAGCGCCAGACCGCTGCCATCAGTCCCGCGAACTCTCGCACCCAGCGGAGTCCAGCGGCCCGAGGTGCTGGTGGGTCGTTTGAACTGTCGCGGTTGAGCAGCGTGGGGCCGCTTGAAGAGATTGGCCACGGACGGGCGCCTGAGGCCGTGGACGCGCCTGCAATTCCAGGTGCGTGAGGATCTTTTCCATCACCCACAGGTAGGCCTTCAGTTCAATGGGGTGGAGACCAGTTTGTCCAGCGTCAATCAGGATGAGAAGAGCGCGTCAATCGGGATGAAAATTTCAGCGCGGGCGGGAGGTTGTCCGTCTGGACAGCTTCGTCGGTAATTGCGGTGGATCGGGTACGAAGGGGTTTTTCGTTCTTGCGATGCCCGGCCGTGCCTGGACATCACATCCATGATCATCAGATGAGTTCCTTTATGAAGCTCAAGCTCATCGAGACGCTACCAGCCGCGGCTGCACGGGCTGGAGTCAGCGTCGGCAAGGCCCGCCTACCGCTTCGGGCGTGACTCGCGGATGCCGCCCGACAAGCAGGTGCCTCGCGAGCGCCGACGCGCCGATCCGCTGGCCGACATCTTCGAGTCCGAGATCGTCCCGCTGCGCCAGTCCGCTTCCGGCATCTGGCCAGTTGCCATGTACGACGAGTTGAGGTGGCGTCAGGCCGACCTGGACCAAGGTATTCGCCGCACCCTGGAGCGTCGAGTGCGCGCTCTGCAGGCGAGGCATGGCCAGGAGCGCGACATCATGTTCCGCCAAATGCATAAGGCTGTCCAACTGGCCAAAGCTCCCACTTCTGGTGCACTATTGAAGCGAAAACACCGTTTTGGTTCGTTGGAGGCTGAGCCGAACGTGCGCAAGAAGGGCCGCAGAGCGATGCGCTCTGGGGGCCGGCCTAGAGTTTTCGTCATGCTCGAACGTAATTCAAACAGGTCAGCGGACGCCCGTGGTTTGGTGCCTTCCTCGTCACCAAATGGGTCGCCGTTTCCATCTGCCTGACCCGAGCGACGCGCTCTCGCTGCGTGAGACCCACGGTCCCTTGCGGTGCGCGGCTCCGTCAGTCGCGTTTATAAGTGTTGAGTCGTGCAGGCAAAAGGAATTTACAGCCAGCGACGATGGTCAGGCACGCTGCTGACCGATCGCAACAGCGCCTACGACACGGTGCTCGACGTGCGGGTGTACCTAGACCGCCGAGCGGCGGCCTGCGTGGCACACGCCCGACGCAAGTTCGACGAGCTGGCCAAGGCCGGCGTGAGCCCGCTGCCCACGCAGCGCAACAGCAGGATCGAGGAGTTGTTGCCCCACCGCTGGCAGCCCACCCGGCCTGGCGAGCCAATCTCCAGGTGAAGCACATCGAAGCCCTGATCGACGAAGGCGGCGAGATCACGGTCGGCGCCATCGGCTCCATCGAGTGCGCGGCCACCGCTGCAGATGCTCATAACGCGCTGGCCATGCTCGTCCGGCGCGAAGGCGAAACGCTCAATGCCCTGCTCAGGCGACTGGACAAGGCCATCGCCAGGTTCAACGAAACCGGCGAGCACACCGACGAGATCAACTCGCCGAACGACTGAGCTCGCGGCCGTCAATATGGGACAGCTGGACGCTCACACTGGGTCAACCTGCGGGGAGGTGGAACGTACGAGTCGCTGGCTGCGGCAGTGCTGAGCATGCCGGATAGCGGTGGGGTCCTGGCTGACGACATCGTGCGCTTCCTGGCGATGCCGTCCCCAGGACGGGAGTCGGATCCCTACTCGGCTGCCGGCGCCGCCGACGGAGCAGCGTCTTCAGGCGGCTCAGAGTGCTTGTGAAGACCCTTGGGCCGGATCGAGCGGCCGACCGGCAAAACGAAGAGCTCAGTCCAGTGCCCAGACACGTCCGAAATGGCGCACCACGCTGCGGTTCTTGCCGTTGCGGGCCGCGTGTCAGGTCAGCCATAAAGTGGCTTTATTGCCAGCTTATGCCTTACCGCAAGTCGCGCCAGCTTATGGCTGAACCTGGGGCTGAAGGGCACACCACCCTGTGAAAACGACAAACGGCTGCTGGATCGCTCCATCAGCCGTTTTGTTTTTTGCCGGAGCCGCGCGAGGCGGCCGGTTCTACCTGTAGTCCAACAGCAGCTTTGCTTGGGTCTCGCCGAACGCTGCGCGGACTCGCCGAGCCGCCGCCTCGATCTTGCTCAGAAACGCTTCGCTCATCCGTACTGCGGAGGTCGGGTATTGCACCGAGCGGTCACCCAGCCCGATACGGATCAGCGCCAGCACCGTCCACTCGACTGCACTGGGATAGAAGTACGCGCCCTCGCTTTTGGCGTTGCGAGGTGTCAGCCGCCGGCCGTCGCGCAGAAGCTTGATGGCGACCGCCTCGGCCTTGGCGATGGCGGCATCCTGGCGGGCGGTATCCAAAGCCGCTTTCCGGTCCCGGGTTGCCTTGCGCACTTCGTTGTATAGATCGGCGTGCTTCGCCAAGGTGGCGATGTCTACGCGAAGGCGCTCCGCCACCAAGGTCACCGAGTCGCCCGTCTCGACGGCGGCCTTCAGTGCCACCTTGATCGCGGTGTGGTCCGCCGGTCGCACGACCCGCCGGATGCGCTTCGGCGACACCGGCGTGCCGAACGTATCGGTCCTCTCGATTCGCCCCTGCAGAAGCGCGGCCAAGTCCAGGCCTTCAGTTCCGCAGATGTCGAGAATCTGATCGAAGGTCACCCGCGCATCGAACGTCGCCTGTCCCGCCGAAAACCCGAAGCTGTCGACGGCTGCATCGGGCAGCACCGGTGCCGCAGCGGTCAAGCTGTTCAGTCCCGGCCAGCCATCGCGCAGCCACAAGGTGCCGGCAGGAATGCGCTGCGTCACGTGCGCGCGGGCCGACAGTTCGCCTCGCTGGTTGAAGATGCGGACCGGGGCGCCCTCGCGAATGCCGCGCGCGGCTGCGTCGTCCGGAGAGACCCAGACCGCCGGTTCTGCTTCTCGGCGGGCCAGAGTGGGCAATGCCTGCCCGTTGTTGTAGAAGGCGTGGAAGTGGCCGAGCGTGCGGCCCTGGGTCAACACCAGCGGATGCAGAACGTCCGCGTCAGGCCGTGAACCGGCACCGTTGGGTATGCGTGATTCGAAACCTGGCAGCGCAGGCAGGCCCAGGCCAGGTGCCAAGCCGGACTCGAACTCCACTTTTCCCGAAGGTGTGTCGAACTTCGCCGTCGGATACGCCACGTGCGAAACGTTCATCGCGACAAACCCACCCGCTTCGCGCAGCGACGTCACCGTGGCGCGGCCGGTGCTGGGGTGGTCGAGCACCGCGTTGATCATGGCCTCCTCATCGGCCCAGGGGTCAAAGTCCGCCACGCCGAGCCGCTGCGCGAGTTCCCCGAGCACGCGGTAGAGCGAGCGCGTTTCACCTGCCGGCGCGAGCGCGCGTTCCATCAGGTACAGGTGGGTGTGCGTGGCCTTGGCGCCCAGTTCTTCGAGCCACGCCGTGCCGGGCAGCACCACGTCGGCGAACTGCTGCGCGGTTTGGTTGAGAAACAGGTCGTGGCTGACGGTCAGGCCGGTTCGCGCCAGCCCCTGGGCAACTGCCGCTGCGTCGGGGAACGACGACAGCATGTTCGAGCCCATCTGCAGCAGGGTGTGCACGCGGCCTTCTCGCAGCGCCGCCAGCACGTCCGACATCTGGTTGGGCCAGGCCGTGCCCGGCCTGCGAAGCTCGGCCGCGGTGATGCTGCCCAGGCCGCGCCCATGCGCCGCGCTGCCGTGGCGCGGGCCGAAACCACCGCCTGCCACGCCCAGGTTGCCGGTCAGCGCCGGCAGGCAGGCGATTGCGCGACTCGCCTGCCAGCCATTGCCGCCCTTGTGCATCGAGCTGCCGCCCAACACGATCATCGCGGGCCTCGTGGCGGCGTAGCGGCGCGCCAGTTCGACGATGCGTGCAGCGGCGATTCCCGTGATGCTCTCGGCCCAGGCGGGCGAAGTCGCCTTCACCTGCTGCGCCAGCGCGCCGAAGCCCACCGTGTGCCGCTCGACAAAGGCCACGTCGTGCAGCTTTTCTTCGCAGATCACATGCATCAGCGCCAGCGCGAGCGCGGCATCGGTTCCGGGGCGCACCAGGAACACCTCGTCCGACTTGGCCGCTGCCTCGGTGTGGCGCACATCGATTGTCACGATGTGCGCGCCACGCCGTTTGGCTTCGAGCAGGTGGCGCGCCGTGTTCGGCTGGCTGGCCAGGTTGGCCGCCCAGAGAAGGATGAGCTGCGAATGCGCGCCCATGTCCTCCTTGGTGTGGGTCTCCGCACGCCAGTCAGCGCCAGGCCAAAGGCGCCCAGGCCCCAGCAGACCATGGTGGGGTTCCAGAACTGGCTGCCGTGCAGGTTGGCGAAGCGCGCCATCAGCTGCGGGCCGAAGCGGGTTCCATAGTTCGTCGTCATGCTGCCGTGGCCTGGCCAGAACGCGGTGGCCTGCACCGTTGCGTTGTTGATCGACGCCGCGATGCGCGCGTAGGCCTCATCCCAGCTTGCACGGCGAAACGGTTCGGTGCGGCGGTCCCGGACGAGCGGATGCAGCAGCCGGGCCGGTTTGCCGATGACTTCGCGCGACGCCTGGCCCCGAATGCACAGGAAGCCGCGGCTGTCGGGGTTCGCCGGGTCGCCCGTGACACCGATCAGCTCTCCATCGCGCACCTCGGCGAGCATGCCGCACAGCGTGGGGTGGCAGTTCATCGGGCACATCGTGCGCACGATGCCTGCGGCGGCAATGCTCATTCGGTTCTCCTCGGCTGGCCGCTGCTCGCGCTGCCTTTGCGGTGTACGGGCGTGTCTTTGGAAGGGAAATGGACGCTCGGGAATCCTATCCCCAAGAGGCAACCGGCACACGACCTTCGGGCGCCGGGAGGGTGGGCCCGCCAAGCGGTGGCGTGGTGAGGTTTGCGTTTCGGGCACGCCTCGGTTTTCTTCACAGCAGAGAGCCCATTTCGGCTCAAGGTGGAAACCACACCACGCTGTTCGAGTCCGGGAAGACGCGGCGATGGCCGCGCTGCCATGGCTGGCACTTCCTGTTGCCGGCGAAAGGCCCACGCGCCAGTATGCTCGCGCCCGTCCCCGCACACGACCCCACCCCGCCATGAGCGAGCAAGCCCGCAACCCGCTGCACGGTGTCACGCTCGAAGCGATGCTGACCGCCCTGGTGGCGCATTTCGACTGGCCCGGACTCGGCCAGCAGATTCCGCTGCGTTGCTTCCTCAGCGAACCCAGCATCTCTTCCAGCCTGAAGTTCCTGCGCAAGACGCCCTGGGCGCGCGAGAAGGTCGAAAGCCTGTACTTGTTCATGCTGCGGGAACAGGCTCGGACACGACGCTCGCTGCCGTGAAGCTGCCGGGTCCGGGCCCGCAAAGGGTGGCAGGCTGCACGACCGGCCATGGTCTGCTCGTGGCATCCTCGACATTGGCCTGACCCGCGAGTGCCAGGCTTCAGCCCCCGGCCATGCGCTCCATTGCCCGCCCTGCCCCCGACATGAAGGAAGACGACCCCCGCTACATCAGTGCCGATGGCCCGGTCAATTTGCGCCATGCCCGGCGCGAAGACATCGCCCCCGCGGCGGCAAGCGAAGAGGCCCTGGCCAGGGTCGAACGGGTGCACGCCCGCCACTTGCTCGGCGCAAGCCTGCAGGCGCAGATGCGTGCCGTCGTGCCCCATGCGCGGCAGCCCACCCACCCGGCGCAGATCGGCAGCGCGGTGGCCGCGGCCACCGGAGCGGTGCTGCTGCTGCTGGGTGGCATCCAGTCGCAGCCCCTGCTGACCTTGCCGGGGGCCGGCCTGCTGGCAATGGGCCTGGCAGGCCTGGCGGCCTTGGCGTGGCAGTCGCGTCGCCGGGCCGCATCGAAGGCCCTGAGCGCATTGCCGACGCCGCGCCTGTTCGACGACGAGGCGCTGGCTCGCTTCGACACCGCGCTGGACAAAGCCGCGCTCGAACTCGGCGAGCCGGTGTGCCAGCAGCTGCTGGCCCTGAAGGCCAGCCTGGTGCGCATCGGCACTGGTGCTGCCGGGGTCGGCACCGACGAGCACTTCACGCGGGACGACCGCATGTATGTGCAGGAGTGCCTGCGTCGCTACATCCCCGACTCGTTGGAAGCCTACCTGCGCGTGCCTGGCGCACAGCGTCAGTCGGCTGCCCTGGGCCATGGCGAAAGCCCGCAGGCGCTGCTGATGCGACAGCTGGCCCTGTTGCAAGCCGAACTCGACCGGCGCGAGGAAGCGCTGGGCCGCAGCGCCGCCGAGGGCCTGCGCCGCCAGCAGCGCTTCCTGGAAGCGAAGCGGCGCGGCTGAGGCCGGCGCCGCCCCCAGGTCAGGCGCGCTGCTGGGCTGCGCCTTCGGTGCGGCCTTCGCGCGCCGCGGCAGCACGCCGCTCCAGCAGGCCGGCTTCCTGCTCGTCACGCATCATCTTGGCCAGGGTGAAGCTGCTGCTGACCAGGAACAGCCAGGTCACCAGCATGTAGTACTTCTGCCATTCCTCGATCTTCATGCGGTACAGGCCCCAGGCGGTCAGCAGCACCGCGGCCGCGAAGGCCACCCACACGGTCATGACCCAGGCGTTGGTGTCGACCTGGCCGTCGCGGTTGTCGCGCGTGGTCTTGGCCACCGCGAAGGTGGCGAACAGGCAGAAGAACATGCCGATGGCCAGGAAGGCGCGGTCGAGCTCCTGGCCGGGCAGGCGCAGCACGCCGACCGCCGCGCACAGGAAGGCAAGCACAAAGGATGTCCACACCTGGGTGCGCCAGCCGCGGGTGTCGCGCTGCACCACGTATCGAGTCGTCATGTCGGGTTCCCTCCGAATTGCCTGCAGGGCAGGCTGTCAATGAAATCTGAAGACAAGGGCATTCAAAGCCGCACCGGCCCCGCCAGCGCTTCGCTGGTGGCCTGGCGGGCGTGCTCCATGCGCACCTTGTCGATGTACTGTTCCGAGCGCTTGATCTCGGCCGCGATGAGCGCGTTGTTCTGGCCCATGACCTCGATGGCCTTGCTGCGGAAGGTGTCCATCGCGTCCATGGCCTTGTAGGTCTGGTCGAACATCTCCTTGAGCTTTTCCATGCCGACCATCGGGTTCTGCGCGAACTGGGTGGTCTTGTCGACGTGGGTGTTGAGCTGGCGACCGGTCTCGGCAATCAGCCCTTCGATGGTCTCGTTCACACCCGTGAGCATGGTCATGACCTGGATCTGGTTGCCGGTGGCGCGGGCCACGGTCTGGGCCACGGCCAGCGCGCTCATGCCGGTGGTGGCCACGCGGGTGCAGCCGTTCATCATTTCGCGGCCGGTCTTCTTCAGCACGTCCAGCGCCAGATAGCCGTTGGTGCACACCGCCTGCTGCGTGAGTATGTCCTGCAGGTTCTGGCGCGCGTAGAACAAAACCTCCTGCTCCAGCGCCTTGGCACGCAGCGGGTCGCTCACCTTCAGCGACTCGACCTTCGCAAAAAGCTTGGCGTCCAGCTTCTCGGCAAACTGGATGGCGCCGGCCAGCTTCTGCATGCCGTCCCAAAGCTTGGTGCGCGTGGCGTCGATCTCGACGACGTCGCGCTGCATGTCGTCACGTGCCGCGTACAGCTGCTGCATGGTCTTGTCGAGCTGGCCGCCCACCTCCTGATACCGGCGGAAATAGCTGCGCAGCCGGTTGCCCCAGGGAATCAGGCCCAGCAGCTTGTTCGGCTGGAACAGGTCGCCTTCCTTGCCCGGGTTCAGGTCGTCCAGATAGCCGCGCATGTCGCGCACGGCTTTGAAGGCGGCGCTGTCTTCCATGCCGATGAAGTTGCGCTCCATGAAGCTGCCCTGCATCAGGCTGGCGGCCACCGACACCTCTTCACGGCCCAGGGCGAAGGCGCTGTCGAGCTTGGCGCGGAAGCCCTCGCTCTGCAGGTCTTCGGTGAGCAGGGCGGCAATGAAGCGGTCGACCTGGTCGTCGACAGCGGCCACCGTGGCTGCCGGCAGCGGCACGGCCGTGCGCGCCACCTGCGGCGGCACCGCCTGGATCACTTCCGGCGGTGTCAGCTGGAAAGGAAGATCGGCGGGGGCCTGGGCAGGAGCCGGTGCGGTCATGAAGGGGTCCTTGATGGTGAGCAGGCTGAGTTCACTGGCACGGGCAGTGGGGCCCGCAGGCGCGTGCTGGATCACGGTAAAGCACCCACATACTCTGTGGGTCATCCAGTGGCTGGAGTCAATGCCACTACCGGGTGTGTCCACCATGCCGAAAAGCCGTGATGTGCTTCACGTGCGTTCCTGGCCTTCTGCTCCGACCGATTCGATTCTCGACCTCCACCGCCGGTTGCAGCGGCGCGAGCAGGGCCGTATTCCGAGCTCATTTCCGTGACCGAAGGGGCAGCCCAGGCCGCTGCAGGGCATGCCGGTGCAGCAGGGCCGGTGCGAGAATTCGGCGACGATGCCCTGCCGATCACCGTGCCACCACCCCGCTTGCGCTGGCGCCGTGCGCTGAAGTGGCTGGGCCTGGGGCTGCTGGGCCTCTGCGTGGGCCTGCCACTGGCGCTGTATGCGGCCTTCATCGGCATCCAGGAAGCCAGCGAACGGCAGTGGCTGGGCAAGGCCCCCACCCATGCGTCGATCGACGTGCGTTCGCGCGAGCCTCACAGGCTGGTGCTGCTCGACGAAGGCTTCGATTCGCTGGCCGAGCGCATGCGCCTGATCGAACAGGCACAGCACTCGATCGAGCTGGAGTTCTTCATCTACGAAGTCGACACCGCCAGCCGTCTGGTGACGCAGGCGCTGGCGCGCAAGGCGGCCCAGGGCGTGCAGGTGCGGCTGCTGGTGGACTTCTCGCTTCCGGTGTTCAAGCTCGCACCACACCTGGCCGCGGAGCTGGCGGCAGCGGGTGTGCAGGTGCGCTACTACAACACGGCCGCGCTGCTGCGCTTCTTCGCCGTCAACCACCGCACCCACCGCAAGCTGCTGGTGGTGGACCGCCGCGCCGCCATCGTCGGCGGACGCAACATCGGCGACGACTACTTCGACCTGTCGCCGCGCTACAACTTCCTCGACAGCGACCTGCTGCTCGAAGGACCAGTGGCCGCGGCCATCAGCGACAGCTTCGACCTGTACTGGACATCGGACTGGGTCACGCCGCCGCACGAAGTGGCCGCCGACACGCCGGCCGTCAAGGTCCCTGCGCTGCTGGGGGCGGCCGAACCCCGGTTGCAGGCCCTGGCCGTGGAAGTGCGGCAGCACCGCCTGCAGCACCCCCCCAGCACCTGCCACGACCTTCATTTCGTCACCGACTACCCGGGCTCGGGCGTGGAGCGGCGCCGGGTCTATCAGGAGCTCACGCGCTTGTCGCAGGAAGCGCGCAGCCGCATCGTGGTGGAGAGCCCCTACCTGGTGCTGCGCGACGACGGCGTGGCCCTGCTCGACGGGCTGGCCAGGCGCGGCGTGAAGCTGCAGTTCCTGACCAACGGCATGCACTCCACCGATGCCTTCTACACCGTGGCCAGCCTGGCCAACGTGCTGGACCGGCTGAAGCTGCCGGGTGCCGAGGTCTGGGCCTACCAGGGCACGCCGCCCGCGGGCAGCCCGCGTGGCGCGGCCTCGCCACGCTGGGGCGTGCACGCCAAGCGTGCGGTCTTCGACGACGACACCGTGGCCATCGGCACCTACAACGTCGACCCGCGCTCGGCCAACCTGAACGCCGAGCTGATGGTGGTGTGCCGCGGCAACCGCGAGCTCGCCGCGGCGGTGCACGCGAGCATCGCCGCACGCATGCTGCAGTCGCGGGCCGTGGTGGGCGCGCCTGGGGCCGGCGGTTACCAGGCCCTGGTCGAAGGCGCCGACGCGGACACGCACACCCGCATGCGCGTCGTCGCGCCGCTGGCCCGGCTGTTCGACTTCCTGCTGTAGCACCGTCGCTGCGACGGCGATGTCCCGAGCCGGCTCGCTGGTAGTCTCCGCCCCGAGCCTGGCGACCTCCTTCAACCCTTGGCGAGAAAACACGATGGAAAAACTGCTCTCGGGCGTCGGAACGCTGCTGTACGGCATGCGCTTCACGATGCTCTTCTTCTACGTCGGCCTGGTCGCGATCATCTTCGGCATCCTCGGCAAGTTCCTGCTCGAAACCTACAAGCTGATGACCACCCTGCTGTTCCAGGACCTGGCCAAGATCGACCTCATCATCAAGGTGCTCGAACTCGTGGACATGACGATGGTGGCCCAGCTGGTCTGGGTCGTGGCGCTGGCGGGCGTCTCGCTGTTCGTGACCACGGGGCACTTCGACACGAAGAACATCAAGAAGCCCGACTGGCTGGACCACGTCAACACCTACAACCTCAAGCTCAAGCTGGCCTTCGCGATCATCTCGATCTCTGGCGTGCATGCCTTGAAGACCTACCTCAGCGGTGAACTGAGTCTCGAGAACATCCAGATCGTGACGATGGTGGCGGTGATCCACTTCACCTTCGTGCTGTCGGCCATCGGCATCTCGTTCGCGGAAAGGCTGACGCGCGAGAAGACCTGAGCCCCTGGGCCGTGGTGCTGGGGCATGGAAGGGCGCGATGCAGAGAAGGGCCTGAAGGTCGGACGCCGGAGCCCGGGACGAACGAACTCGAACGACCGGACGACCTGCCCGCGGCCCACGGTGCGGCCCTGACCAAACGGGCAGACGCCGCCATCACAGCGCGGCTGTCACGCCCCACCAAGGCGGCAGCAGGGCCAGCACGTCGGGGCGGCGATAACGCTCGTCCAGCAGCCACAGCCAGCCGCGGTCTTCGGGTGTGCGCAGCACGCGGCCGGCAGCCTGCACCACCTTGTGCATGGCCGGCACCAGGTCGGCATGGGCCAGGCCGGACCCGAAGAGTTCGTCCAGCCGCTCGCGCATCGCGTCCTGCTGCGGCGACACCGGCGGCAGGCCCAACGTGGCGACGAAGGCCCCGATCAACAAGGAGCCCGGCAGGTCCACGCCTTCGGCAAACACGCCGCCCAGCACCGCGAAGCCCAGCCCGCGCCCGCCGGGCTCGAAGCGCGCCAGGAACTGCTGGCGGGCTTCTGCGCCCATCTGGCGGTCCTGTCGCCACTGCGGGATGTCGGGGCGGTGGCGGGCCAGGCGATCGGCGGCCTGGTCCAGGTAGTCGAAGCTGCTGAAGAAGGCCAGGTAGTTGCCGGGGTGGGCGTCGAACTGCGAGGCGAGCACGTCCACCAGGCGCTGCAGCGAACGGCCGCGGTCGGCGAAGCGGGTGGACAGGGCGTCGGCCACCTGGACACACAGATGTTCGGCCGGAAAGGCCGGCGGCACGTCGATCCAGGCCGTGTCGTCGGGCAGGCCCAGCAGCTGCACGGCATGTTCTGGCGGTGCCAGCGTGGCCGAGAACAGCGTGGCGGTGTGCAGTGCCTTGAAGCGCGCGCGCAGGAAGCAGGCCGGGGCCACGTTGCGGACGCACAGCACGGGATCGGCGCCGTGGTGGATGTCGAACAGGCTGTGCGGGCTGAGGGCGTCGACCAGGCGCTGCCAGCGTTGCAGCAGGAAGTGGAAGTCGAGCAGGCCGCCCTGGGCCAGTGGCTGGTGCTGGAAGTGTTCGGCCAGCGCACCGGCGGCGGCCTGCAGTGCCTGGACCCAGTCGTCGGGGGCGGCGGGCAGCACGGCATAGGGCGCCCGGCTCGCGGCCACCAGCTCGCTGCTGGCCTGCACCAGCCCCTGCAGCGCGCCCTGCACCGCCACGGGCGCGTCGCAGACGGCGGCGTCAAGCGCACCCAGGCTGAGTTCGACCGTGTACATCGCCCGCGCGCGGTCCACCAGGTTGTGCGCTTCGTCCACCAGCACCGCCAGCCGCCAGTCCTGCGCCTGCAGCAAACCCCAGAGCTGAGCGTTGGGGTCGAAGAGGTGGTTCACGTCGCCCACCAGCACGTCGGCCCAGCGCACCATTTCCTGGCCCAGGTAGTAGGGGCAGATGTCGTGCGCGAGCGCCACGCGGCGCTGGGCAGTGGCGTCCAGCCAGCCCCGGGCCGCGGCCTCGGCACGGGCCGCGGGCAGGCGGTCGTAGAAACCGCGGGCCAGCGGGCAGGCGTCGGGGTGGCAGGCCTTGTCGGGGTGTTCGCAGGCCTGGCCCTTGGGCACCATGGCCTGCACGCGCAAGGCCTGGCCGGTGGTGGCGCTGCGCAGCGTGTCCAGGGCCTCCAGCGCCGCCAGGCGGCCGGTGCCCTTGCAGGTCAGGTAGGCCAGCTTGTCGATGCCCTGGCCGGGCACCGCGCGAAGCAGCGGGAACAGCGTGCCCACGGTCTTGCCGATGCCGGTGGGCGCCTGGGCCAGCAGGCAGCGGCCGGCCACGGCCGTGCGGTACACGGCTTCGGCCAGCGCGCGCTGGCCGGGGCGGAAGGCGGGTTGCGGGAAGGGCAGTTGCAGCAGGGCGGCGTCGCGCGCAGCGCGGTGGCGGGCTTCGGCCTCGGCCCAGCCCAGGAAGGCGTTGCAGCGGGCCTCGAACAAGGCCTGCAGTTCCTCGGCGCCGTACAGCTGGTGCAGAGCGGTCTCGGTCTGGCTGGCCACGTCGAAGTACACCAGGGCCAGGGCGAGTTCGGGAACCTGGTTCTGGCGGCAGTAGAGCGCGCCGTAGGTCTGCAGCTGGGCCCAGTGCAGCTGGCGGCGGTTGGCCGGGATCTCGTCGGGGTGGCCACGGATGGTCTTCACTTCTTCCAGGCAGCGGCGGCGCGGGTCGTAGCCGTCGGCACGGCCGCGCACGCGCAGGCTGCCGTGGGTGCCTTCCAGGGCCACCTCGGTCTCGTATTCCTGGCCGCGGCGCTGGGCAACGGTCTGCTGGCCCTGCAGGCCCTCCAGGGCGGTGGCCGCCGGGGTGAAGCGGCGGTCGAGGTCGCCCTGCTTGGCGGTGAATTCGCACAGGCCGCGCACCGACACGGTGTAGGACCAGGCGGCGGCGTGGTCTGCCAGGCGGGGTGGGGTGGCGATGCCGGTGCGTTGCATGGGCCCATTGTCGAAGCTCGCCTTGCCGCGAACCCCGCCGCGCTGCGGAACTGGCGAAAATGCGCACCCACGATGAGCCCCCTGCACCGACGCCTGCGCCTGCTGGCCGCCACCGGCCTGGTGCTGCTGCTGGCCGCTTGCGCCAGCCGCGGCCCTGGCGGGCCATCCGGCCGCGACGGCCCGCCGCCGAACCCGCCGGCCGGCGTGGAGAACACGCCCGACGCCGTGCCCCGCGTCGACCCCATCCGGCAGGGCGGCCCGAACAAGCCGTACGAAGTGTTCGGCCAGCGCTACGTGCCGCTGACAGGCGACCTGCCGCTGCGCGAAGTGGGCGGCGCTTCCTGGTATGGCGTGAGGTTCCACGGCCGCCCCACCAGCAGCGGCGAGCCCTACGACATGCTGGGCATGACCGCCGCGCACAAGACCATGCCCATTCCCAGTTATGCCCGCGTGCGCAACCCGGCCAACGGACGCGAGATCGTGGTCCGCGTGAACGACCGCGGGCCTTTCGTGGCCGGCCGCGTCATCGACCTGAGCTATGCCGCCGCGGCGCGGCTGGGTGTGCTGCGCGGGGTGACGCCGGTGGAAGTGGTGCGGCTCACGCATGCCGAGATCCGCACCGGTTTCTGGCTCGACGCCCGTGGCTTCGACGACGGGCCGCTGGCCGCCCATCCCTAACCCGGCTGAAGACCCTGGCTTGCCGCGGCCAGGCTTTGCGCGGATGCTCAGCGCCCCGAGGCCCAGTTTCGACCGCGATGCCCCCAGCCGAAGCCCCCATCACCTTCGTCATCCCCGGTGTGCGCCAGGACGGTGCCAGCCGCAGCGGGAGCACCGGCAGCGCGCAGCCCGCCAGCAGCTGCCCGGGCCATGTGAAGGCGCGGGTGCAGGTGGCCGCGCGCCGCAGCGGCGACGCGGTGCGCGTGACGGCCGTGCCGGGCGAGGACGTGGTGCTGCTGCACATTGCCGGCGGCCCGGTGCTGACCCTGCACCCCGCCACCGCGGCCGCGCTGATGCGCGGCCAGGGCGGGGCCACACGCAGTGCGGCCCGGGCGGCCGGCACCGCCGAAGGTGAAGTGCAGGTCAGCGCCGAGCTGCGCTGGCAGGGTCTGGAACAGGCCGCGCCCTCGCGCAGCGGCGGCTTCCTGGGCCAGGTGCTGCTGTCGGCCTTCGAGGTCGTCACGGGGCTGGTGCGCGACAAGGCGGTCGACTTCGTCGCCAGCCAGGTGGTGCAGAAGGTCGACGGCCAGGTCGAGGCCGGCGTCTACGAACTCTCGCCGCAGAGCCTGACCGCACTGAAGGGCAGCGGCCGCCTGCGCACGGCCCTGCCGGCCCCGGCCGAGCCGGTCACGCAGCCGCTGCTGGTGCTGATCCACGGCACCTTCGTCGACACCGTCAGCACCTTCGGCAAGATGTGGGTGCAGCACCCGCAGGCGGTGCGCGAGCTGTTCACGCACTACGGCCAGCGCGTGTATGCGCTGGACCACCCGACCGTCGGCGCCAGCCCCATGGCCAATGCCTTGACGCTGGTGCAGGCGCTGCCCGACGGCGCGCGCCTGCACCTGGCCACGCATTCGCGCGGCGGCCTGGTGGCCGAGGTGCTGGCGCGTGTCTGCGCCCGGCCCACGCTCAACGCCGAAGACCTGGCGCACTTTGCCGGCCCGGCCTACGAACGGCAGCGCCAGGAGCTGCGCGCGCTGGCGCTGGCGGTGAAGAAGAAGGGCATCGCGGTCGACCGCGTGGTGCGCGTGGCCTGCCCGGCGCGTGGCACGCTGCTGGCCAGCCAGCGGCTCGACGCCTACCTGTCGGTGCTGAAGTGGACTCTGGAACTCGCCGCCGTGCCGGTGGCGCCGACGCTGCTGGACTTGCTGTCGGAAGTGGCGCGCCGCCGTGCCGACCCGGCCGAATTGCCCGGCCTGGCCGCGATGATTCCCGACGCGCCGCTGCTGAACTGGCTGAACGGCACCGAAGAGCCCATTGCCGGTGAACTGCGGGTGATCGCCGGCGACCTGCAGGGCGACAGCGTGGGCACCTGGCTGAAGACGCTGCTCGCCGACGCCTTCTACTGGACCGACAACGACATCGTCGTGCACACCCGTTCGATGTACGGCGGCGCGCCGCGCACGGGCGGGGCGCAGTTCCTGCTCGACCAGGGCGGCAAGGTCACGCACTTCGCCTACTTCGCCAACGAACGCACGGTGCAGGCGGTGGTGGCCGGTCTGACGCAGTCGCAGCCGCCGGGTTTCGGGCTCGTCGGCCCCTTGTCCTGGGCCGGGCAGGACAGCGGCGGCAGCCGCGCCGCACGCGCCTCGAAGGACGGCCGCCCCGCCAGCGAACGGCCGGCGGTGTTCGTGCTGCCCGGCATTTTGGGCAGCCACCTGCGGGTGGGCGACAAGCGCATCTGGCTCAGCCTGCGCCTGATCGGCGGGCTGTCCAAGCTGCGCTACGAACCCGGCCGCGCCGACGGCGTGCAGCCCGACGGGCCCATCGGCCTGAGCTACGACGACCTCATCGAGCACCTGGCCGACAGCCACGAGGTCTTCGAGTTCAGCTACGACTGGCGCCGCCCCATCGAGGAAGAAGCCCGCCGACTGGCCGAGGCCGTGGGCGCTGCCCTGGACGCACGCAACGCCAGCGGCCAGCCGGTGCGGCTGCTGGCGCATTCGATGGGCGGTGTGGTGGCGCGCACGATGCAGCTCGAACGGCCGCAGGTCTGGGCGCGGTTGATGCAGCGCGCCGGCGCGCGCTTCGTGATGCTGGGCACGCCGAACGGCGGCAGCTGGGCGCCGATGCAGTGCCTGTCGGGCGACGACACCTTCGGCAACGCCCTGGCCAGCTTCGGCAGCCCGCTGCGCGACAGGCAGGCGCGGCAATGGATGGCCGAGATGCCCGGCTTCATCCAGCTCCAGGCCGGGCTGCTGGACCAGGGCCTGGACCAGGAAGCCCAGTGGCAGGCACTTGCCGATGCCGACCTGAAGTTCGTGCAGGACCGCAACTGGTGGCACACCAGCAACGGCGAATCGCCCGAAGCCGCCTACACCTGGGGCGTGCCGCCGCAGCGCGTGCTGGACCAGGCCCGCGCCTTGCGCGAACGCCTGGACCGGCAACGCGACGGCGAGCTGAAGACCTTCGCCGACAAGCTGGCCCTGGTGGTGGGCCACGCGAAGTTCACACCCGACGGCTACAGCGTGGGTGAACAGGGCTTCGTCTACCAGGACGCGGTGGACGGCGGCGACGGCCGCGTCACGCTGGCCTCGGCGCTGCTGCCGGGGGTGCGCACCTGGACGCTGGACGCCGAACACGGCAGCCTGCCCGACAAGGAATCGGCCTTCGACGCCTTCGTCGAGCTGCTCGAACGCGGCGATACGGCGCGGCTTTCGCTGCTGGCCGTGCAGCCGCTGCAACCGGTCTCGGGCCCGCGCGCAGGCACGGCGAGTCCCGCCGACACGGCCGTCACCGCAGCGCCGAAGGTGGCGCATGTCAGCAGCCGGCCTTCACGCGCACGCAGCCTGCCGTTGCCGGCCACGGGGCAACAGTCGGTGTTCCAGCAGGGCCGCGTCGACGACGCCGGCCCGCAGCGCCCGCGCGCAGCCGCGCTGCAGGTCACGGTGCTCAACGGCAACCTGAGCTTCGTGCGCACGCCGTTGATGGTGGGCCATTCGCGCTCGCTCATCCTCACCGGCACCGAGGCGGCGGTGAACCGGCTGGTGGGCGGGGTCATGAAGGCGTCGCTGGAAGCCGGGCTCTACCCCGACGAACCCGGCTCGCACCAGATCTTCATGAACGCCCGCCAGGACCCCGACAACCCCTGGGCCGCACCACGCCCGGGCGCGGTGGTCGTGGTCGGCCTGGGCGACGAAGGCAAGCTCAGCGAGGAACGCCTGGCGCGCAGCGTGCGCCAGGGCGTGATGGCCTGGGCCCAGCGCCAGGCCGAGGCCGTGGGCGGCGCGCCCGCGCACATCGAGCTGGCCGCCACGCTGATGGGCAGCGGCGGCAGCGGCATGAACGCCAGCAACTCGGCCCGGGCCATCGCACAGGGCGTGCGCGACGCCAACGGACGCCTGGCCGCGGGCAACAGCGAACGCGGCTGGCCTGTGGTGACCAAGCTGACCCTGGTCGAGCTCTACCTGGAACGCGCTTCAGACGCCTGGCACGGCCTGCAGGTGCTGGCCACCGCTTCGCCCGGCGACTTCGACATCGCACCCACCATCACCAGCGGCGTGGGCCCGCTGCGCCGGCAGATCGACAGCGGCTACCGCGGCACCGACTACGACTTCATCACCGCGACCTCGGCCAGCGACGACACCATCGCGTTCACGCTGGACACCAAGCGCGCACGCACCGAAGTGCGCGCGCAATCGACCCAGGGCAGGCTGCTGCGCGAACTGGTCAGCAAGGCCTCGCGCGACAGCAACACCGATGCGCAACTTGGCCGCACCCTGTTCCAGCTGCTGGTGCCGCCCGAGGTGGAGCCCTTCCTCAGCGGCACCGGCCGCATGCTGCTGGAGCTGGACGAGAAGACCGCGCCCATCCCCTGGGAGCTGATGGACACCCAGACCGAACGCCCACCGCGTCCGGGCCAGGGCGCCGAACGGCCCTGGGCCATCCGCACCCAGCTGCTGCGCAAGCTGCGCAAGGAACACTACCGCCAGCAGGTGCAGGACGCCAACCCCGACGACAGCGTGCTCGTCATCGGCGAGCCCTTGTGCACCGACGACCGTTATGCGCGCCTGCCCGGTGCCGCGCGCGAAGCCCGCGCCGTGGCCGCCAAGCTCGGCGAGACCGGCGCGGTGCCGCCGGACCGCGTCAACGCGCTGCTGGACCAGCCCACGTCTTCGCAGGTGATCAACGCCCTGTTCGAGCGCCGCTACCGCATCGTGCACATCGCCGGCCATGGCGAACCGGTGCAACGCGACGAGAAGGACCGCAGCAAGATCGTGCACAAGGGCGGTGTCGTGCTGTCCGACGGCACCTTCCTCGGCCCCGACGAGGTGCGCAGCATGCGCACCGTGCCCGAGCTGGTGTTCGTCAACTGCTGCCACCTGGCCGCGCCCGACGAGCAGGAAGCGCTGAAGGCGAAGCGCCGCGGCCCCTTCGACCGCGCCGACTTCGCCTACGGCCTGGCCGACGCGCTGATCGAGACCGGTGTGCGCTGCGTCATCGCGGCCGGCTGGGCGGTGGACGACGACCCGGCCGAGATCTTCGCCACCACCTTCTACGCCCAGCTGCTGAACCGGCAGCCCTTCATCACCGCGGTGGCGCGGGCTCGCGAAGCCGCCTGGCTGGCCAACCCGCGCAGCAACACCTGGGCCGCCTACCAGTGCTACGGTGACCCCAACTGGACCTATCGCCAGAGCGCCACCGACGCCCTGGCCGCGCCACTGGCCCCGCGCGACGAATTCGACGGCGTGGCCTCGCCGCTGGGCCTGGCGCTCGCGCTCGAAGAGGTGGTGGTGCAGCGCCGCTACATGGGGGCCACGCGCGGGGTGCAGCTGGAAAAGGTTCGCCACCTGGACGCGCGCTTCGCCGGCCTGTGGGGCGGCATGGGCGCGGTCGCCGAGGCCTTCGCGCTGGGCTACCAGGAGACCGGCGAAACCGACGCCGCCATCGGCTGGTACGAGCGCGCCGTGGTCAGCAACGACGGCAGCGCCTCGATGAGGGCCCAGGAACAGCTGGGCAACCTGCGCGCACGCCGCGCCTGGGACCGCCTGCGCGACGCCCCGGCGGCACAACGCGTGGCCGTGGCAGCGCAGTCCCGCGCCGAGCTGATGGACGCGGTGCGCGACCTCGGCCTGCTGGCCAGGCTGCTGCCCACGCTGGAACGCCACAGCCTGCTCGGCTCGGCGCACAAGCGGCTGGCGCTGATCGACCGCCTCATGGACGACGGCACGGGCGAACAGCAGCAGCTGGAAGCCGCGCGCACGGCCTATCGCGCCGCCTCGGCGCTGGCCGTGCAGCAGGGCCAGCCCGACCTGTTCTACCCCGCCATGAACGAACTCGCCATCGACCTGGTGCTGCAGGGGCTGCAGGCGCGCGGGCGCCGCGCCAGGCCCGATGCCGGCCTGCTCGACGCCGCCCGGCGCAGCCTGCAGGACAAGGCCCTGCACGAGCCCGACTTCTGGTGTTATGCCGGCCTGATCGAGATCGACCTGCTCCAGGCGCTGGCCGAGCGCCGCCTGAAGGAAGCCGTCGACGGCCTGCTCGACCGCTATGCCGAACTGCACACCCGCGTGGGCTCGCGCGGCTACTGGTCGTCGGTGGCGGACCAGGCCGACTTCCTGCTGACCCCGCACGCGCGGCTGCAAGGCGGTGCCGAGGCCGCCAGCGCGGCACGGCTGCTGGGCTGGCTGAACGAACGCGCCGGGCGCGGCGCGGCACCGGGCGCCTGACGCCGCTGACGTCCCAGCCACCCACTCGCCGATGCTCCCCTACCGCCTGCTGGCCGACGGCGTGCTGCTGCTCCATCTGGCGGTGGTGGTGTTCGTCGTCACCGGCCCGCTGCTGTGCCTGCTGGGCCACTGGCGCGGCTGGCCATTCGTCACCGGGTTGCGCTTCCGGCTGGTGCACGGCGCGCTGCTGGCCTTCGTCATCGGCCAGGCCTGGCTCGGCCAGCTGTGCCCGCTGACGGTGCTGGAATCCTGGCTGCGCGTGCAGGCCGGAGAAGCCGCCTACGGCAGCAGCTTCATCGGCCACTGGGTCGGCCGGCTGCTGTTCTACGAGGCCCCGCTGTGGGTGTTCGCGCTGGTCTACACCGGCTTCGGGCTGGGGGTGCTGGCGGTATGGTGGCGCGTGCCGCTGCCCCGTCAGCGCCCGCCGGCCACGTCGACGACGGCGCCCGTGGTGTAGGGCGACTCGTCGCCGAGCAGCCAGACGATGGCCGCGGCCACCTCGTCGGCGCTGCCGGGGCGCTGCATCGGCACCTGGGGCGCCAGGCGCAGCGCGCGGTCGGGCTCGCCGCCGCTGGCGTGGATGTCGGTGTCGATGATGCCGGGGCGCACGGCGTTCACGCGCACGCCTTCGCCAGCCACCTCGCGCGCCAGGCCCAGCGTGAAGACGTCGATGGCCCCCTTGGCCGCGGCGTAGTCCACGTACTGCCCGGCCGAGCCCAGCCGCGAGGCCGCCGACGAGACATTGACGATGGCCCCGCCCCGGCCGCCATGCGCCGTGCTCAGCCGGCGCACGGCTTCACGGGCGCAGTACAGGCTGCCGAAGACGTTGACGGCAAACATGCGCTGGATGCGCGCCGCGCTCATGGCGTCGACCCGTGCGGCAACGTCGACGATGCCGGCGTTGTTGACCAGCCCGCCCAGCGGGGGCAGCGCGTCGTCGAGCCGGGCGAACAGGGCGCGCACCTGGGTGTCGTCGGCGACGTCGGCGCCGATGGCCAGCGCCTGCCGGCCCAGTGCCCGGACCTGTTCTGCCACCGCTTCGGCTGCGGTGGTGTCGCGGGCGTAGTTCACGGCCACGTGCCAGCCGGCACGCGCAGCCCGCAAGGCCGTGGCGGCACCGATGCCGCGGCTGCCGCCGGTGATGAGCAGGGTTCTGTCCATCGGCGGACTGTAGCTTTGGGCACCTGGGCTAGAGTATTTTGGCCTTCACACGTGCACCCCAGGAACCATGGCCAAGGACTTCGACTCGCTGGAAGACAGCAACCGCTCCGCCAACCCGAGCATCCACGAGGTCTCCGATCCGGCGCGGCGGCTGTGGCTGCGCGCCGGCGCGGGTGCGGCGGGCCTGGGCTGGATGGCGACGCTGGGCTTGTCGGGCTGCGCCGCCGGCGGCAGCAGCAGCGGCGGTGGCGCCGGCCCCAGCCTGGGCTTCGAGAGCGTGCCGCCTTCCACCGCCGACGCCGTGCGCGTGCCGCTGGGCTACGTGGCCCAGGTGCTGGCGCCCTGGGGTGAACCGCTGGGCATCGCAGGCGCCCCGATGCCGGCCTGGAAGCCCGACGCCAGCAACAGCGCCGCGGAACAGGCGTTGCAGATGGGCATGCACCACGACGGCCTGAACTTCTTCGCCCTGGCCGACAGCCCTGCGGGCTCGGCGCGCGGCCTGCTCGCCATCAACCACGAATACACCGACGACGGCCTGCTGCACCCGGGCGGCCAGACCCCCTGGACCCCCGAGAAGGTGCGCAAGTCCCAGGCGGCCCATGGCATCGCGGTGATCGAGGTCGAACGCCGGGCCGGCGGCTGGCAGATGGTGCGGCCATCGAAGTACGCCCGCCGCATCACCGGCAACACGCCGTTCGCCATCGGCGGCCCGGCGGCGGGCCACGTGCTGATGCGCACCGCCGCCGACCCCGCCGGGCGCACCGCGCTGGGCACGCTGGGCAATTGCGCCAGCGGCAAGACACCCTGGGGCACCTACCTGTCGGGCGAGGAGAACTGGGCCAACTACTTCAGCGCTGCCGACACCCCCACCGCCCACGAGCGCCGCTGGGGCATCCGCAAAGCCACCTGGTACCGCTGGCCAGAACACGACGAACGCTTCGACACGGTGCGCCACCCCAACGAACCGAACCGCTTCGGCTGGGTGGTCGAAATCGACCCGGCAGACCCCACCAGCACGCCGGTGAAACGCACCGCGCTCGGCCGCGCCGCACACGAAGGCGCCTGGGTGGCGGTGACGCGCAGCGGCCGCGCGGTGGTGTACTCGGGCGAGGATGCGGCCTTCGAATACATCTACAAGTTCGTCTCGCGCGACGCCATTCGCCCGGCCCGCCCCGGCGTCAGTGCCGCCCAGGCGAACGCCGACCTGCTGGACCACGGCACGCTGTACGTGGCCCGCTTCGACCGCGACGGCCGCGGCCGCTGGCTGCCGCTGGTGCACGCTGCCACGCCGGCCCAGGGCCCGCTGACCGCGGCCAACGGTTTCGCCGACCCGGGCGAGGTGCTCGTCAAGGCGCGCCAGGCCAGCGACCTGCTGGGGGCGACGAAGATGGACCGGCCGGAATGGCTGGCCATCGACGAGCGCACGGGCTGGGTCTACTGCACCCTGACGAACAACAGCCGCCGCGGCGATGCCGGTTTCCCGGGCGTGGATGCCGCCAACCCGCGCGCCAACAACCTGATGGGCCAGATCATCCGCTGGAAGGAAGACGGCGACTTCGACGGCGAAGGCTTCGCCTGGAACCACCTGCTGCTGGCCGGCGACCCGGCCAATGCCGACGAGGCCACGCGCGGCAACATCCGCGGCGACGCCTTCGGCAGCCCCGACACCATCGCCTTCGACCCGCGCGGGCTGCTCTGGGTGGGCACCGACGTCAGCAACAGCAGCTTGAACAAGGGCGCCTACGCGCGGCTGGGCAACAACAGCCTGCTGGCCTGCAACCCGGCCAGCGGCGAGGTGCGCCGCTTTCTCACCGGCCCGGTGGGCTGCGAGATCACCGGGGCCACCTGGACACCCGACGGCCGCACGATGTTCATCAACGTCCAGCACCCCGGCGAAAGCCCCGGCGAGCGCAGCGACCCGGCCCAGCCCAGCCGCTTTTCGCGCTGGCCCGACAACACGCCAGGCAGCCGCCCGCGTTCAGCGACCCTGGCGATCTGGCGCCAGGACGGCGGCGTGGTCGGGGGCTGACACCGGGGGCGAGACGCGCAGCCGGTTGCGCCCGTCGTGCTTGGCGCGATAGAGCGCCAGGTCGGCGGCCTTGAGCAGGGCGTCGATGTCGTAGGGCTGGGCCGAGGCCAGGCCCAGGCTGACGGTCATGCGCAGCTCCGGCACGTCGGCACAGAAGCCGGTGTGCGCGGCGACACGTTCGCGCAGCCTTTCGCAGACCTCGCGCGCCTGCGCCAGGCTCATGCCGGGCAGGACGATGACGAATTCTTCGCCGCCGTAGCGCGCCAGCACGTCGCGCGAGCGCGTGTTCTCGCGCAGCAAGGCGGCCAGCGCCACCAGCACGCGGTCGCCGACGGCATGGCCATGGGCGTCGTTGATGATCTTGAAGTGGTCGATGTCCAGCAGCGCCAGCGCCACGGGCTGGGCGTCGCGCTGCAGGGCCGGCATCAGCTCGGCACAGCGGCGGTCGAAGTGGCGACGGTTGCCCAGGCCGGTGAGCGGGTCGCGTTCCGCATGCACCGCGAATTCCGCGGCGCGGGCGCGCTGGTTCTGGGCATCCTGGCGCGCCTGCTCGGCCTGCCAGTGGGCATGCTGGGCCTCGGTGCGGGTGACGAAGAGTTCAGACTGGGCGCGCAGCTGTTGCGTCGCGCGTCGGCGCTCGGTGCGTTCCACGGTCTCGAAGTGCAGCAGCGCGTCTTCGAAGCGGCCCAGCAGGCGGCAGGCCTGGTAGGCCGCGTGGTGGGCGCGGATGGCGGTCTGCAGCGGCGGCTGCTCGCCCATGGCGGCGATCAGCGCCTGCATGTCGGCCAGGGCCACCTCGGGACGCCCCTGCAGGGTCTCGAACACCGCCATCGTCGTGCGCATGCGCCAGAGGTAGGCCGAGAAACCGCGCGCCTGCGCCACGGCCTGGGCACGCTGCATCAAGGCCAGCGACGCCTCGGTCTGGCCGTTGTACATCAACACCTCGCCCAGGTTGCCGCAGACGGCGATCTCCTGCTGCTGCGGCGGCGCGTCGGGCAGGCAGGAATAGGCCCGTGCGCCCGCCTCGAGCGCCTGCGCCAGAGCGGCGTCGACCTCGGCCTGCGGGGCGGCACCGTTCATGCGGTGGAACAGCCCCAGGTAGAACGCACACAAGGCGTTCTGCGTCACCAGCTGCTCTTCGGGCAGGGCCTTGGGGCCATGGATGCGCAAGGCCTCGCTGACGACCCGCGCCGCCTGCCACGAGTCGCCCATGCGTTCGAAGCAGGCACCGAGCGTGAATGCCGCCTTGAGCGAGTCGTTGGGGTCGCCCAGCGGGCCGACCAGGCGCACCAGATCTTCGGCCGTGTCCAGGGCGCGGTCGAACTGCGCGGTCTCGCAGGCGGCCATCACGAACACGCGCATCAGCTGGTAGCGGTCTTTCGCCAGGGTCTGGTCCAGCGGTGCCTCGGCCAGGGCCTGGAGCACCGGCGGCGCGTGGGTCAGCACCTCGGCATGGCGCCCCAGGCGCCAGAGCTGTTCGCACAGCCGGGCGCCGGCCAGCGCCGCGTCGGCCGGCAGGCCCAGTGCCTGCGCCAGGGCCATGGCCTCGCGCGCACCGACGCAGGCCGCCTCGGGCGCGGTCGGGCCGGCCGGGTCGGCCAGAGCCAGGCTGGCCGCCAGGCGCGCCTGCAGGTCGACGGTGGAGGAGGTCATCAGGTCGAAGAAAGGCTGGGGTTCCGACATGACCGTTTTCGACCTGGCTGCGCCGAACTTGAACCCGCTGCCCGCTTCGTCAGAGCACCGGCGGCCCGAAGCCCAGGGGCGCCTGCGCCGCCAGCCAGGCCGTGACGGCCCAGCAGGCCACGTTCTGCGGCAGGGTGCGCGGGTCGATGCGGTCGAGCGTGTCGTGCTCGGTGTGGTGCACGTCGAAGTAGTTCGTGCCGTCCTGCCCCAGGGCGACGCCGGGCCAGCGGTGGCGGCGCATCAGCAGCGCGGCGTCGGGCCCGGAGTTGCCGCGGTTGCGCGCGTCGCGCGCCTCACCCTCTGCAGCCCAGTCCACGCCCAGCGGCTTGAGCACCCGGGCGATGTCCTCGAACAGCGGCACCGCCGCAGCCTGCACGCGATGATTCAGCTGGAACACGGGGCCGGCGCCGAAGTCGCTTTCGCCCACCATCTGGTGCACCACGTCCTTGTAGCGGTCGCCGTAGGCGCGGGCGCCGTCGAAGCCGTTTTCCTCGTTGGCGAACAGCACCACGCGGATGGTACGGCGCGGCGCCACGCCAGCGGCCGCGAGCACGCCGGCCGCAGCGCTGACGATGGCCACGCCGGCACCGTCGTCCTGCGCGCCCTGGCCCAGGTCCCAGCTGTCGAGGTGGGCGCCGATGAGCACGATCTCGTCCTTCAGGTCGGTGCCCGGCACTTCGGCGATGACGTTGTGGGTCGTGGCGTCGACGTCGCTGCGGGCTTCGAGCTTCAGGCGCAGGCGCAGCGGTGCGCCGGCGGCGTGGAAGCCGGCCATCATCTCGGCGTCGGGCACCGACACGGCGAAGGCCGGAATGCGCGGCAGGCTGAGGTCGTAGCGCGTGGCGCCGGTGTGGGCGATGGGCGCGCGGTCGGTGCCGATCGAGCGGATGCCCAGGGCCACGGCCCCGCGGCGCGCCGCCTCGATGGGGCCCATGCTGCGCGCGCCCACCGCGGCGCTGTAGCCGCTGCCGGTGCGGCTGCGCTCGGTCTTCTGGTCGATGAAGACGATGCGGCCCTTGGCGCGGCTGGTGGCCGGGTCGTCGGCCTGCAGGGCGGCGAGGTCGGGGTACCAGGCGATCTCGCCATCAACGCCCTCGGGCGGCGTGGGCACGCTGTTGCCCAGCGCGGCCATCACCAGGGCCTGTTCGCGCGACGGTGCACCCGGCTTCTGTGCGCCCGGCACCACCAGCGTGGCCGAGGCGGGGCCGCGCTGCCACACCCGCAGGGGCATGGCCTCGGCGCGCACGTTCTGCAGCTTCAGCCCGCGCAACGCGCCCTGGGCCCAGGCCACGGCCTTGGCGTCGGCGGCGGAACCGGCCGGGCGCGCACCGATGTCGCGGCACAACTGCTGCAGCAGCGGCCACGCCTGCGTGTCGGCCAGCGCCAGCTCGCGCAGCTTCGCGGCGTGGCGCAGGTCGGCGTCGGCAAAGGCCGCCGGCGTCTGTGCGCGACTCATGCCCGCCGCCACGATGGCCGCCGTTCCCAGGAGTGCACGGCGGTTCATTTCGAGGTGGGCATGGCGAACTCGGCGCCCTTGCCGATGCTGTCGGGCCAGCGCTGCATCACGCTCTTCTGGCGGGTGTAGAAGCGCACACCTTCCTCGCCGTAGATGTGGATGTCGCCGAACAGGCTGCGCTTCCAGCCGCCGAAGCCGTGCCAGGCCATCGGCACCGGAATCGGCACGTTGATGCCGACCATGCCCACCTGCACCTGGCGGCTGAACTCGCGCGCCACGCCGCCGTCGCGGGTGAACAGCGCCACGCCGTTGCCGTATTCGTGGCCATTGACCAGGGCCAGCGCGCTGGCGAAGTCGGGCACGCGCACGCAGGCCAGCACCGGGCCGAAGATCTCTTCGCGGTAGATGCGCATCGCCGGCGTGACATGGTCGAAGAGCGTGCCGCCGGTGAAGAAGCCCTGCTCGAAACCCGGCACCCGGTATCCACGGCCGTCGACGACGAGCTGCGCGCCTTCGGCCACGCCAATGGCGATGCAGCCCTCGATGCGGTCGCGCGCCTCACGCGTGACGATGGGGCCCATCTCGGCGTCGAGCTCCATGCCGTTCTTGACCTTCAGCGTGCGCGCGCGTTCGGCCAGCAGCGGCACGATGCGCTCGGCGACGTCGCCCACGAGCACGGCCACGCTGATGGCCATGCAGCGTTCGCCGGCGCTGCCGTAGGCCGCGCCGATCAGCGCGTCGACGGCCTGTTCGAGGTTCGCATCGGGCATGACCACCATGTGGTTCTTCGCGCCGCCCAGGGCCTGCACGCGCTTGCCGTGGCGGGCGCCGGTTTCGTAGATGGTCTGCGCGATCGGCGTGCTGCCGACGAAGGACAGCGCCGCCACGTCGGGATGCGCCAGCAGCGTGTCCACGGCCAGCTTGTCGCCCTGGACGACGCTGAACACGCCGTCGGGCAGGCCGGCCTGCTGCAGCAGTTCGGCCATGAACAGGCTCGCGCTGGGGTCGCGTTCGCTGGGCTTCAGGATGAAGGCGTTGCCGCAGGCCAGGGCCACCGGGAACATCCAGCAAGGCACCATGCAGGGGAAATTGAAGGGCGTGACGCCTGCGACCACGCCCAGCGGCTGGCGCAGCGTCCAGTT
This sequence comes from Burkholderiales bacterium, assembly GCA_031411875.1. Lineage (GTDB taxonomy): Bacteria > Pseudomonadota > Gammaproteobacteria > Burkholderiales > Burkholderiaceae_C > Rubrivivax. The sequence continues at coordinate 35,197 of JANOBX010000065.1, read as the reverse complement.
GTCGATACCGGTGCTGACCTGGTCGGTGTAGTCGCCCTTCAGCAGCTGCGGCACGCCGCAGGCGAATTCGACGATGTCGATGCCGCGCATGACCTCGCCCTGGGCGTCGGTGAAGACCTTGCCGTGCTCGGCGGTGATCATCGCGGCCAGGGTGTCCCGGTGCTGGTTCATCAAGGCCAGGAAGGCGTTCATCACGCGCGCGCGGCGCAGCGGCGGCAGCGCACCCCAGGCCGGCTGCGCGGCCTTTGCTGCCGCGACGGCGGCGTTCACGTCGGCGGCGCTGGCCAGCAGCACCTGGCGCGCCACGGCGCCGGTGGCCGGGTTCCAGACCGGCTGGCGGCGGGTTTCTGAACCGGCGGCTCCAGCAGTGTGGCGGCCGCCGATCCAGTGGCCGATGTCGTGGGTCTGGGTGAAGGCTTCGGGTGCGCCCATAAGCTTGATCCTGTGAGGTCCGTGATGAGTGTGGGTGAACCGGGCAGTCTAGTCATTCGGCCGATGTCGGGCATGCCGGACAATCCGCACGGATGAACGCTGCCCCGCTGACCGACACCGACCTGGAACGCCTGCAGACCCTGCTGGACGCCGTGCCTGCGCCGCTGGAGCCGCTCGACGTGAGCGCGCTCGACGGCTACCTGTGCGGCGTGCTGCTGCAGCCCCGTCAGGTGCCGGCCGAGCAATGGCTGCGATGGGTGAGCGATGTCGAAGGCCGCCCCGCCCCGCAAGGCCCGGCGCTGGACGAACTGCAGGCCCTGGTGCGCCGCCGCCACGCCGAGATCGACCGCGCCATCGCCAACCGCGACTGGTTCGACCCGTGGATCTTTCCGCTGGACGAGGCCGAGGCCGACAACGAAACCGCGCCTGAGGACGACAACGACAACCCGCCACAGGACGCCGTGCTGCCCTGGGTGGCGGGCTTCGCCGCGGCGATGGACGCCTTCCCGGCGCTGATGGCCAGCCCCGACCCGGCGCTGATCGAGCCCCTGGCACTGCTGTACCTGCACTTCGACCCCGAAGACCTGGAAGATGCAGACGCCCTGCTGGCCGTGATCGAAACGCTGGAGCCGCCCGCCGACCTGCCCGAAGCGGTGCAGGACCTCGTTCGCGCACTGATGCTGATGGCCGACGTGACCCGGCCGCGCACCGTCAAGCCCGGGCTGCGACCGCGGGCCAACACCCGCAAAGGCCCGCCACCGCGGGGCCGGCGCTGAACGACGCCGCACCGCGGGCCGGGCTTGGCCCCACACTGTCGGCACCGGCCACACCGCCGCGCCCGTCCAGGACCCACCATGACCCCCCAACGCCTTGCCCTGCTGCAAGCCACCTTCGCCACCCTGGCCCTGAGCCTGCTGGCTGGCGGACCCGCGATCGCGGCCGACAGCGAACCGCCGCCGGCCAGGGCGGCTGCCCCGGCGTCGCCACTGGCCCCGGCCCGCGCGCACATCCGGGCGAAGAACTGGCCGGCCGCCATCGCCGCATTGCAGGCGCTGGGCGCGGTGAACGACGCCGACTGGAACAACCTGCTGGGTTACGCGCTGCGCAAGCAGGCCGTGCCCGACCTGGAAGGCGCACAGCGCCACTACGACGCCGCGCTGCGCATCAACCCGCAGCACCTGGGCGCACTGGAGTACTCCGGTGAACTGGCCTTGATGAAGGGCGACCTGCCCACGGCCGAGGCTCGACTGACCGTGCTGACCAAGCTGTGCCCGAACGGTTGTGAAGAGCTGACCGACCTGAAGCAGGCGGTGAGCCGCTTCAAGACCACCGGCAAGCTCTGACAGGCCGGCACCGCCGCGGCTGCGACTGCGCCTGCGACCGCGCGGGCGGGGCTGGCGCCCTTTTCAGCCGCCGAACACCGCGCGCGCGTGCAGACCCAGACCCTGCGCGACGCTGGCGAAGCGGTCGCCGCGCACCTGGCGTGCTGCGGGGAAGCCGGCGCCGATGCGCTCGACCAGCGGCGCCAGGCCGGTGCTGCCGCCGGTGAAGTAGAGCGCGTCGACGGCCTCCGGCGCCACGCCGGCGCGGCGCGCGGTCTCGGCCGCGGCCTGCACGATGCGCTCCAGGTCGGTCTCGATGGCGGCGGCGGCCTGGGCCTCGGCCAGGTCGCTGGACAGGCCGCGCTCGAGCAGGCCGAGGTCGATGTGGGCGCTGCCCTGCTGCGCGACCTCGATCTTCGCCGCCTCGGCCGCAGCGGCCAGCGCATGGCCCAGGCGCTCGTCCAGCGTGGCCATCAGCCGGGTGTGGTGGCGCGGTTCGACATACCAGTCCTTCATGCGGCGCAGTTCGGCCACGCGCTGCGGCGCATAGACGGTGTTGATCAGGTGCCAGCTGGCGAGGTCGAAGTAGACCGTGCTGGGCACTTCTGGCGCATCGGCGGCGGCCTCGCCGCGGCGCGGCGGCCGGCGCGCGCGGTAGCCCAGCAGCGGCAGGATCGCGGCCAGCTCGACATGCCGGTCGAAGTCGGTGCCGGCCAGGTGCACGCCGTGGTTGGCCAGGATGTCGTCGCGGCGGTCGGGCCGGCTGCGGCCCTTGCGCACCCGCTCGGGGCCCACCCGCACCAGCGAGAAGTCCGAGGTGCCGCCGCCGATGTCGGCCACCAGCACCAGCTGCTCGGTCTGCACGCCGGCTTCGAAGTCCAGGGCCGCGGCGATGGGCTCGTACTGGAACAGCACCTCGTCGAAGCCAACCTGGCGCGCCGCCGCTTCCAGCGCCGCCTGGGCCTGGGCGTCGCGCACCGGATCGTCGTCGACGAAGAACACCGGGCGGCCCAGCACCACGCGCGACAAGGGCGCGTCGATGCCCTGGGCCTGCAGTTCGGCCTCGGCCAGGCGCTTCAGGTGGCGCAGGTAGCCGACGACGACATCGCGGTAGCGCACGGCGCGGCCGCCGCCGACGTCGGTGCTCTGGTCGAGCAGGCTCGAACCCAGGATGCTCTTCATCGAGCGCATCAGCCGGCCGTCGACACCGTCGACATAAGCGGCCATCGCCGCGCGGCCATAAAGGCGCTCGGGCTCGATCTGGCTGGCGGGGGTGTCGGCGCGGTAGAACACCGCGGTGGGCATCGTCGGGTGGCGCCCTTCCAGCGGCACCAGGCGCACGCCTGCACCTCCTGGTGAGCCCGGGTCGGGCAGGGCGATGCCCGAGTTGGACGTGCCGAAATCGATGGCCGCAAACGGGCTGCTCATGCGGACGGCTCCCGGCGCGCAAAGCCGGCGATTCTATCGACGGCAGAGGCGTGAATTGCCACACGCCGACCGGCCACTTCCCGTGGCTGCAGCGGCCCCGGTCCACCGACACTGTAACCAGAGGTTTTTGCCGCCGCCGTCCCCTTCAAAACCGCCTCACCACCGCAGATGCCGCCATGAACAAGCTCGCACCGCCGAATCGCTGGTTTGCCCCCTGGCGCGCCGCCAGCACGCCGCTGGACGACCCGGCAGACCTGGGCACCGCCTTCGGCCTGGACCTCAGCATGGCACCGCCGGCCGGCCCCGGCGGCGCGGACGCGGCGAGATCCACCGCGCGTCGCGGCGGCTGGGTCAGGCGCTGGATGGCACGGCGTCAAGCCACGACCTGAGCCCGGCCGACGCGCCACAACAACCGCCGGGGGCCTATTCCTCCGGCCGGGCCCTGTCGAGCAGAGCCCACACTTAAACTCTGTCCATGGCCCGTCTATCGTTTCGTGAACAAGTCCTGCGCGTGCGTGAAGACGCCATCGTTGCTTCCGTCAACCGGCTGCTGGCCGACAAGGGCTTCGATCTGATGACGGTGGACGAGGTCGCTGCCGACGTCGGCATCGCCAAGGCCAGCCTCTACAAGCACTTTCCGTCGAAGGAGGCGCTGGCCGCTGCGGCCATGGTGCGGCTGCTGCAGCGCACGCTGGCGGTGGTCGACGAACAGGCGCATGTCGAAGGCGCACGCGCCGTGCAGCGGCTGCAGGCCGTGGTGCGCTGGGCCCTGGAAGTGCAGCTGGCGGGCGAGATGCCCACGCTGCCGTCGCAGAACTCTTCGTTGCGCGCCGAACTCATCGGCCACAAGGAATACCTGGACCTGCTGATGCAGGTGAGCGAGCACCTGGGGGCGTGGATCGTTCAGGCCCAGGCCGAAGGCGACATCGACCCCGGCCTGCCGGCCGAGGTGGTGCTCTACAGCGTGTTCGCCCGCGCCTGCGACCCGGTGCCGGGCTTCCTGAAGGCGGGCGGCCAGCACAGCGACATGCAGATCGTCGGCTGGGTCATGAACGCGTTCTTCCGCGGGCTCAGACCGGCCGGCTGAAACCGGGCCGGGGGTGCCGCCTGCTTCAGCGAATCAGCAGCACCGGCACCTTGCAGTGGGCCACGACCTTGGTCGCGACCGAGCCCATCACCAGGTTCATGATCGAGCTCTGGCCGTGCGAGCCCAGCACGATGAGGTCGAAGTTGCCCTTGTCGGCACTCTGGGCGATGACGTCGGCGGCGTGGCCGATCTTGGCCAGGTACTGGGCCTGGATGCCCTGCTTGCCGAAGAAGCTGCGGATCGGCTTGAAGACCTTCTCGGATTCCGACTCGTAGTAGCCCTTGAGCGTGGCCTTGTCGATGACCGCGGCCGCGCGTGGAGGCACGGCCGGCTGCACGTTGAGCAGCGTGAACTGATGCTGGCCGCCCAGCCAGTCGTCGTTGGCCGCGATGTAGGCGAGCATGCGCTTGGTGAAACTGCTGCCGTCCACGGGGGCGAGGATCTTCATCGATGTCTTCCTTCGGTTTGCTGTTGTTGGGTGAGTCCGGGGCATGAGTGTGGCAGGCGCCACCTCAATTCAGTTCGATCAGCCTTGCGGGCTCAAAGCCTTCAGCTTCGCCCTTGCCAGCCAGACCGCGGGCCTGGCAGACCACGCGAACGGGGGCCCGCCCGGCCCGCGCCAGACTGTAGTCGTGACGGCAGTGCAGGTGGCCGTGCAGCCAGAGGTCGGCACGCGGCAGCAGGTCGTCGTCGGCGTTGCAGAAGCTGGCCGTGCCGGGCTGCTTGCCGTAGCGCGGGTCGGCGCTGCGCAGGCTGGGGGCGAAATGCGTGACGACCAGGGTGCGGTCCCAGGAGGCGCCGGCCGGGCGTTGCAGTTCGGCTTCGAGCCAGGCGCGGCAGGCCAGCCCTTCGGCCCGCACGCCCGCGGCGTCGAGCGGCGCGCCGGCGCGGGTGGCGGCCATCAGGCGCAGAAAATAGGCCGCGGCGCGTTCGGCGCGCGGGCGCTGCGCGGCGCCGAAGAGGTCGAAGTCGCTCCAGCGCGTAGCGCCGAGCACGCGCACGCGCAGGCCGCTGGCGGCGGTGACCACCGTGGCCTGCCGGTGCAGCAGTTGCAGGCCGAAACGCGCGCAGCGCGCACGCAGCGCCTCGGGCACGTCGAGCAGCTCGCGGTCGTCGTATTCGTGGTTGCCGGCCACCACCAGCACCGGCATCGGCCAGCCGGCAAAACGTTCGTAGCCGGTCCAGGTGCTGTCGATGTCGCCGGCCAGCACCAGCAGTTCTGCACCGGGCGCGGGCTGCGGGTCGAAGGTTTCGGTTTCGAGGTGCAGGTCGGACAGCAGCTGCAGTTTCATGCGCTGTACAACCAGTGGATGCGCTGGCCGTGGGGATGGCATCGGGCGAGCAGCCGCTCATCGGCACCGGGCCAGAGACGGCAGCGCAGTTCGACGTCGCCGAGCTCGCCCTGGGGTTCCAGGCGCAGCCAGGCCAGGGGTGCAGCGGAGGTGGCGCGTTCGCCGGCAAGTGTCATGGCCTGGATGATCGCCTGTTGTTCGGCCGGCTCGATGTACTGCCAGACCACCGAGTGCATCAGCACCGTGGCCATCCCCGGCCGCGGCGTCTGCAGCTGCTGCTGCACGAAGCGGGCGGCCGGCAAGGCCTGCACCTGCACGGCTTCGGCCACCATCCAGGCAGCCACCGCCTCTTGCGCGCTGCGCAGCCGGGCCAGGCGTGCACCCTGTTCGGGCCAGATGAACGAGGCCAGGCGCAGCGCCTCGCCAGGCTGGCGCAGGTCGACGGGGTGGGCGTCGCAGGCGGCGCGCTGGCGTACGTCCAGCGCAGGCGCACCGCTTCCGCGCCAGGGCACCGGGCCGGTCCAGTCGGGCTGCAGCGTCAGTGGCGCGGTGGCCTCACCCCAGGCCCAGGTCGGCCCGCCGACGGTTTCGAGCCGGTAACGGTCACACCACAGGTTCAGGCCGGCCGACGCGCCGATCTCTAGCAGCGAAAGCGGCAGGCCGGTGGCGGCAGCGATGTGCAACAGGCCCGGCAACAGCGCCGCGCTGCGCTGGGCTTCGTTGGTCTGCGGTGCGCGCGACAAGGCGTCGCGCAGCAGTGGCTGCTGCTCCTGCCAGGCCAGGCGCACGGCGGCGGCGAGCGCCCCGTCGTCGCCAGCCCCTGCCGGCGGCCACAGGTCGACCCATGGAGTGAGTCCCTGCAAGGCCAGCAGATGCAGACCGCCGACCCATCGCAAGGGCACCGCCGCGGCCTGAGGGTCGCTGGCGACTGCGGCGAAGGCGTCGAGCGCCGCCCGGTCTTCGCTCAGCCAGGCGCGGCTGGCCCGCAGCACCCGCGCCGTGAAGGGCGCGGCAGCGTCACACCATCCGGCCTGCCAGTCGAAGGCGGCCAGCAGGGCCGCGGTCGTCAAGCGGCCAGACGTGCCTGGATGCGCGCCTGCGTCTGCGGCAGTGCGGCGGGCAGGTGGAACTCCAGCGTCTTGAACAGCTCGCCATGCAGGGCCAGTTCCTGCTGCCAGGCGGCCTTGTCGATGCCGATGACGCTGTCGAACTGGGCCCGGGTGAAGGCCAGGCCGTCCCAGCGCAGGTCGTCGTAACGCGGGCTGAAGCCGAAGACGTTGTCGTCACCGCCGGCCGTGCCTTCGATGCGGCCCACCATCCATTCCAGCACGCGCATGTTCTCGCCGTAGCCCGGCCAGGTGAACTTGCCATCGGCCCCCTTGCGGAACCAGTTGGCGCAGTAGATGCGCGGCAGCACGGCGGTGTTCTTGCCCAGCTGTTCGCCGATGTTCAGCCAGTGCTGGAAGTAGTCGGCCATGTTGTAGCCGACGAAGGGCAGCATCGCGAATGGGTCGCGGCGCACCGCGCCGTTGCCACCGGCCATGGCGGCGGTGGTCTCGCTGCCCATGGTGGCGGCCATGTAGACACCTTCGGCCCAGGTGCGCGCTTCGGTCACCAGCGGCACGGTGGTGCTGCGACGGCCGCCGAAGATGAAGGCGTCGATGGGCACGCCGGCGGGGTTGTCCCACTCGGGGTCGAGCACCGGGTTGGCGGTGGCGGCCACGGTGAAGCGGGCGTTCGGGTGGGCGGCCTTGGCCCCGGTTTCCCTGGCGATGGCGGGGGTCCAGTCACGGCCTTGCCAGTCGGTCAGGTGCGCCGGGGGCGTGTCGGTCATGCCTTCCCACCAGACGTCGCCGTCGTCGGTGAGTGCCACGTTCGTGAAGATGGCGTCGCGCTTGAGCGAGGCCATGCAGTTCGGGTTGGTGAGCTCGTTCGTGCCCGGGGCGACGCCGAAGTAGCCGGCCTCGGGGTTGATGGCGTACATGCGGGCCCGGCCCTGCGCGTCGACGCCGGGCTTGATCCAGGCGATGTCGTCGCCCACGGTGGTGACCTTCCAGCCGGCATAGCCGGCAGGCGGCACGAGCATGCTGAAGTTGGTCTTGCCGCAGGCACTGGGGAAGGCGGCGGCGACGTGGTATTTCCGGCCGGCCGGGTTCGTCACGCCCAGGATGAGCATGTGTTCGGCCAGCCAGCCGGTGCCATCCTGCGACGCGGCCTGACGGCCCATGTTCGAGGCGATGCGCAGCGCAAAGCACTTCTTGCCCAGCAGCGCGTTGCCGCCGTAGCCCGAGCCGTAGGACCAGATCTCGCGCGTTTCCGGGTAGTGCACGATGTACTTGGTGCTGTTGCAGGGCCAGGCCACGTCCTGGCGGGCCTGTCCTTGCGCGTCGACCAGGGGCGCGCCCACGGTGTGCACGCAGGGCACGAAGTCGCCGTCGGCGCCCAGCACGTCGAGCGCGCCGCGGCCCATGCGCGTCATCGTGCGCATGCTGATGGCGACATAGGGGCTGTCGGTCAGCTCGACACCGATGTGCGAGATGTGCGAACCCAGCGGGCCCATGGAAAACGGCACGACGTACATCGTGCGGCCCTTCATCGCGCCCTGGAACAGCGCGGGTGTGCCGTCGGCCTGGCCGGTCTGCAGCAGGGCGCGCATCTCGGCAGGCGCCATCCAGTGGTTGGTGGGGCCGGCGTCTTCGCGCGCGGCGCTGCAGATGAAGGTGCGGTCTTCGACGCGCGCCACGTCGCCGGGGTCGCTGAGCGCCAGGAAGCTGTTCGGGCGCAGTTCGGGATTCAGCTTCTTCAGCGTGCCTGCAGCCACGAGCTGCGCGCACAGGCGGTCGTACTCTTCCTTAGAACCGTCGCACCAATAGACATCGCGGGCTTCGGTGAGCGCCGCAATCTCGGCCACCCAGGCCACCAGGCGGTGGTGCTGCACATGGGCGGGGGTGTTGAGCTTCAGGCCATCGAGGGCGGGGCGGTTCATGGAAGTCTCCGGAAGGTTGATGGAATCGTGGATGCGGAATTGGGGCAGGCCCAGCGAGCTGCTGGGCCTGACCGAATGCCGCAGGCGGCGGCCTTCAGGGGCCACCACCTCGATTGTCAAACCAATGTAATCGCCCTGTAACCGCTGGCTCCGAGGGGGTCATGCAAGATCGTCATGAACTGATGCACGCATCGCGGCTGGTCGTCGACACGCCCGCCGCGACGCGTGCCTTCGCGGGGGCGCTGCGGTCAAGGGCCGGTCAGCCGCGCCAACCCCTTGCCCGCGCCGACCACCGCCGGCAGTCGCTGCTTCACGCAGGACGGCGGGTCCACCCTGTAGGCGTAAGGGATGCCGATGGGGAAGTTGCTCGTGCTCACCCAGTCGGTGGCGTCGCGCGAGGGCGAAGAATCACTGGACGACCAGGTGATGCCGTAAGCGGCGAAGTCGGCCGGGCTCCTGACGTTGTTGTTGCGCAGTTCCCAGAGGCCGATGGAAGGGCTGGAGCGCGAGGTCACCGGGTTCTTGGCGTCCTCGAACCAGTTGCCTTCGATCAATGAAAACCCACCCATGCGGATGTTGGCACCGGAGGTCTTCACCCCGCTGTACAGGTTGTTGTAGAGGTGGGTGTAGCCGCCCCGCTGCAGGGGCAGGCGCCCGCTCGCGTTCCTGTAGCAGTTGTGGTGGTAGGTGATGAACCGGTCGCTGCTGTCAGCGTCGCTGGAGCCGATCAGGCCGACCTTCTGGTGGTCGTGGATGTAGTTGTAGGAATAGGTGATGCGATGGGCGCCAGCCTTGTTGTCGATGAGGCCGTCGAACTCCAGGTCGCCCGCGTCCTGACACTCCTTGAGGCTGCTGAACAGGGTGTTGTGGTCGATCCAGATGACGCTGGGGAATCTGCCGCCCTGGCCTTCGATGCCGATGGCGTCGATCGACCCCGGCAGCAGGCCGATGGTCATGTTGCGGATGATGATGTTCGTCGCGCCGCCCTTGATGGCCAGGCCGAAATTGGCCCCCGAACCGTCGGCACCTTCGATGGTGACGTGGCTCTTGTTCTTGATCTCGACGATGGCGCCCTTGGGTGCGCGCCACTGCGTGCAGGGGTCGGTGATGGCAGCGAAATTGAAGGTGCCGGTGTAGCGCAGCGTGAGACCGCCGGTGCCGGGGTAGGCGTCGATGGCGGCCTGCATGGCCGCCGCCGAGCTCACGGACACGACCGGGCCGCTGCCGCCACCCGTGACAGTGCCGGCGAACCCACCGCTGGCGCTGCCTGCGCTAGCGGGGGGCGGGGGCGGGGGCGGTGAAGGCGGAGGCGGAGGCGGAGGCGGAGGCGGGGGAGGCGGGGGAGGCGGGGGAGGCGGCGGCGGCGAAGTCGATACCGGCCCCACCGCACACTTCTCGCGCAGGGTCGGGTTCGGGTCACTGCCGAAGGTGGCCACGCTGCAGGACACGTTGCCCGACAAGGTGCGTATCACCCAGCGGTCCTTGATGCCGAAGGACACCTGGCGTGGCGCAGAGCCAGCGCGGCAGGTGCCGCCTTCATCGGCGCACTTGGAAAAGCCCGCCGGCCAATCCACGGCCGCCGCCGGGGCCGCAGCCCCCAGCGTCAGCGCAAACAGCGCACCCAGGTGGATGCGAGTTTCATTCGTGATCATCGTGTGTTCTCCTGGAACGGATCTGGTCGAAGAAAAGGACACAGTCGCCGAGACGCAGCATTCCCGCTCGGGGAAGCGCGCTCCAGATCGGGGCTGTGCGCAGGCACGGCACGACAGGCTGTCGGCAGTTGCAGGCACGAACGGCCCGTGCTCGCGGCGCAGGGCGCGCCACGTTGGCAACACACTCAGGCTAAGGCATGTGCCGCCGATTTAAAACAGCGTTTCAACACCTTGAAACGATGGTTTACTCTTGCTGGCAGGTCGTGCCCAACAGGTCGCAGGCCAGGGCTTCGGCCACCTCGATGCCGTCCACCCCGGCGGACATGATCCCGCCGGCGTAACCGGCGCCTTCACCGGCCGGGTACAAGCCTGCGACGTTCAGGCTCTGGTAGTTCTTGCCGCGGGTGATGCGCAGCGGTGAGGAGGTGCGGGTCTCGACACCCGTGAGCAGCGCGTCGGGCATTGCGAAACCCTTGATCTGGCGCTCGAAGGCCGGCAACGCTTCGCGGATGGCGTCCAGCGCGTAATCCGGCAGGCTGCCGCGGCCGGGCTGGGCCAGGTCGGTGGGGGTGACGCCGGGCTTGTAGGAGGGCTGCACCGTGTCGAAGGCGGTGGACGGCCGGCGCTTGATGAAGTCGCCGACGCGCTGCCCCGGCGCGCGGTAGCCCCCACCGCCCAGTTCGAAGGCCCGGCTTTCCCAGATGCGCTGGAAGGCCATGCCGTCCAGCGGGTTCACCGCGCCGTCCTTCTTGCCGTCCTGCCGGTAGTCCTGCGGGCTGATGCCCACCACGATGCCGGCATTGGCATTGCGTTCATTGCGGCTGTACTGGCTCATGCCGTTGGTGACCACGCGCCCGGTCTCGCTGGTAGCGGCCACCACGGTGCCGCCTGGGCACATGCAGAAGCTGTAGACCGAGCGGCCGTTGCCGGCGTGGTGCACCAGCTTGTAGTCGGCCGCGCCCAGGATGGGATGGCCGGCGCTGCTGCCGAAGCGTGCGCGGTCGATCACGCCCTGCGGGTGCTCGACGCGAAAGCCGATGGAAAACGGCTTGGCGTCCAGATAGACGCCGCGCTCGGCCAGCATCGTGAAGGTGTCGCGCGCACTGTGGCCCAGGGCCATGACGACATGGCTGGCCGGGATCTCCTCTCCCGAGGCCAGTACCACCCCCCGCACGCGGCGGCCGCCCAGCGCGCTGGACTCGATGTGCAGGTCGGCGACACGCTGGCCGAAGCGGATCTCGCCGCCCAGGGCCTCGATGTCGGCGCGCATCTTCTCGATCATGCCGACCAGCCGGAAGGTGCCGATGTGCGGCTTGGCGACGAACAGGATCTCTTCGGGCGCGCCGGCCTTGACGAATTCGGTGAGCACCTTGCGCGTGAGGTGGCGCGGGTCGCTGATCTGGCTCCAGAGCTTGCCGTCGCTGAAGGTGCCGGCGCCGCCCTCGCCGAATTGCACGTTGCTGTCGGGGTTCAGAACCCCCTGGCGCCACAGTCCCCAGGTGTCCTTCGTGCGCTCACGCACCGGGCGGCCACGCTCCAGCACGATCGGCGCCAGGCCCATCTGCGCCAGCACCAGCGCGGCGAACAGGCCGCAGGGGCCGAAGCCGATGACGACCGGGCGCGCGCGGCCGCTGGCCTGGAAGTCGGCCGGCGCGTGGGTGACGAAGCGGTATGCCGTGTCGGGGCTGGGCCTGACGTGCGGGTCGCGCTCGTGGCGCTGGAGCAGAGCGCCTTCGTCCATGCCCGAGGCCAGTTCGCAGTCCAGCGTGTAGATCAGGACGATGGCCGACTTCTTGCGCGCGTCGAAGCTGCGCTTGAAGACGGTGAAGGCTTGGAGCTCGGCGTCCTGCAAGCCAAGGCGCGCCAGCACGGCCGAGCGCAGGTCGCCCGCCGGATGGTCCAGCGGCAACCGAAGTTCGGTGATTCTGATCATGGGCGCGGCGGCGATGTGGATTCACATGGGGCCGGCCGCGGCGCACTCTGCGGTGCGCCGGGGGCTTCAGCCGCCTTTGCCGGGGCGCTTGCCGGGGTTCTTCTTGCTGCGGGTGTGCGAGCCGCGTTCCAGGCTGATGCGCTGGCCGCCGCCGTTGACACGGGCGTTGGTCCCGGCAGCGGGCGCCGGACGCGGGGTGGCCTTGCGGTCGGCTTCGGTTCTGATCTTGTTGGCCATGGTGGACTCTGCTGGGAAATTTCTGGACAGCCCGCGATTAGGCCACAAGGCGGGCGGCCGGGCGCACGCTCAATGTCCGGCAAAGTCCACCAGCGTGAACAGCGGCAGCCCGGCGGCACGCAGCCTGGCAGAGCCTTCGAGCTCGGGCAGGTCGACGATGGCCGCGCCTTCGATGACCTGGGCACCCAGTCGCTCGAGCAGCTTCTTGCCCGCCATCATGGTGCCGCCGGTGGCGATGAGGTCGTCGATCAGCACGACCCGGTCGCCCGGCTTGACCGCGTCGGTGTGCATTTCCACGGTGGCGCTGCCGTACTCCAGCTCGTAGGTTTCCTCCACCGTCGTGAAGGGCAGCTTGCCCTTTTTGCGGATGGGGACGAAGCCCACGTTCAGCTCGTACGCCACCACCGCACCGATGATGAAACCCCGCGCGTCGAGCCCGGCGATCGCGCTGGGCTTGACGTCGAAGTAGCGGTGCACGAACTCGTCGATCAGGATGCGGAAGACCTTCGGATTGGCGAGCAGCGGCGTGATGTCGCGGAACTGCACGCCCGGCGCCGGCCAGTCGGGCACGGTGCGGATGTGGGCGCGGATGGTCTGGGCTGGCGTCATGTCGGTGGATTGTGGCGGTGGCACGCGCCGGCGCGAAGCCCCGCCGGTCAGATCACCACCAGCCGCGCCAACACCTGGGGCTTGCCGCCCGTGCCCGGGCGCAGCACCAGGCCTTCGCCGGAGGAGGTCGAAACCCCCAGCAGATCGTTCATCACGAATTGATGGGTGACCCAGGCCTCGAAGCCGCCACGACGCGTCGCAGCCGCCGTCACGGCCTCGTTCAGGGCGCGCAACGACTGCGCATTGGTGGTTTCGCTGGCACCGCGTGGCGAGCCCAGTGCCGGCCAGGCTTCGGCGCGGCCGAAGGCCAGCGTGGCCGTTTCCAGGCAGCGGCACCAGGGGCTGCTGCGCACCGCGGTGGGCACCAGCTGGCGCTGCGCCAGCCACTGGCCGATGCGCCGGGCCTGGGCGCGGCCTTCGTCGCTGAGGTTGCGCTGGGTGCTGCAGTCGCCCAGCTTGAACTGCGGCGGATCGAAGGTGCCCGGCGCCAGCGCATGGCGAAAGGAGAGCACCACGCCGCCCTCGCGCAGCATCGCGGCCACGGCCTCGTCGGCCCGCGCCGCGAGCGGCAGGCCGAGCAACCCAACCAAGACAACACGTCGTTCGATCATGTCTCGATGATCTGGCGGCCAGCACCGGTTGCGCCGACGTGGGGTCATTTCATGGGCGTCCTAGCGCGCGCCCAGCAACTTGTGTTCTGCCAGCGCCAAGGCTTCGGGCAGACCGCTGATCACCAGCGTGTCGCCGCCGTGCAGCAGCAGCTCTTCGGCCGCATTCACCACGCCACCGCTGTGCCGCCGCACCGACACCACGTGCACGCCCACCGCGTGCAGCGCCAGCTGCGCCAGCGTCTGGCCGGCACAGCGGGCGGCATCGGGCAGGGTGACGCTGCGCAGCCGGGCCTGCGAGAGTTCGCTCACCGTGTCGTCGTCGGCGCCGTGGAAGTAGCCGCGCAGCAGGCTGTAGCGGGCGTCGCGGGCGTCGCGCGTGATGCGCACCACCCGCGCCATCGGCACGCCCACCAGCGCCAGTGCGTGGCCCGCCAGCATCAGGCTGCCTTCGATGGCTTCGGGCACGACTTCGGTGGCGCCCGCGGCGCGCAGCTTGTCGATCTCGCTGTCGTCGATGGTTCGCACGATCACGGGCACCTTGGGCGCGTGTTCCTGCACCAGGCGCAGGATCTTCAGCGCGCTGGCGGTGTCGTGGTAGCTGACGACGACGGCCGCGGCACGGGCCAGGCCGGCCGCCATCAGGCTGGGCAGGCGCGCGGCGTCGCCGAAGACCACGCTCTGGCCGGCTGCGGCGGCCTGGCGCACGCGGTCGGGGTCGAGGTCGAGCGCCATGTACGGAATGCCCTCGGGCGACAGCAGGCGGGCCAGGTTCTGGCCGCTGCGGCCGTAGCCGCAGATGATGACGTGGCCTTCGGTCGAGATGGCGCGCTTGGCGATGGTGGTGAGCGCCACCGACTGCATCAGCCAGTCGCTCGACGACAGCCGGTTGACGATGCGGTCGCTGTACATGATGAGGAAAGGGGTGGCCAGCATGCTGAGCACCATGCTGGCCAGCACCGGGCTCACCCACTCGGGCGCGACGATGCCGCGGTCGGCGCCCAGCGTCAGCAGCACGAAGCCGAATTCGCCGGCCTGCGCCAGGTACAGGCCGGTGCGCAACGCCACGCCCGGGGTGGCATTGAAGGCGCGGGCCAGCGCCGCCACCAGGATGAACTTGGCCAGCACCGGCACCGTCGTCAGCGCCAGCACCAGGAACCACTGGTCGAGCACCGGCCGCCAGTCCAGCTTCATGCCGATGGTGATGAAGAACAGGCCCAGCAGCACGTCGTGGAAGGGCCGGATGTCGGTTTCGACCTGGTGCTTGTATTCGGTTTCGGCCACCAGCATGCCGGCGACGAACGCGCCCAGGGCCAGGCTCAGGCCGGCGTGTTCCGTCAGATAGGCCAGGCCCAGGGTGATGAGCAACAGGTTCAGGATGAACAGCTCTTCGCTCTTGCGCCGCGCCACCAGGGTGCGCCACCAGCGCATCACGCGCTGGCCGCCGACCAGCAGCACGGTCAGCAGGGCGGCGGCTTTCAGCGCAGCGAAGGCCATCGCGCTGATCAGGTCCTGGCCGGAAGACCCGAGCGCCGGGATCAGCACCAGCAATGGCACCACGGCCAGGTCCTGGAACAGCAGCACGCCCATCACGCGCTTGCCGTGTTCGCTTTCCATCTCCAGCCGTTCGGCCATCAGCTTGACGACGATGGCGGTGCTGCTCATGGCGATGGCGCCGCCCAGCACCACCGCCCCCTGCCAGTCCATTTCCCAGGCGCGGCCCACCACCCAGGCATAACCCCAGACGAGCAGGCCATGGCCGAGCAGGGTGCCGGCCATGGTCAGCACCACCTGCGACAGCCCCAGCCCGAACACCAGGGTGCGCATGCTCTTGAGCTTGGGCAGGTTGAATTCGAGCCCGATCACGAACATCAGGAAGACCACGCCGAATTCGGCCAGGTACTTCACGCCCGCGCTGTCCTGCGCAAAGGCCAGCGCGTTCGGGCCGATGAGCACGCCCACCACCAGGTAGCCCAGCATGGGCGGCAACTTGAGTGAGCGGCAGACGACGACGCCGAGCACCGCAGCGACGAGATAGAGGAGGACGAGTTCGAGGGTGCTGGCCATGGAATCCCTAGAATGCCCGATCGTATTCGAGGGCTTCCTGAATGAACCTGCCGCTGCCCCAGCCCACCGGCTTCGATGCCGCACGGGCGCTGGAACTGGCCGAACGCACCTTCCAGATCGAGGCCCGTGCGCTGCTCGGTCTGGCGGCGCGGCAGGGCGAGGGCTTCGCCGGTGCGGTGCAGGCGATGCTGGCATGCCGCGGTCGGGTCATCGTCATGGGCATGGGCAAGAGCGGCCATGTGGGTCGCAAGATCGCGGCCACCCTCGCCTCCACCGGCACCCCGGCGTTCTTCGTGCATCCGGCCGAAGCCAGCCATGGCGACCTGGGCATGGTGATGTCGGGCGACGTCGTGCTGGCCATCAGCAACAGCGGCGAAAGCGACGAGCTGGCCGCGATCCTGCCGGCCATGCGTCGGCTCGGCGTGACCCTGGTGGCGATGACCGGCAAGCCGGAGTCGACGCTGGCACGCCACTCGGACTGGTGGCTGTCCAGCGCCGTCGAGGAAGAGGCCTGCCCCTTGAACCTGGCGCCCACGGCCAGCACCACGGCGCAGATGGCGCTGGGCGATGCGCTGGCCGTGGCCCTGCTCGACGCCCGCGGTTTTCGCGAGGACGACTTCGCCCGTTCCCACCCCGGCGGCAGCCTGGGCCGCAAGCTGCTGATGCACGTGCACGACCTGATGCGCAGCGGCGACGCGGTGCCGGTGGTGCCGCCCTCGGCC
The DNA here is from genome assembly GCA_031411875.1 of Burkholderiales bacterium. Taxonomy (GTDB): domain Bacteria; phylum Pseudomonadota; class Gammaproteobacteria; order Burkholderiales; family Burkholderiaceae_C; genus Rubrivivax. The sequence continues at coordinate 18,822 of JANOBX010000065.1, read as the reverse complement.
AGCTTCAACGCCCTGCTGCGCGAGATGACCGGCAAGGGCCTGGGCTTCACCGCCGTGGCCGACGAAGACCGCCGGCCACTGGGCATCTTCACCGACGGCGACCTGCGCCGGCGCATCGAAGGCGGCGCCGACCTGCGCGCCCTGACGGCCGGCGACGTGATGCACCGCAGCCCCCGCCTGGTGGCTGCCGAGGCCCTGGCCGTGGACGCCGCCGGCGTGATGGAGCAGCACCGCGTCACCAGCGTGCTCGTGGTCGACGGCAACGACCGCCTGGTCGGCGCGCTGAATTCGAACGACCTGATGCGGGCCAAGGTCATCTGATGGCCGCCCCCGTGCTGAGCTTCCCGCCGGAGCTGCTGCTGCGCGCCCAGGGCCGTGGGCTCGCCATGAAGGCCGCCATCTTCGACGTCGACGGCGTGCTCACCGACGGGCGCATCTACATCGGCGAGACCGGCGAGAGCTTCAAGGCCTTCAGCACCCTCGACGGCCATGGCCTGAAGCTGCTGAAACAGGGCGGAATCGAACCGCTGGTCATCACCGGCCGCGACTCGCCCGCGGTGCGCCGCCGCGTCGCCGACCTCGGTCTGGCCCATGCCGTCTACGGCGCCGGCGACAAGCTGGCTGCAGCCAACGCCTTGCTGGCCCGGCTGGACCTGAGCTGGCCCGAGGTTGCCGCCATTGGCGACGACTGGCCCGACCTGCCCTTGCTGGCCCGGGCCGGCCTGGCGTGCGCGCCGACGAACGCCCATGTGGAGGTGCAGGCCATCGCCCACTTCGTCACCCGCCAGCCGGGAGGCCACGGCGCGGCGCGTGAGTTCTGCGACCTGCTGCTGATGGCGGCCGGCCGCTATGCCGGATTGCTGCAGGGTCACCTGCAGACGCTGGACAGTGCTTGAGCAGATCCCGTCTCGCGCCACGCCGGGAGCGGGCCCGCCCGCGGCGGCTTCGCGAGCCGTGAACGCGCCTGCCGCGACGGCGCTGCTTGCGCCGACCCAGGCCCTGCGCCCGCCACGACGCGAGGCCTGGCACCGCCGCGCGCAGGGAGCGCTGGTGTCGTTCCTGCCGCTGCTGCTGATGCTGCTGCTGGCCTTCGGCACCTGGTGGCTGGTCAAGAACTCGCCCGGCCCGGCCGGCCCGGCCGCCGAGCAAGCCGAACGCACCGACCCCGACTACACGATGACCCAGTTCGCCATCGAGCGTTTCGATGCCCGCGGCGAGCTGAAGCTGCGGCTGGAAGGGGCGCTGCTGCGCCACCTGCCGGCCACCGACCGCATCGAGATCGACGACGTGCGCATCCGCGCCATCAGCCCGGACGGCCGCGTCACGCTCGCCCGGGCACGACAGGCCGTGGCCAAGGGCGACGGCAGCGAGATCCAGCTCATCGGCGAGGCCACGGTCAGCAGCAACGACGCTGCCGGCGTGCCCCTGGTGATGCGCAGCGAGTTCCTGCACGCCTTCCTGGTGACCGAGCGCGTGCTGTCCAACCAGCCGGTGGTGGTGATCCACGGCAACACCGAGATGCGCGCCAAAGCCATGACCTACGACCACCCCACGCAAAAGCTCGACCTGGGCGGCCCGACGCGGTTGAGCCTGCCGCCGCGCGCCAGATGAGCCAGGCCATGAGCGCGCCACTGGTCTTCATCACGGGCGCGTCCAGCGGCATCGGCCAGGCCCTGGCCGCGCGCTACGCCCGCGCTGGCTGGCGCCTGGCCCTGGTGGCCCGGCGCACTGCCGAACTGCAGGCCTGGACCGCAGGCCAGGGGCTGGGTGCCGACCGGGCCCGTGTCTACGGCGCCGACGTGGCCCGCCCCGACAGCCTCATCGCAGCCGCAGGCCTGTGCCTGGACCAGCAGGGGCTGCCCGACGTGGTCGTGGCCAGTGCCGGCATCAGCGTGGGCATGGACACCGCCGAGCGCAGCGACCTCGACGTCATGCGCGACACCTTTGCCACCAACAACCTGGGCCTGGCCGCAAGCTTCCACCCGTTCCTGGAAGGCATGCGGCAGAGGCGCTCGGGAACGCTGGTGGGCATTGCGAGCGTCGCCGCCATCCGCGGGCTGCCGGGGCATGGTGCCTATTGCGCCAGCAAGGCCGGCGTCGTAGCCTACTGCGAGAGCCTGAGAGGCGAATGTCGTGGCACGGGCGTGCGCGTGGTCACCCTGCTGCCGGGCTACATCGCCACGCCGCTGACCGCGCGCAATCCTTATTCCATGCCCTTCCTGATGCCAGCCGACGACTTCGCCGAGCGTGCCATGCAGGCCATCAGCGCCGGCCGCAGCTACGCCGTCATTCCCTGGCAGATGGGCGTCGTCGCCAAACTGATGCGCGCATTGCCGAACTCCTGGTTCGACAGACTGGCAGCCGGACGCGGTCGCAAGCCGCGTCGCGACCCTTGACCCTCAGCCCCTCAGCCGGCAGGCCTGTCGTGCCGGCTGGCAGCAACCGCACGCCATGATCGACGTCGTCGTCCTGTTTTTCCTGCTGGGTCTGTTCGCCCGCCTCGTGCGCAGCGACCTTCGCCTTCCAGAAGCGCTTTACGAGACGCTGTCGATCTACCTGCTGCTGGCCATCGGCCTGAAAGGCGGGCTCGAGCTCAGCCGCCAGCCATTGGCCGATCTGCTGCCGCAGATCCTGTCTTGCGTGGCCTTGGGCTTCACCATTCCTTTCCTGCTTTTCCCGGTGCTGCGCGCGCTGCGCCTGAACGGCGTCGACTCGGCGGCACTGGCGGCGCACTTCGGCTCGGTCAGCGTCGTCACCTTTGCCGTCGCGACGGCGGCCCTGCAGCGTGCCGGCGTGCCCTACGAAAGCCATGCGGCGCTCTGGGTGGCGGTGATGGAGGCGCCCGGCTTGGCCGCCGGCATCCTGCTGGCCCGCTGGGCCGGCCGCAGCCCGGACGCGCCACCCACGCGCTGGCGCACGCTGGGCCACGACGTGCTCTTCGGCAAGAGCGTGTTGCTGCTGCTGGGTGGCATCACGATCGGCGCCGTGGCCGGCGACGCCGGTGTCCGCCCGATCCAGGCCGTCTTCGTCGATCCGTTCAAGGGCGTGCTGGCGCTTTTCCTGCTGGAACTCGGGCTCGTGGCCGGTGGCCGGCTGGCCGAGGTTCGGCGCTTCGGCGTGGCGGTGCTGGTCATCGGGCTGGGCGCGCCGCCGCTGCTGGCGCTGCTGGGGGCGGGTGTCGGCGTGGCCCTGGGGCTGTCGACCGGCGGCGTGGCGCTGCTGGCCACGCTGAGCGCCAGCGCCAGCTACATCGCTGCGCCCACGGCCATGCGCATGGCGGTGCCGGAAGCCAATGCGGCCTTGTCGATCACCGTCGCACTCGGCATCACTTTTCCGTTCAATTTGCTGATCGGCATACCGATGTACATCGGCCTGGCCCGCTTTCTCACATCATGACCACCCGCCATCCGAAAACCCTGCTCGTCATCGTGGCCGAGGCGGCCATCGAGCGCATGCTGATCAGCGACGCCCGCCAGCACGGTGTGCAGGCCTGGACGATCTCCGACGTGCGCAGCGCCGGCCACGACGGTGAACGCGAGGGCGCGTGGGAGGCGGACCGCACGGTAGAGCTCAAGCTCGTCTGCAGCGACGAGGTGGCCGACTCCGTTGCCGAACACGTCATGCGTGTTTATGCACGCCACTATCACGTGGCCATGTATTTCAGCCAGGTGGCCGTTCTCCGGCCCGAGCGCTACTGAAACGGCGCGGGGAACCCGCCCCGCCAATGCGAGCAACGGCCTTCCAAAAAGCAAAAAGGCATGCGACGCGAGGTCGACATGCCTTCCCTTCAGCAAGCCGGCGTGGAGCCGGCCCTGCGGTATCAGTCGCCGTAGCCGCCGCGGCTGCCGCCGCCACCGCCGGAACCACCACCGTAACCGCCGCCACCGCCACCGCCACGACCGCCACCGCCGCCGCTGCCGTAGGGGCTGCGGCCACCGCCACCGCCACCACCGCCGTACGGGCTGCGACCACCGCCGCCACCGGCACCGCCGGTGCCACCACCGCCGCCACCGTAGCCGCCACCACCACCGCCGCCGCCGTAGCCGCCACGGCTGCCGCCGCCGCCGCCACCGCCGAAGCCACCAGGCCGTTCTTCACGAGGACGGGCCTCGTTGACGACGATGGCGCGCCCTTCGAGCGCTTGACCGTTCATGCCGTTGATGGCGGATTGCGCTTCCGCGTCAGAACCCATCTCGACGAAGCCGAAGCCCTTCGAACGACCGGTGTCGCGGTCCATCATGACCTTGGCGGACGTGACGCTGCCGAATTGCGAGAACGCCTGATGCAGCGAATCGTCGCGGACTGAATATGCCAGGTTGCCGACGTACAGTTTGTTTCCCACGGGGAGCCCTCTATCGATTTCCAAAAATAACCATGTGGAGCTTCAACCCTGCGTGACCCAGAGAGGCGAAAGGCGCGGCTGCCAGACACAGACTCCGTATTATGAAGTTCACTTTCCAGAGCCTGTAAAGCAGCGAAATGATCAGTTGTTGTTTTGATGCCCCCGAGCAAACCCTGAAAAAGCTGAAGCATCGCGAAATCCCATTCCGCAGCTGCACCAAGGCGGGGCATGCACCCCAGTGCTCGAGCCCTAGGATCGCCACATGGATATCTTGAAGCCGCTCATTGCCTTGCTGGCAATCGTCAACCCCGTCGGCGTGGTGCCGTTCTTCATTCACTTCACGCAGAACTTCAGCCGGGAACAACGACTGCGCACCATGCGCATCAGTGCCTTCTCGGCCTTCCTCGTCATCGCCGTCAGCGCCCTGGCAGGCCTGAAGGTCATCGAGTTCTTCGGCATTTCCCTCGCATCGTTCCAGGTCGGCGGCGGCTGCCTGCTGCTGATCAGTTCGCTGGCGATGCTGAATGCGCAGCAGGCCGACACCAAGCCTGACGACGTGAAGGAAGGCGACCAGAAGGTCGACGCAGGCGCGAGCATCGCCGTGGTGCCGCTGACCATCCCGCTGCTCACCGGCCCGGCCACGATCTCGACGATGGTGATCTACTCCGAGAAGACCCGCCACCTGTGGGAGCTGGCCTTGCTGGTGGGCTACGGCGTCGTCATCGCGCTGGCCACCTACGCGGTGTTCGCGGCCTCCGGTCGAATCGCCCGCGTCCTGGGCAGCACCGGCATCAACGTCATGACGCGCCTGATGGGGCTGATCCTGGCGGCGATGGCGGTTGAACTGCTGGCCGATGGCTTAATACAGCTGTTCCCGGTGCTCGGCAGTCATCTCGCCCGCTGAGCCGTCGCCGGGGTCTGGCGGCGGGTTAGTCCGGATGGATGGCCGCGCCGGTGCCGCACTACATTCGTGCATCACGCACCGCCGGGTGACAAGCCGGCGGCAGGCGGAGGCACGAGGAGACATCACAAGCAGACCCGACACCGGGCAGCAGCATGCCGAGCGAAGGCACTGCACGAGACACACCGCCGCCGGCCACGAGCCGTCCGGTCGAAAGCGCCGCACCGCCGGCGCTTTTTTGTGTCTGCACGCTGACGGCCTCGCATCGGCCCAGCGCGGCCAAACCCGGAACTGGCCGGTGTTCTCCCGTCAGTGCAGACGCTTGCGCGGCACGGCTGCATCCTAGGATGTCGCACCGTTGCTTCGTCTTGCTGCCATGTCCGTGAACCCCGAGCTTCGAACCCTGGACATCGACATTCCGGCGCAGCCTCAGGCGCTGGTGAAGCTGTCCTTGCTGCTGGCCGACGACGAAATCAACCTGCAGGCGGCTTCGAACCTCATCGAGACCGACATGGCGCTGGCCTCGGCCGTGATGAAGGCGGTGAATTCCTCGCTCTATGGATTGAAGGGTCGGGTCCAGAGCGTGCAGCAGGCCATCACCTACCTCGGCATGCGGGAAGTCGCGGCCATCACGTTCGAAATGGGTCTGCGCGCGGCGTTTCCCCCTGCGCCGGAGCTCGACCCGCTGTGGCGGCGCGCGTCGCGTCGCGGCCTGCTGATGGGCCGCCTGGCCTCGGCCTTGTCGCTCGACGCCTGGGGTGCGCACTCGGCCGGCCTGTTCGAGGAATGCGGCAAGGCGGTGCTCTTCCGCCACGCCCCCGAGCATTACCGCAGCATGCTGCGGGCAGCGCGCAATGACAGCGAACTCGTCCAGCTCGAACACACGGGGTTCGGCGTCAGCCACGACGCACTGGGTGCGGCGCTGTGCGAAAGCTGGGGCCTGGGTGCAGCAGCGGTGGCCAGCGTCCGTCACCACGTCGTGGCACAGGCCGAGCTGCGCCTGCCCGACGCGCTGGCGAAGCGGCCGATCTGCGCCTTGTCCGTGCTCGCGGCACGCTGGCTGGAAGCCCCCGACACGGTGGCCGAAGCGGCAGAAGCCCTGGCACCGCTGGCCGACCTCGACGCCACGCTGGTGCAGCGTGCGCTGCAGCGTCTGGGCGGGGCGCTGGCCGAGGCCGAGCTGTCCGCAGCCCAGGACCTGGCCTCCGCCTGACGCAGGCCCGGCGCGGCACCGAGCGCTGTCCCTCCAAAGCGGGTCTTGCGGTAAGTCCTGCTGTCACGGACCTGCCCGCTTCGGTAGCCTCGCGGGTTCCAGACGCTTTCGGCCGTTTCCCGGCCCGCCCGCCCATCATGGCCATCATCGCCAAGCCCGATTCGCTGGCTCTCCAGCGCCTGTACCACTGGGAAAAGACGGCACCCGGCCGGATTGCCCTGACCCAGCCCCTGGGGGGCGGCCCCTTGCGCGACTACACCTGGGCCGAAGTACTGGACCAGACCCGCCGCATGGCCACCCACCTGCAGAGCCTGGGCCTGGCGCCAGGCTCGCGCATCGCACTGCTCTCCAAAAACACCGCCCATTGGCTGATGAGCGACTTCGCCATCTGGATGGCCGGCTTCGTCTCGGTGCCGCTCTACCCCACGCTCGCGGCAGGCACCATTCGCCAGATCCTGCAGCACAGCGAGGCCCAGCTGCTGTTCGTGGGCAAGCTCGACGGCTGGGAAGGCATGAAGCCCGGCATCCCGGCGGGCCTGCCGTGCATCGCCCACCCGCTGGCACCGGCGGACGCGCTGAAGAGCTACCCGCTGTGGGACGAGGTGGTGGCCAAGGCAGCGCCGCTGCAGGGCCACCCCGTGCGGGCTTCCGACGACATGTGCACGATCATGTACACGTCGGGCACCACCGGCGCACCGAAGGGCGTGATGCACACCTTCGGCAACTTCGCGCTCGCCGTGGCCGATGGCCTGAAGCGCATCCCGCTGCGCGAAGACGGGCGCATGCTGAGCTACCTGCCACTGTCGCACGTGGTCGAACGCACCCTGGTCGAACACGGGCAGCTCGCCACCGGCATGCATGTGTTCTTCGCCGAAAGCCTGGACACCTTCACCAGCGACCTGCAGCGCGCCCGGCCCACGGTGTTCTTCAGCGTGCCGCGGCTGTGGGTGAAATTCCAGCAGGGCATCTCGCTGAAGATGCCGCCGAAGAAGATGGACCTGTTCCTGAAGCTGCCCATCCTGAACGGCATCGTCAAGAAGAAGATCCTTGCGGCGCTGGGCCTGCAGGATTGCATCTTCGCGGCCGGTGGTGCCGCGCCCATGCCGCTGGAACTGCTGCGCTGGTATGCGCGGCTGGGCCTGCGCCTGGCCGAGGGCTACGGCATGACCGAGAACCTGGGCGCCACCCACATCACCGAAGGCGGCCTCGACGCCGCCGGCACGGTCGGCCGGCCCTACGACGGTGCGCAATGCCGCATCGACCCGGCCAACGGCGAGATCCAGTGCAAGACGCCCTGGACCATGCTGGGCTACTACAAGGAACCCGAGCTCACGCGCCAGGCCTTCACCGAAGACGGCTGGCTGCACACCGGCGACAAGGGCTCGGTCGACGCCCAGGGCCGGCTCAAGATCACCGGCCGCGTGAAGGACCTGTTCAAGACGAGCAAGGGCAAGTACGTGGCCCCGGCGCCGATCGAGGACAAGCTGGTGATGAACGCGGCGGTCGAAGCCTGCTGCGTGACCGGCGCCAACCTCGGCCAGCCGCTCGCGCTGCTGATGCTGAACATCGACGCGGCGAAGAAGTCGCAGGACGCCGCTGGCAAGGCTGAACTGGAAGCCTCGCTCACGGCGCACCTGCAATCCATCAACGAAACCCTGGACCCGCACGAACAGCTCGACTGCCTGGTGCTGATGACCGAGGCCTGGACCGTGGACAACGACCTGATCACGCCGACCTTCAAGGTCAAGCGCAACCGGGTCGAGGACCTGTTCGCGAAGAACTACGACAGCTGGGTCGGCTCGCGCAAGAAGATCGTCTGGTACAAGGCCTGACGATCCCCCCGCCGGCTCGCGCGCGTCAGCGCGTCAGCGGGTGTTCGCCTTGAAGCTGGTGAACACCCGGGTCTGCACCCGGCGGATGTCCTGCGGCACGGCGTCGGGCACCGTCAGCTTGGCGACATCGGCCGCTGCGAGGAACACCGTCGGGTTCTCGGCCACTTCCTTCTTCACGAACTTCTTCGAGGCCGCATTCGGGTTGGCGTAGAACACCGTGTTCGTCAACGACGCGTGCACCTCGGGGCGCAGGATGTAGTTGATGAACGCATGCGCGTTCTTCACGTTCTTGGCGTCCTTGGGAATGGCCATGGTGTCGAAGAACAGCGTGGCGCCGGTGGCCGGGATCAGCGCCTGGATGTCCTGCCCGGTCTTGTTGTCGATGGCGCGCTGGCGGGCGATGTTGATGTCGCCCGAGTAGCCCATCACCACGCACAGCTGGCCTGCGGCCAGGTCGTTGATGTAGCCCGACGAGGAAAAGCGCGTGATGTTCGGGCGCGTGGCCTTGAGCGCGTCAGCCGCGGCCTGGTAGTCGGCCGCCACCTTGCTGTAGGGCGCCTTGCCGGCATAGATCATTGCCACCGGCAGCACTTCGCTGGCCGAGTCCAGCATGTTGACGCCGCAGCCCTTGAGCTTGCTGGCGTATTCGGGCTTGAAGATCAGGTCCCAGGGGTTGGCCGGCATGGGCATGCTGCCGAGTGCCGCCTTCACCTTGCCGGCATTGATGCCCACGGTGACATAGCCCCACATCCAGGTGACCAGGTGCTCGTTGCCCGGGTCCACCTGGGCCAGCTTCTCGAGCAGCGCGGTGTCGAGGTTGCCCCAGTTGGTGAGCTGGGCGCGGTCGAGCTTCTGGAACAGGCCGCCGGCGATCTGCGTCTTGGCGAAGTGGGCGCTGGGCACGACGATGTCGTAGCCGCTCTTGCCCGCCACCAGCTTGGCCTGCAGGATCTCGTTGTTGTCGTAGTTGTCGTAACGGACCTTGATGCCCGTTTCCTTCTCGAAGTTCTTGATCGTGTCCGGCGCGATGTAGTCGGACCAGTTGTAGATGTTCAGCACCTTGCTGTCGCCCTGGGCGAAAGAGCTGGCACCGAAGGCCAGCAGGCCGGCGGCGGCCAGGGTCTTGAACGAGCCGAAGCGACGGAGAGCGTGCAGGGTCATGGCAAGCCTTCGTGGGAAGTGGACAAGGAGGGTGGAAGGGGTGGGCGTCAAGCCGTAAAGGTCAGTTCTGCGCTAACGCGCAACCCGCCATTCTGGCCGACCCAGAACTACCAGGGAATTGGGCTGCCGTCCCAGGCGTGGAAGCTGCCGCTGGCACCTTCGGCCGGCAAGCCGTCGAGCACGGCCAGCAGGTTCTGCGCCGCCTGAGCCGGCGTGGCCGCCTCGGCGTCGCCGATGATCGGCGCCGACAAGGGCGAGGCCACCGTGCCCGGATGCAGGGCCACCAGCACCGCCAGGGGCCGCCGCCGCGCCACTTCGATGGCGGCCGTGCACAGCAGCATGTTCAGCGCCGCCTTGCTGGCCCGGTAGCCGTACCAGCCGCCCTTGCGGTTGTCGCCGATGCTGCCCACGCGCGCCGACAGCACCCCCAGCAAGGCACGTTCGCGCAGGGGCATCAGTTCATGAAGCTGCTGGATGAGCAGCGCCGGGCCGATGGCATTGATGGAGAAGGCTTGCGCCAGGGTGGCGGCGTCCAGTTCGGCCAGCCGCTTCTCGGGCGGGCGCCCCGACAGGTGCAGCGCACCTGTCGCGCAGATGATCAGATGAAACGGCGCCTGCGGTCGCAGCTGCCGCGCGGCTGCCGCGATGCTGGCCGGGTCGTTGAAGTCGATGGCCGGCTCGCCCTGGCGACCCGGCTCGCGCGACAGGGTCAGCACCCCGCCGCAGCGGGCGTCGGCGCGCAGGGCATCGGCCAGCGCCGAACCGATGGCCCCACGCCCGCCCACCACCAAGGCGCGGTAGCCGGCCGGCAGGCTGGCCATCCCCGGCGCGCCCTCAGGCCTTGACATCGCGGCGCCGGAACATCGACCAGCCCTCCATCGTCAGCACCGGCTCGAGGTGCTGGTTGCTCAGCTGCCAGCGGCTGCGCACCAGGCCCACATGGGGCTTACTGTTCATCGGCCGCGCTTCCAGCACATCCATGCGCATGCGCAGCGTGTCGCCGGGGTGCACGGGCTTGAGCCAGCGCAGGCTGTCGATGCCCGGCGACCCCAGGCTGGCCGACTCGAGCAGGTATTCGTCGCACATCATGCGCATGGCCATGGCGCAGGTGTGCCAGCCGCTGGCCGCCAGCCGGCCGAACAGCGAACCGGCGGCAGCCTCGTCGTCGAGGTGGAAGGGTTGAGGGTCGAACTGGCTGGCGAATGCAATGACAGCCTCGCGCGTGACCGGCGTGGTGCCGAATTCCATGCGGCACCCGACGGGAAAATCTTCCCAGAACAGGCGTGGGGGGCGGGGCTGCGGCAAGGGTTCGGCATCGGGCGACAAGCTCATGTTTCGCAGGATAGCCTCCGCGCTGGCGCCACAATCCGCCCGCCAGACATCACCCCCAGCTTCGAACGGACCCTCCACCGCCATGACCTTGCTCATCCTCGGCCTCGTGCTCTTCCTCGGCGTGCATTCGACCCGTGTCTTCGCGGAAGGCTGGCGCACCCGGTTCATTGCAGAGCGCGGCGCGAATGCCTGGAAGGGGCTGTACGCGGTGGCGTCCTTGCTGGGTTTTGCGCTCCTCGTCTGGGGCTATGGCCTGGCCCGCCAGGACCCTGTCGTGCTCTGGGCATCGCCTTCCTGGACGCGCCACCTCGCTGCCCTGCTGACGGTGCCCGCCTTCGTGCTGCTGGCCGCCGCCTACGTGCCGGGCAACGGCATCAAGGCGAAGTTGCGGCACCCGATGGTGCTGGGGGTGAAGGTCTGGGCCTTTGCGCACTTGCTGGCCAACAACACCCTGGCCGACCTGCTGCTGTTCGGCGGCTTCCTGCTCTGGGCCGCGCTCAGCTTCCGCGCCGCGCGCAGCCGCGACCGCGCCGCCGGCACCGTCTACCCGGCGGGCCGGCCGGCGATGACGATCGTGACCGTGGTGGCAGGCCTGGCGGCCTGGGGCGGCTTTGCCTTCTGGGCCCACGCCGCCCTGATCGGGGTGCGGCCTTTCGGGTGACCCCGGCGGGGGCACCGCGCAGCCCCCCACCCGCGCCCGACTTCCAGGCGATGGGCAGGCGACGCTGCGGCGTCGACGATGGCGGCACTTGCCAGGAGTGCCTCATGTCACTGTCCCTATCCCTCCCCACATCCATCGTCCCCAACTCGAGCGCCAGCGACGACAGCCCGCGCGGCTGCGGCTGGTTCGACAGCAGCCATGAGCTGTTGACCGGCCTGTCGATCACCGAACTCGACAGCCCCGACCGCGTGGCCAACGACCTCGCACTGGACGTCTGGCTGGTCTGGCATCTGGCCGGCCAGGCGCCTCGGCGGCCGGCCTGTGCATCATCCGGGTTCTGACCGCGCAACCCGGAGTCCTCCATGTCCCGTCGCCACCTCGCCAGAATGCTGGCCGCGCTCGTCCTGGCGGGCAGCCTGCCGACTGCCGTGCTGGCCGCCAACGTGGTGGGCGAGGTCGACACCGTCTTCAAGTTCATCGGCCCCGACCACAAGATCGTCGTCGAGGCCTACGACGACCCCGGGGTGCGAGGCGTCACCTGCTACGTGTCTCGCGCCAAGACCGGCGGCATCAAGGGCGGGCTGGGGCTGGCGGAGGACAAGTCGGAGGCCTCCATCGCCTGCCGCCAGACCGGGCCCATCGCCTTCCCCAAGCCCGTGCCGCAGCAGGAAGAGATGTACAGCGAGCGCATCTCGCTCGTCTTCAAGAAGCTGCGCGTGGTGCGCATGGTGGACGCGCCGCGCAACACGCTGGTCTACCTGACCTATTCCGACCGGGTGATCGAAGGTTCGCCAGAAAACAGCGTGACGGCGGTGCCGGTCGACCGCAACACCGTCATCCCGCTCAGGAAGTAACTGGGCGCAGTGCCAGACGGCTCAGGCCAGCCGCCCGGCGTTGAAGTCTTCCACCGCCTGCACCAGCTGTTCGCGGGTGTTCATCACGAAGGGCCCGTACTGGGCGATGGGCTCGCCCAGCGGCCGGCCCGCCACCAGGATCAGGCGCGCACCGGCTGCGCCGGCGCTGAGCTCCACCCGGTCAGCACCCGGGGTGTTGGCCAGGATCGCCATGCGCTGGCGGCGCACCGCCGTGGCACCCACCAGCACCATGTCACCGCGGTAGACGTAGAGCAGGGCGTTGTGCGTGGCGGGCAGCGGCTGCGTGAAGCGGGCTTCGGGCTGCAGGTGGATGTCCAGGTAGAGCGGCTCGGTGCCTTCGCGCTGCACCGCACCGGCCACGCCTTGGCTTTCGCCGGCAATCACGCGCACCAGCACGCCGTCGCCGCGCCATTCCGGCACCTCGTGCGAGCCGATGTCGAGGTACCAGGGCGCGCGCATCTTGTCGCGCGCGGGCAGGTTCAGCCAGAGCTGGAAGCCTTCCATCGCGCCGTCCTGCTGCTCGGGCATCTCGCTGTGGATGACGCCGCGGCCGGCGGTCATCCATTGCACGCCGCCGGGCGTCAGCAGGCCCTCGTTGCCGGCGCTGTCCTTGTGGCGCAGGCGGCCCTGCAGCATGTAGGTGACGGTCTCGAAGCCGCGGTGCGGATGGTCGGGGAAGCCGCCGATGTAGTCGCCGGGGTTGTCGGTGCCGAAGGCGTCGAGCATGAGGAAGGGGTCGAGCCGCTGCTGCAGGTCCTGCGTCAGCACGCGCACGAGCTTGACGCCGGCGCCATCGCTGGTGGCCTGGCCCTGCACCAGGCGTTCGACGGTACGGGCTTGTGGAGGAGCGTTCATGGCACGAAGCTTAGGCCCTGTAAGCTGGGCTTGCCGATTGCCGACGAAGATGGCCGACGAAATCGCCGCGTCGAACCCGTCGGGCTCTTGCCGTCGGCGCACCGTTTCCACTGCGTTTCCATCACACCGCCAGGCATGACCCCACACCTTCTCACGCCCGTTCGGGCTGCACTGCGCGAGCGCCTGGCCGCCGTGCGACAGCACACGCGCACGCTCGCCGCTGCGCTGTCGGCCGAAGACATGGGTCTGCAGTCCATGCCCGACGCCAGCCCCACGAAGTGGCACCTGGCACACACCACCTGGTTTTTCGAAACGGTGGTGCTGCTGCCCCATGCACCGGGTCTGGCGCCATTCAACCCGCGCTGGCTGCCGCTGTTCAATTCGTACTACGAGTCGCTGGGCCCGCGCCACCCGCGGCCGCAGCGCGGCTTGCTCAGCAGGCCCTCGGCCGAAGAAGTGCTGGCCTACCGCGGCGCCATCGACGCCGCGCTGGACGACTTCATCCTCGGGGCGGATGCAGATGCGTTCGCTGCCGCAGCGCCGCTGCTGGAACTGGGCCTGCAGCACGAGCAGCAGCACCAGGAACTGCTGCTCACCGACGTCTTGCACTCCTTCGCGCAGAACCCGCTGCTGCCGGCCCTGCGCCCCGGCCCGCCGCCGCCCGCTGCGCCGGCCAGCACGGGCTGGCATGCGCACCCTGGCGGTCAAACCGAGCTCGGCCACCGGCCCGGCGCCGGCTTCGCGTTCGACAACGAAACCCCACGCCACCGGGTGCTGCTGCAGCCACACGCGCTGGCGCGCGGGCTGGTGACGAACGGCGAGTACCTGGAGTTCATGCAGGACGGCGGTTACAGGCGGCCTTCGCTCTGGCTCAGTGAAGGCTGGATGCAGGTGCAGGCCCAGGGCTGGCAGGCGCCCTTGTACTGGCAAGCTGCAACGCCCGCCCAGGACGGCCCGCCGTCAGGGGTGTTCGGCCTGCACGGCGTGCAGCCCTGGCGCCCCGAAGCCCCGGTGTGCCACCTGAGCTTCTTCGAGGCCGCAGCCTATGCCGAATGGGCCGGCGCCAGGCTGCCGACGGAATTCGAATGGGAAGCGGCCGCCGAGGCAGAGCAGGCCTCGGACCCGGCGGGCTTGAGCGGGCTGCACGGCCAGGTCTGGCAGTGGACCCGCTCGTCCTACGACCCCTACCCGCGCTTTCGCCCCTGGGCCGGCGCGGTGGGCGAATACAACGGCAAGTTCATGATCGGCCAGGTGGTGCTGCGCGGCAGCAGCCTGGCCACCCCGCCGGGACACGCGCGCCACACCTATCGCAACTTTTTTCCACCCGCCACGCGCTGGCAGTTCGCCGGGCTGCGGCTGGCGCGCGATGCGTGAATTGAAGCGGCAGAATCCCCCCAGGCGCACAACATCAGGAGCAGCGGCATGAAAGCGATCTGGAACGGCACCGTGGTGGCCGAAAGCGACGACACCGTCGTCGTCGAGGGCAACCACTACTTTCCCGCCGACGCCCTCAAGCGCGAATACACCCTGCCCAGCAACACCCACACCATGTGTTCCTGGAAAGGCCAGGCCAGCTACCTGACCCTGTTCGTCGACGGCGACGCCAACCCCGACGCCGTCTGGTTCTATCCCGACCCGAAGGAAGCGGCCGCAGAGATCCGAGGCCGAATGGCCTTCTGGAAAGGCGTGAAAGTCACCGACTGACCGGGCTGCGCAGTGGCCGCGGGACGTACCGGCCAGGCCGCCGCGCAGCGGCGCCGGCTGCGAGAAGTCTGGCGCTCGGCCGGCTGGCCTTGCCACGACGCCGTCGAGCTCGAGCTGCTGGCCGCCGGCCTGCTGCAGCGGCGCTGGGACGGCGACGGGCGTGAAACCCTGGTCGTCACCGACGCCGGCCTGCAGCTGCTGGCGGCTGCCCGCCTGCGGGCGCAGGCGGCGCTGGACGCCCACGAGGCGCTGGTGGCCTGCGTCGCCCGCGAGATGCACCGCGCCGGCCGCGTCGTCTGGCGCGGTCTGGCCTTGCGGGCGCCGCTGCCGGGCCCTGGCGATCCCGCGAGCCAAGAGGCCGGCGCCGAGGCACGCACCATCTGGGCCATGGCCCGGCCGGACGTCTATTCCATCCGCCACACGACGCTCGAGGACCAGACCGAGCCGGTGGCCCATGAAATCAAGGTGAGCCGGGCCGACCTGCTGTCGGACCTTCGCTCGCCGGCCAAGGGCGCGGCCTATCGCGCACTGTCCAGCCAATGCTGGTACGTGCTGCGAGAGGGCATCGCCAGCCCCGACGAAGTGCCGCCCGAATACGGCGTGATGCTGGCCGACTGCGAGACCCTGACCGTCGCCAGGCCGGCCCCGCGGCGGCCGATGCGGCTGCCCTTCTCGGTCTGGATGTCGCTGGTGCGCAGCACACCCGACCCGGCCATCGAGCCCGAGGCCGAGCCCGCTCAGCCGGCCCTGCAGGCCGAAGCCCACGCAGGCGGGCCCAGCGACACCCACACCGACACCGACACCGACACCGACAGCGATTCATGTTCGGCTGGCTGAGGCGACTGATCGGCGGCGCGCCACCGGCGCCACCCGCGAAGGCGGCAGAACCGCCGTCTGCGCCGGTCACGCCACCCGCTGCAGCTGCCGGTTTCGGATTGCAGCGGCCGCTGGTGGGACCGCGCGGCCGCGTCGCCGGCTTCGAATTCCAGCTGCCACCGGCCATGGCGCGGCGGCTGGCAGCGCGTGCGGACATCACCGCGCAGGCCGCCCATCTGGGCCTGCTGCTCTGGGCGATGCGGCCGGCCATCGCGCAGGGGCGCCATGCGTTGGCGGAAGTTCCGGCTGCCCTGCTCTCGCGTCCTGCCGTGGCCGAGCAGGTGCCGGCCGGCGCCTGGCTGTGTGTGTCCGACCTGGCCACGCTGCCCGCCGACGAGGCCGCCGCGCTCCGCGCCCGCGGGGTGCGCCTCGGTGTACCTGACGGCCCGCCAGCACAGGCACCACAGGCCGACTTCGTCTGGCTGCACGCCAGCGGCGACGACCCCGACACCGTGCTGCTGTCGGTGCAACGCTGGCACGAGGCACGCCCGCGCCTGAGCCTGGTGGCCACCGGTCTGGCCGCGGTGGACGACATCGAGCGCGTGCTGCGCGCCGGCTGCACCCTGGCCGGCGGACAACTGGGGCGGCGGCGCAGCGCCGCGCACAAGCCCGTCAGCGCCGCGGCACACCGCATCTGCGAGCTGATGAATCACCTGGCCCTGAACCGAGACACCGCGGTGCTCGCCGATGCCGTGCGCGGCGATGTGGCCTTGTCCTACCGGCTGCTGCGTTATGCCAACAGCCCGGCCCTGGGCCTGTCGCGCAGCGTGGAATCGGTCGAACAGGCGGTGATGTTGCTTGGGCGGCAGGAGCTGTCGCGCTGGCTGTCGATGCTGCTGCTGAGCAGCGCCGCCAGCCGCCAGGCCGCGGCAGCGCTGCAGGAACAGGCGCTGGCGCGCGGACGCCTGCTCGAGCTGCTGGCCCGCTTCGACAAGGAACCCGTCCCCGAGGCGATGTTCAGCCTGGGCCTGTTCTCGATGCTCGAATCGCTGCTGGAAACACCGCTGGCGCAAGCTTTGGCACCGCTGCGCCTGGGCGAGGCCGCCAGCCAGGCGCTGCTGCGGCACCAAGGGCCCTGGGCACCGTACCTGCAGATGGCGCTGGCCCTCGAAGGCGAGGACGACGGCCTGCCCGACACCCTGGCCGAGCGCTGGGGTGGCATCGAGGCGGTGCAGAAGCAGGCTGAAACGGCCTGGGCCTGGGCAGCCGCGCTGGCCGACAGCGCCGAGGGCAAGAAGCCGGCGGCCTGACTTCTTGGCCCATTTTCCGGCGAAATTTCCATCTGGTAACAAGAGGCGTCTCGACGGACCCAATTTTTGGGCCACGCGCCATCGAGTCCCCAAAGGGACTGCGATCTTCCTGTCGTCGCCAGGGCTCCCGAAGCGGAACCTGACGTCCAGGATAGGTCGATTCCAAAGGCGCCAAACACTGGCGTCCCTTGGCATTAGGAGTTTCACCTCATGGCAAACCTGCCAGTACAGCGCCGCGCATCTTTGCCTCCCAAGTTAACGGGCGGAAGCAAGACCATGTCGGTAAACTTTACAAGCTCTGCCGATAGACACCGCTTTGGCGGTGCCGAACCGTCGTAACAACTTGATTTGCTTGACAGATTTGGTTGCTGGCATGGAAGACGCTTACAGCCCTCCTGCGACTTCAAAACTTCCGGGAAATCTCATGAAAAAGGTACTGGGTTCCATCACTCTTGCGGCGCTTTTGCTCGCGGCGTCGGCTGCACAGGCAGGCATCGTGCGAATCACGCAGGCGGCATTCACGCCGCAGGCAGGCCTGATCACGTTCAGCGAGCGTCCGATCGGCACCGAAAATCCTACTTACACGCCTGCCAACTATGGCGGCGGTGCCGGTGCTCCGACCGTCTCGTTTGACGGCTACTTCACGGGCCAGAGCCTGGGCGGCAATGCATGCGGTGGCGCGGCCAGTGGATGCGTCATCGGAAATCCCACCAATTCATTGTCCTTGGATGCCGCGTCACCGAGTACTTTCATCCGCAGCGACACCGCCAATCCGACGTCGCCCGTGTTGAGTGGCAGCCCAATTTTCAACGGGCCGATCGCCATCCTCTTCGACGTCGATCTGGCTGGTGTCGGCCTGGACGGCGGCTTTTTCAATGCGATCGGTGGCACAGCCATCACCGCCTACGCGCGGGACGGCAGCCTGCTGGGTTCCGTGACCAACACGCAACTCGGGCTCGAATTCCTCGGTCTGGTGACCGATGATGGTCAAGCGCGCATTGCTGGTTTGCTGTTCAGTCTGGTGGGTGCCGAGCCCGCTGGCTTTGCCATCGACAATCTGCGTTTCGGTCGTGCTGGCGAAGTGATCGTTCCTGGTGCAGTGCCTGAACCCAGCACGTTGGCGCTCGCAGGGCTTGCCATCGCGGCAGTGGGCTTTGCCGGCCGACGCCGCAAGGTTTGACCCGGTTAGAAGCTCTGATTTACCCGACAAAAGGCGGCCTACGGGCCGCTTTTTGTTTTCTGCAGTTGAATTCTCTTGGAGGTGACTCTCCACGGGGGAAACGATCGCCCGCAAAGCCGGTGAGACCTCATCAAGCTGCCTGCACAGGCGCTTTACGGCAACTAACCTGGTAGGAGCGCAGGAGGCTTGCGTGGTAACCGCACACAACGCCGCACAATGCAGACCAGCGATCTGCGCCGTTGATCCGCTTGAACCGGAGAACACCATGACCTTGTCCTTCGCCGCCACCCGCGCCGCGCTGGCCATCAGCCTGGCCCTGCTGGCCTGGCAGCCCGCGCAGGCCGCCGTCAAGCTGCCGTCGACCAACGTCGCCTGGCAGGCCGCCGCCGTCGACGCCGACATCGACCGCATCTTTGCCCGCGCCAGCGCCGAGAAGAAGCCGGTGCTCCTGTATTGGGGCGCCACCTGGTGCCCGCCGTGCAACCAGCTCAAGGCGACATTCTTCAACCGCCAGGACTTCGCCGCACTCTCGAAGAACTTCATCGCCGTGCACGTCGATGGCGACCGCCCGGGCGCACAGAAGCTCGGTGCGCGCTTCAAGGTGACCGGTTATCCGACCACGGTGCTGTTCAGCCCGAAC
>JANOBX010000064.1:0-22922 GCA_031411875.1 Burkholderiales bacterium | reverse complement strand
TGCCTGGCACAAGCTGCGTGACGACCCGATCCTGAAGTTCCTGATCGTGAGCCTGTCGTTCTACGGCATGAGCACCTTCGAGGGCCCGATGATGTCGATCAAGACCGTCAACGCGCTCAGCCACTACACCGACTGGACCGTGGGCCACGTGCACAGCGGCGCACTCGGCTGGGTCGGCTTCATCAGCATGGGCGCGCTGTATCACCTGATCCCGCGCCTCTACGGCAAGACCAAGATGCACAGCGTGCCGGCGATCGAGCTGCACTTCTGGATCGCCACCATCGGCATCGTGCTCTACATCGCCGCGATGTGGATCGCCGGGGTGATGCAGGGCCTGATGTGGCGCGCCGTCAACCCCGACGGCACCCTGGTCTACACCTTCGTCGAAGGCGTCAAGGCCAGCTTCCCCTACTACGTGGTGCGCCTGCTGGGCGGGGCGCTGTACCTCACGGGCATGCTGATCATGGCCTGGAACGTGGTGATGACGGTCAAGGGTGTGCGCGCCCAGCCGGTGCCCATCCCGCGCGTCGCCGCGGCCTACGCCTGAGCCGCAGCAAGAAGTCTGAGAGGAAACATTCCATGGCCCATGCCAAGCCCACAGGTCACGAGAAGATCGAGACCAACAACTTCCTGCTGATCGTGCTGATCATCGTGGCCATCGCCATCGGTGGCCTGGTCGAGATCCTGCCGTTGTTCTTCCAGCGCTCGACCACGCAGCCGGTGGCCGGGCTCAAGCCCTACACCGCGCTGCAACTGGCCGGACGCGACGTCTACGTCCGCGAGGGTTGCTACAACTGCCATTCGCAGATGGTGCGCCCCTTCCGGGCCGAGGCCCTGCGCTACGGCGAGTTCTCCCAGGCCGGCGAGTTCGTCTACGACCACCCCTTCCAGTGGGGCAGCAAGCGCACCGGCCCCGACCTGCACCGCGTGGGCGGCAAGTTCAGCGACGAATGGCACCGCCTGCACCTCATCAACCCGCGTGACCTGGTGCCCGAGTCGAACATGCCGGCCTACCCGTGGCTCGAGTCGGCACTGGTGAACGACGCCAAGATCGGCGACCACATGACCGGTCTGCGCCGCGTGGGGGTTCCCTACAGCGACGCCGAAATCGCGGCCGCCGGCGCCGACGTGAAGGGCAAGACCGAGATGCAGGCGCTGATCGCCTACCTGCAGGTGCTGGGCACGGCCAAGAAGTAAGGAGCAAACGATGGACTTCGACGTCAACACCTGGCGCATTGCCGTCACCCTGGCCGGCTTCGTGCTGTTCCTGCTGCTCATCAAGCACAGCTACAGCCGCAAGCGCAAGGCAGAACACCAGGAAGCGGCCATGCTGCCCTTCCTCGACGACAACCGGGAGAGCAAGCGTGAGTGACTTCATCCACAGTGGCTGGGCGATCTTCATCGCCGTCGTCACCGTCCTCAGCCTGGTGGCCTGCCTGGGCCTGCTGATCATCGCCAGCCGCCGCAGGGTGATGGCCGACGACAACACCACCGGTCACGTCTGGGACGTGGACCTGGTCGAGATGAACAACCCGCTGCCGCGCTGGTGGATGTGGCTGTTCGTGATGACCGTGGTCTTCGCGGCGGTGTACCTGGCCTTCTACCCCGGGCTGGGCAGCAACCCGGGCACGCTGAAATGGTCCAGCCAGGGCCAGTTCGAAGCCGAGCAGGCCCGGGCGCGCCAGGCCATGGCGCCGGTCTACGCCGCCTATGTGTCCATGCCCGCCGAGGCGCTGGCACGCGATGCCAAGGCGATGGGCATCGGCGAACGCCTGTACCTCAACAACTGCGCGCAGTGCCATGGCAGCAACGCTCAGGGCAGCAAGGGCTTCCCCAACCTGACCGACAGCGACTGGCTCTATGGCGGCACCCACGAAGCCATCAAGACCACGCTGAGCAACGGCCGTGTCGGCAACATGCCGGCGTTGGCCTCGGCGGTGGGCTCGACCGAGGACGTGCGCAACCTGGCGCAGTACGTGCTGAGCCTGTCCGACAGCCCGCACAACAGCCTGGCGGCACAACTGGGCAAGCCGAAGTTCGCGGTCTGTTCCGCCTGCCACGGCCCCGACGGCATGGGCAACATGGCCCTAGGGGCACCCAACCTCACCGACAAGGTCTGGCTGCACGGCTGGGGCGAGCAGGCCATCGTGCAGATCATCACCAACGGCAAGGTCAACCAGATGCCGGCCCAGGCCACGCGCCTGACGCCAGAGCAGATCCACGTGCTCGGCGTCTACGTGTGGAGCCTGTCGCAGGGCACGCGCGTCGCCGCCGGCAACTGAAGGGCGCCTCGCTGAACCCCGGCAGCCCCCAGCCGATCATGCCGACGCCACCGATCGTGCCCGACGCCAGCACCGCCGCGGTCGTCCACTTCTACAAGAGCGACGCGAAGATCTACGCCCGGGCCGTCTCGGGCTGGTTCGCGCGCTGGCGCTGGGCAGCGGTGTGGTTCACACAGCTGCTGTTCTACGGCCTGGCCTGGCTGCCCTGGAACGGGCGCCAGGCCGTGCTCTTCGACCTGGGCGCACGGCGCTTCTACATCTTCGACCTGGTGCTCTACCCACAGGACTTCATCTACCTGACGGGGTTGCTGATCGTCGCGGCGTATTCGCTGTTCCTGTTCACCGCGGTGGCCGGGCGGCTGTGGTGCGGCTATGCCTGCCCGCAGACGGTCTACACCGAGATCTTCATGTGGGTGGAGCGCCATACCGAGGGCGACCGCATGCAGCGCATGAAGCTCGACGCCGCCCCCTGGGGCGTGAACAAGCTGCTGCGCAAGGGCAGCAAGCAGTTCATCTGGCTGGCCATCGGCCTGTGGACCGGGTTCACCTTCGTCGGCTACTTCACGCCCATCCGCGAGCTCTGGGCTTCGGCCTTCACGCTGGGCTTCGGCCCCTGGGAAAGCTTCTGGACCCTGTTCTACGGGTTCGCCACCTACGGCAACGCCGGCTGGATGCGCGAGCAGGTGTGCAAGTACATGTGCCCCTATGCCCGTTTCCAGGGCGCGATGTTCGACAAGGACACGCTCATCATCGGCTACGACACGCAGCGCGGCGAACCGCGCGGCACCCGGGGCCGCAAGACCGATCTGGCCCAGGCCAAGCTCGGTTCCTGCATCGACTGCGGGCTGTGCGTGCAGGTGTGTCCCACCGGCATCGACATCCGCAAGGGCCAGCAGTACGAATGCATCGGCTGCGCCGCCTGCATCGACGTCTGCGACGGCGTGATGGACAAGATGCAGTACCCGCGCGGACTGGTGCGCTACGACACCGAACGCGGTCTGGAGCAGAAGCTGGACAAGTCGCAGCTGCTCCGGCGCGTGTTCCGTCCGCGCGTGCTGGTCTACACGGCGGTGCTGGTGCTCATCCTGGCCGGGCTGGGCACGAGCCTGGCGCTGCGCTCGCCCTTCCGCGTGGACGTGGAACGCGACCGGGGTTCGATCGCGCGGCAGGTCGACGACGGCTGGATCGAGAACGGCTACCGCATGCAGGTGATGAACGCCACCGAGCGCACCCAGAGCTACCGCATCGGCGTGGCAGGCCTGCCCGGCAGTGTCGTCAGCGTGAAGGACGATGTGCGCGTGGGCCCGGCCGAGACCCGCTGGGTTCCCGTGTCGGTGCGGGTGCCGCCGGAACAGGCGGCCAGCCTGGGCACGGGTTCGCACCGCATCGAGTTCGTCGTGGAACGCGTGGCCGACAGCGCCAAGAACGAGCCTTCACGCGTGCTCGCCGAAAAATCCACCTTCCTCGTGCCGCGCTGACGCGGCCCCGCTCCGGAGTGAACCCGCCATGAACACGACCCGCCAGACGACGAAGCCCGCGGCCCAGCCCTGGTGGCGGTTCGGCATCATGTGGATGGTGGTGGGCGGGCCGCTGCTGGTCGTGGTGGCGGGCTTTGCCACGCTGGCCATCGCCATCCTGAACCCCGACCCGGTCTACAAGCTGGAGGCCCCGCGCAGCGCTGCCGAGATGCCGGCGGTGCAGGGCCGCAACCACGCGGCCACGCCCAAGCCCTGAGCCGGCTTCAGCAGCTGCTGCCGTTGACCAGCGCCTGCAGGCCTTCGGGCTTGAGCACGTGGATCTGGCGCTGCTTCACGTCGAGCAGGCCGTCGTCCTGGAACTTCGAAAAAGCCCGGCTCACGGTCTCCAGCTTCAGACCCAGGTAGCTGCCGATTTCTTCGCGCGTCATGCGCAGCACCAGCGAGCTGGCCGAATACCCGCGTGTGCGCAGCCGCTGCGTCAGGTTCAGCAGGAAGGCCGCCAGTCGTTCTTCGGCCCGCATGCTGCCCAGCAAGAGCATCACGCCGTGGTCGCGCACGATCTCGCGGCTCATGATGCGGTGGAAGTGGCGCTGCAGGTCGCTGAATTCACGCGACAGGTCTTCGAGCTGGTGAAAAGGAATGAGGCAGACCTGCGAGTCTTCCAGGGCGATGGCGTCGCAGGTGTGGCGGTCGGTGCCGATGCCGTCCAGGCCGAGCAGCTCGCCGGCCATCTGGAAGCCGGTGACCTGGTCGCGGCCGTCCTCGGACGAGACCGAAGTCTTGAAGAAGCCGGCGCGGATGGCGTACAGGGCAGTGAACGGGTCGCCGACGCGGAACAGCGCCTCGCCGCGGGCCACGCTGCGACGGGTGGCGACCATGCTGTTCAGACGCTCGAGTTCCGCTTCCGACATGCCCAGCGGCAGGCAGAGTTCGCGCAGGTTGCAGCCGGAACAGGCCACCTTGAACGGTTCGATGCGCAGCGGCATGGTCGCGACCGCGCTGTGGGTTTCACTCATCATGGATACCCTGGTGTACGACGCGTCGAGTATCGCGCAGTTGCCCGGTAGATACCCTGCCAGGGCCTCAGGGTGAACCTTGATTGAGGGAGATCAAGTCCTCGCTGCGCGGCTTCGGCACAGTGCAGCCATGAATGCCGCCACCGCCTCCCACGTCGCCGCAGAACCGATCGCCCTGAGCCTGGAGCAGTTGCGCCGCCTCGACGTGCCCGGGCCGCGGTACACCTCCTACCCCACGGCCGACCGCTTCGTCGAGGCCTTCGATCACGACGCATACCGAAGGGCGCTGCAGCAACGCGCCCAGGGCGCCGTGGTGGGCGGCGCCCTGCCGCTGTCGCTGTACGTGCATGTGCCGTTCTGCGAGTCGGTGTGCTACTACTGCGCCTGCAACAAGATCATCACCAAGCACCATTCGCGCGGTCGCGACTACCTGGAACTGCTGGCACGCGAGATCGCGCTGCACGTGGCCGAGCTCGGCTGCGGACAGCAGGTCTCGCAGCTGCACCTGGGCGGTGGTTCGCCGACTTTCCTGGACGACGACGAACTGGCCCACCTGATGGACCTGATCCGCCACGCGTTCAGGTTGTCGGCGACGGCCGAGGTGTCGATCGAGGTCGACCCGCGCACCGCCAACCGCGCCCGCCTGCAGCATCTGCGCGCGCTGGGCTTCAACCGCGTGAGCTTCGGTGTGCAGGACTTCGACCCCGAGGTCCAGCTCGCCGTGCACCGTGTGCAGTCCTTCGAGATGGTGCGTGAGCTGGTGGCCGAGGCCCGGGCGCTGAGGTTCGATTCGATCAACGCCGACCTCATCTACGGCCTGCCCAAGCAGACGACGGCCTCGTTCAACCGCACCATTGCCCAGGTGGCTGAATTGCGCCCGCACCGCATCGCGCTGTATGCCTACGCCCATCTGCCAGAACGCTTCAAGCCGCAACGCCGCATCCATTCCGCCGAGCTGCCGGCGCCAGAGGTGCGGGTCGGCATGCTGGGCGCGGCCCTGGCGGGCTTCACCGCCCAGGGCTACACCTACATCGGCATGGACCACTTTGCGCTGCCCGGCGACGCGCTGGCGGTGGCCAAGCGCCAGGGCCGCCTGCACCGCAACTTCCAGGGCTACAGCACCCAGCCCGAGTGCGACCTGATCGGCCTGGGCGTGTCGTCGATCGGCCGCATCGGCGCCACATACAGCCAGAACGCCAAGACCCTGCCCGAATACCAGGACGCCCTGGAGCAGGGCCGCTTCCCGGTGGTGCGCGGGCTGGCGCTGAGCCGCGACGACGTCGTGCGCCGCGCCATCATCATGGCGCTGATGTGCCAGGGCCGGCTGGACTTCGAGTCGATCGAGCTGGCGCACCTGGTCGACATGCGTACGGTCTTCGCTTCCGAAATCGCACGGCTGGGCGAGATGGCCAAGGTGGGGCTGGTCGAGGTGGGCGAACACGACATCCAGGTCACGCCGCTGGGCTGGTACTTCGTGCGGGCCGTCGCCATGGTCTTCGACCGCCACTTGAACAGCGACCAGGCGCGCGAGCGCTTCTCGCGCATCATCTAGGGCATGAACCCGAAACCGGTCCCGTGATCGAACTGGCGCTGATCGGCAGCACCGCGCTGCTGGGCCTGGCCGGCATGGCCCATTGCACCGCCATGTGCGGTGCGGCTTGCACCGCCATCACGGCGGGACGCGGCGGGGCGGTCGGGGCGGGTGCCGGCACCGGAGACATGGGCGGCGTGGGTGGTCTTGGCGGCAACGACGGGTCGGCCGCGGTCGCCGGCCGCGCCTGGGCTTTTCACCTGGCCAGGGTGGCCAGCTACGCCGCCGGGGGTGCCGTGGCGGCGGGCAGCATGGCGGTGCTGGCGGGCTGGTCGCAGGCCAGCCCGGCCCTGCGGCCGTTCTGGACCCTGCTGCACGTGGCTGCCCTCGCCCTGGGCGTCTATCTGCTGTGGCGGGGCCGGCAGCCGGACTGGATGTCGGCCATCGGCCGCGCGCAGCGTCCTGCGGCCCCTTTGGCCGACGGCTGGCAGCGTGTGCAGTTTCCGGCCAAGGCAACTGCCGCCGGCCTGCTGTGGGTGGCCTGGCCTTGCGGCTTGCTGCAGTCGGCCTTGCTGGTGGCCGCCATGGCCAACGGCCCGGCCGGCGGCGCGGCCGCGATGGCGGCGTTTGCTGTCACCTCGTCGGGCGGGCTGTTGCTGGCACCCTGGGCCTGGCGGCGCTGGGCCGCCCGGCCATCGGCGCAGTTGCGAGCCGTGCGCCTGGCGGGCCTGATGCTGATGGGGGCTTCGGCCTTCGCGCTGATGCACGGTCTGTACCCCCCGTTTGCCGCCTTCTGCGCCACGTTCTGAGCCTGCCCGGCCCGGCCAGGCCTGTCAGGCCCGGTCAGGGTGGTGACTTAGAATTGAGGAGTTGTTTGCCCAACACACGAGCCCGGTCCAGGCGGACGGGCAGCCCGGAAAAAATTCGGAGTTCACACACCCATGTACCAGCACATCCAGGTCCCCGCAGGCGGCGCCAAGATCACCGTCAACGCGGACTATTCGCTGAACGTCCCTACCAACCCGATCATCCCTTTCATCGAGGGCGACGGCACCGGCATGGACATCACCCCGGTGATGCTGAAGGTGGTGGACGCGGCCGTGGCCAAGGCCTACGGCGGCCAGCGCAAGATCCACTGGATGGAGGTGTATGCCGGCGAGAAGAGCACGCGCATCTACGGCCCCGACGTCTGGCTGCCCGAGGAAACGCTGAAGGTCGTGCGCGAATACGTGGTGTCGATCAAGGGCCCGCTGACCACGCCCGTGGGCGGTGGCATCCGCAGCCTGAACGTGGCGTTGCGCCAGGAACTCGACCTCTACGTGTGCCTGCGTCCGATCCAGTACTTCAAGGGCGTGCCCAGCCCGGTGAAGGAACCCGAGAAGACCCACATGGTGATCTTCCGCGAGAACAGCGAAGACATCTATGCCGGCATCGAATTCGAAGCCGAAAGCGACAAGGCCAAGAAGATCATCAAGTTCCTGCAGGACGAGATGGGCGTGAAGAAGATCCGCTTCCCCGACACCTCGGGCATCGGAATCAAGCCCGTCAGCCGCGAAGGCACCGAACGCCTGGTGCGCAAGGCCATCCAGTACGCCATCGACAACGACAAGCCCAGCGTGACCATCGTGCACAAGGGCAACATCATGAAGTTCACCGAAGGTGGCTTCCGCGACTGGGCCTACAACCTGGCGATCAAGGAATTCGGCGCCGAGCTCATCGACGGCGGCCCGTGGTGCAAGTTCAAGAACCCGAAGACGGGCAAGGACATCGTCGTCAAGGACAGCATCGCCGATGCGTTCCTGCAGCAGATCCTGCTGCGCCCGGCCGAGTACAGCGTCATCGCCACGCTGAACCTGAACGGCGACTACGTTTCCGACGCCCTGGCCGCGCAGGTGGGCGGCATCGGCATCGCCCCGGGTGCCAACCTGAGCGACAGCGTGGCCATGTTCGAAGCCACGCACGGCACCGCGCCGAAGTACGCCGGCAAGGACTACGTCAACCCGGGCTCGGAGATCCTGAGCGCAGAGATGATGCTGCGCCACATGGGCTGGACCGAAGCCGCCGACCTGATCATCAGCAGCATGGAAAAGTCGATCGCCAGCAAGAAGGTGACCTACGACTTCGCGCGCCTGATGGAAGGCGCCACGCAGGTGTCCTGCAGCGGGTTCGGTCAGGTGATGATCGACCACATGTGAGATCGATGGGGGGGCCGCTGCAAAAGCTGTCCCCTTGGCGCATCGGGGGCGTCCGGTGCTGTTTCCCGGCACCCACCGACGCTGCGCGAGCCGGGCTCAGCCTTGCCGGCCGCCCGCCGCGCTGCGCCGACGCCACAGCAGCAGTGCCGCTGCGCCGCTGAGCATCAGCAGCACGCTGGCCGGCTCGGGCACCACCTGCACCACCTTGCCGCCGAAGTCGACGATGTAGATCTCGCCGCCCGGGCCTTCGCCGAAGGAGGCGATGTTGCCCAGCAGTCCGGCCGCGCCGGCGTCGAGCACCGCCGTCAGATCGGTGGCAGCTGCCATGGTCTGGGCACTGCCGTCGCCGTTGATGACCCAGATGCGGCCGGCCACGAAGTCGCCGAAGATGTACTGGCCGTACAGCACCGAACTCGTGTCGCGCACCACGTAGCCACCCGTGATCGACGAGCCGAAGCTGCGCGGGTAGACCAGCATCGGGTCGACCATGCCGGGCTGCAGGGCGCCGCCCACGCTGGGGGTGGCGATGTCGCCTTCGCGCACACGCCAGCCGAAATTCTGGCCGCCAGGGCTGGCCGCAGTGATGAAGTTGATCTCCTCGCGCGCACCCTGGCCGACGTCGGCGATCCACATCCCGCCCGTGGCGCGGTCGAAGCTGCTGCGCCAGGGATTGCGCAGCCCGGTGGCGAAGATCTCGCCGCGCACCCCGGCCGTGTTCACGAAGGGGTTGTCGGTGGGAATGGCGTAGTTGATCGTCGGGCTGCTGAAGTCGTCGCCGTTGATGTTGATGCGGAGCATCTTGCCCAGCAGCACGGTGGTGTTCTGGGCGTTGTTGAGGGGGTCGTTGCCGCTGCCGCCGTCGCCGGTGCCGATGTACAGGTTGTTGGCATCGCCTGGCTTGAAGCCCATCCAGCCCGCCTTGTGGTTGTTGAAGCTGGGCTGGTCGATGCGCATCACCTCGACCCGGCTGTTGGGGTCGGCGGCCAGGCCGTTGGCGTTGGTGCGGTAGCTCGCGATCACCGTGTCCTGGTTGGTCGGGTCGGAGTAGTTCACGAAGAAGCGGCGGTAGCCGGCCGAGGCCGGGTCGGCATAGCCGGGGTCGAAGGCCAGGCCCAGCAGGCCCTGTTCACCGCCGGTGCTGACGCTGACGCTGAGGAAGTTGCTGGTGACGCCGCCGCTCACCGCCTTGATCGTGCCGCCCTTCTCGAGCACGAAGACCGGGCCGCCCGCCACCGGTGACGTGGCGTAGAGCGGTTGCGTGAGTCCATCGGCGATGAGCCGCGTATTCAGCGTGCCGGTTTGTGCCAGCAGGGGAAGGCTGGTGGCCAGCAAGGCCGCTGCGGCCAGTGTGCGGGGGACATTGAGCTTCATCGCAGGATCTCCTCGTGATTCGCCGGAACCTAACACGCGGCCTGCCGTTCGTCTGTACCCGGAATGCGGCGGTGCAAGCGCAGGTAACAAGGCCGGTGAAAGCCGGTGCTCCGGCGCCCGGATCTGCAGGGCGCGTCGGGTGGCCATCGCCCCGCTCGCCCTGGCCCTTTGGGGCGCTGCGCTACCCTGCGATTACCGCTCCTGCTGCGGTGCCTGGAAGCTTGTCGAACATGCCGAAAACCACGCTTGCCCTCGCCGCACTTCTCATCGTGCTCGGGCTCGGCGCCTACGCCGTCTCGTCCAGCAACACGGCCTTGCTGCCCGCCGGGTTCGGTGCCGTGCTGCTGGCGCTGGCGCTGCTGGCCCGGCAGATGCCCGGTGCCGGTCGCGCGCTGCTGTACGTCTCGGCCGTGGTGGCTCTGCTGGGCGCCCTGGCGCCTGCTGCGGCACTGGCCATTCGCGCCGCGGCCATGAGCCCGCTGGCGCTTTCGGTCAATGTGGGCATGCTGGTGCTGTGCGGCGGCCTGCTGGTGCTGATGATCCGGTCGATGGTGGGTGGCCGCCGCTGACAGATGGCTCGAGGCCCGGGCTCGGGGCCGGGCGCCATTGCGCAGGAGCGTCCTGGCCAAACGGTGTTCAAGGCGCCGCTGGAACGCCGGCCGCCAGCAATGCGTCGATGGCCTGCATGGCAGGCTGGGCTGCCTGGGCGCCGCGGCCGGTGCAGGCCAGCGCGGCAGCGGCGTTCGCGCGCCGCAACGCCTGTTCGACCGGCCGCCCGGCGGCCAACGCTGCGGCAAAGACGCCGCAAAAAGTGTCGCCGGCACCGGTGGTGTCGACGGTGTCTACGGCATGTGCGGGCAGATGCAGGCCGTCCGGCGGCAGGCCCGCTGCGCCCCCTGGCAGCTGCGAGATGGCCGCGACGCCGGGGCAGGCGTACACGCCTTGCGCACCCCGCGTCAGCACCACACCCTGCCGCAGCTGCTGCGCCAGCGCACGGGCGGCGGCGGGGCCGCTCCCGGGCAGGCCCCTGTGGGCGGCGAGGGCCGCCAGTTCACCTTCGTTGAGCAGGCACCAGTCCAGCAGTGCCAGGTCCAGTTCGTCGAGCAGACGCGCCGGTGCCAGGTTCAGGCAGACCCGGCTGCCGGCGGCGCGCGCCAGCGCGGCGGCACGCATCGCCGTGGCGGGTGGCAATTCCCACTGCAGCAGCAGGTCGTGGCTGGCCCAGGTGGCGGCATCGACCGCGGCCTCCGCGTCCTGCGGCCGCAGCTGGTCGTTGGCGCCGGGCGCCAGGGCGATGGCGTTGTCGCCGTCGTCGGTGACCTGGATGAGCGCCGCGCCCGTGGCCACACCTGCCAGGGACCGCACGGCCTCCAGGTCGACGCCGATGTGACGGAGCCCCTGCAGTGCGGTGGCTGCGAAGCCGTCGCTGCCCACCGCGCCCACCAGGCGGACACGGACGCCATCCAGACGCGCCGCATGGGCCTGATTGGCGCCCTTGCCGCCAGGGCTGAGCTGCAGGTCCCGCCCCATCAAGGTCTCGCCTGCCGCCGCCAGCCGCGGCACGCGCAGGCCGATGTCGAGATTGATCGAACCCACCACCAGCAGCGGCCTCATGCGGTGTGCTCCATCCTGCTCGTCGACCGGGCTGGCGATTCGCTCTGGCTCAGCCCGCCTTGCGAGGCCGGCCGGTCTTCAAGGCGACCAGCTTGGCAAGACATTGCTCCAGCTTGGCCGGCGGCAGCGCGGCCAGCACCTGCAGGCCGGCACGCAGCAGCTCGCTTTTCTTCGTCGGCCGCTTGAAGTCGAGTGCGCGCTGTTTCAGGACGTCGATCAGGTCGAAGTCGCTTTGCGGCATGGTGAAACTGTCGCGAACGAGCTTGGCCCGTGGCTTGGCGACTTTGGCCGGCTTGGTGGCTTTGGCCGTCTTGACTGCTGCGACCTTCTTCGGCGAGATCACGGTCTTCGTCGCGGGAGCTGCGCGGGTTTTCGCAACAGGCCGGGCGTTGCGGCCCTTGGCCGCCGGCGGCGTCGCTGTCGGAGTGGTGTCTGCCATGGCTTAATTCCAAAAAAGGGATAAACGATTTATACCTTAATTTCTGCCGTTGGCGACCCCGCGAAACCGTGTGTTCCTGCCGGCTATGATTCCAGCGCCGATGTCTTCAGGAGGCGAGCGTGACGAAAGCAACGACCCGGTCCATGTCCGTTCAGGCAACGGCCAGAGAGGTTCTCCCATCCTTTGGACTTGCCTTCGTCGAAGACGACGCCGGTTCGATATGGGGTGTGACCAAGAGCACCGCCGGGCCGGGCCTGTCGACCCTGCAGCCGGGTGCGCGCCTGCAACTGGCGCTGCGCCGGCAGGACGGCTATTCGCTGGTGGAGTCCTATCAGCGGCTGGATTGAGGCTTCGTCGCCTGTGGCGGCTGGCGTTCCAGCCCGTCGCGCAGCGCGTCGACGGTGTTCTCGCGGCGCACGGCGCGCCAGCCCAGCGGGTCGGTGAGGGAGATGTCGCCCTTCACCGCTTCGGTCCGGTACTGCTCCACCGCGGTCAACCCGGCCTTGTAGAGGGCATCGATGCGGTTTTCGGCCTGGCGCATGGCCGCCGTGCTGCGTTCCAGCAGCCCGGACAGGGCGCGCACGGTCTGCAAGCGGTCGGCTGAATCGCGTCTGGCGGCGGCCAGTTCTTCGCGCAGGGCCGACTCACGAGCCGCCGCCTCCGTCTGAAGGCGCTTGCTCGCCTCGACCTGGGCCAGCAGGGCGGCCTGCAGCGTTTCGATCACCGTCTGCTGGCGGGCGATGTCTGCCTTGCTCGCCGCCAGGTTGCGTGCGCCTGCTGCTGCCGCGGTCTGCTGCTGCCGGGCCTTGCCTTCCGCCGCGGCCTTGGCGGCCTGCAGCGCATCGCGCTGGGCAGCGGCTTCTTCGAGCTCGGCCTGGGCGCGCTGCAGCTGCAGCCGCTGGCGGCGCGCCTCGCGCTCGGGATCGGCCTGGGCCTGGGCCGTGGCCAGCTCGGGCCAGGCGGTCGCCAGCGCGAGCATTGCGCAGATCGCAAGCCGAAGGGCGGGACGGGGCTTGCCCATGGCCGGCTCAGAAGCGCGAGTTGACGTCGACCTGCAGCACGTCCACGCGCAGCGGGGCGCTGCTTTTCGTGGCCTCGCCCGCGGCAGAGCGGTAGCCGTCGTCGAGATTGCGCGTGCTGGTCAGGCGCAGGCCCAGGCTGGTGCGGGTGTCGAAGGCGTAGTGGCCGCCCAGGCTCCAGCCGCGGTAGTTGGTACCGCCCAGGTTCCAGGTGGTGTCGGTGAAGCCGTCGATCCAGGCGTCGCGCTCGAACTGGCGGAAGGCTGCGTACACCTGCCATTCCCCGCGCTGGTTCAGCTGTGGTGCGCCGAAGTGCCCGCGCAGTTGCAGGCCGGTGGTCTTCTCGCGCAGCAGGTTGGCCAGCGGCACCCCGGCACGGGCCTGGATATCGGCGATGTCGAAGGCGCTGTTGTCGACCCAGTCGATCGTCAGCCCGGCTTCGCGGGCCGGCCAGGGCTCGAAGCTGAAGGCGGTGGTCAGGTTGACGGGGCGGAAGCGCGAGGCCAGGCCCCAGGTCGGCGCGGCGGTGCTGGTGGGGTCGTTCAGGTTGATGAGGGTGTTGCCCTTCTGCCGCAGCGTGGCCGGGTACTGCGACGTCAGGTAGCCGCGCGTGCCGGCCAGCGGCCCCGCCGGGGGTGGCAGCCGTTCGCGCACGCCTTCGACCGCATGGAAGTCGTAGACCGCCACGGCGGTGCGCCAGCGGAAGCTGGAACCCAGGCTCCAGTCCACACCCAGCTGCGCGCCGAACAGCCACTTGTCGCGCGAGTCGACGTTGAATTCCTCCAGCGGGAAAGCCCCGGCGGTGGCAAACGCGAACAGGCCGCTGCCCAGCGTGCGTTCGGCCTGCGCGGCCAAGCCGTCGAAGCCCAGGTCGTCGGCCCAGAGCAGGTCGGTGCCGAAGAAGGGGTTGGCCATGCGCCCGGCGATGACGCGGAAGTCCTGCCAGGGTTCCCAGCGCAGCCACGCGCGGTCGAGCACCACGCTGGCCTTGTTGAAGCCGGTGCCCAGCGTCTGCGACGACGACGCCGGGCCGCTGGTGGTGCCGGTGGACAGGCGCAGCCCCAGGTTGACGTCGTCGCTGACCTTGGCGTCCACGCCCAGACGCGCGCGCAGGGTGAAGCGGCTGCGGTCCAGGCTGGTGTTGGCGATGTCGGGCGACCAGGCGGGTGAGGTCGTCTGGTCGCGGTAGAGCTCGGCCGGGAAGTTGTCGTCCGGGTAGCTCTCGAACTGGCCCCGCACCCGCAGGTCGCCGTACAGGCGCACGCCGCGCACCCAGCCGGGCAGGAGCTGCGGGCTGGCCCAGTTCTCGTCGCGGATGGTGGCCAGTACGTCGTTGCGCACCTGCTCTCGGATCTGCGCGCGCGTGGTCTCGCTGATGAAGGGCACACGGATCGGCGCGCCGGCCGTGGCGCCGGCCGCCGGTGGGGGGTCGCCCCAGCGCGCGGTGGGCGCGGCGGGCTGGTTGGTCAGTGAAGAGCCCGCGGCACCCAGCGCTGCACCCGCGCCTGCTGCCATGGCGCCACCTGGGCTCGGGGCGGCCGGTGGTGGCGCGCCTGGCGGCAAGGCGCCCCGCGCGGCCAGGGCAGAGGGGGTGCTGGTTGCGAGTGCAGGAGCTGGTGCAGGCACCGGCGCCGCCATGCGCATCAGCGTTTCGGCGCGGTCGCGCGGCAGCAGGCCCTGGCCCACCAGCACCTCGATCAGCGCCATCGTCGTCACGCGCTGTTGTTCGATGGCCTGCTGTGCCATCGCGTCGGCGCGCTGCTGCGACTGCTGCTGCTGCCGGTCGAGTGCGTCGAGCAGGGCCATGGTCGTCGCACGCAATTGATCGATGGTGGCGCGCTCGGGGCTGACGGCGCCGGTCTGGGCCATCGCGACGGGCGCGGCCAGCGCGCCCAAAGCCAGCAGAGCGCCGAGCGCGGCCGGCAGCGGCAGCGCGCGGGCTGGCCTCGCGCTGCGGTGGCGTGCCGGGCGGCAGGCCGGGGGTGGGGTGGGTCGTTGTTTCATCAGCGGTCTCAGCCAGCGTCACGCATGTTCAGTCGGAATCTCAGGGGCTGCTCCATCGCCGGCGGCGGGGCCAGGCGCAGGGACTGCAGCGTCAGGTCGAGCGCGGCGCGCAGGTCGCGGTCGTTGCGCGGGTCGCCGGTGGGTTCGATCTCCACGCGCTTGAGCGTGCCATCGCTGTCCACCCACAGGCTGAACACCGCCACCAGGTTGGCCGCGTCGCCGCTGTAGTGGCGTTCGATGGCGTCGCGCAGCTGCTGGCGCGCGGTCAGTGCGTAGAGGCGCTGCTGGCCCCGTGCAGCAGCAGGTGCTGCCGCGGGCGCGGCCGCCGTCGGCCCGCCCTGGTAGTCCTGGCTGACGGCGCCTGCCTGGAAGGCGCTGGGCCCGTCGCCGGCCGGGCCTTCCATCTTCAGCGGCTGCTCGGCGGCCTTGGGCACTTCGGCCGGCTTGGGTGTTTCGGCCTGTGGCGCGGGCTTGGGCCTGTCCTTGGGTTCTGGCGGCTTTTCCGGCGGCGGCGGTGGCGGCGGTGGCGGGGTGTCGGGCAGGATGGCGATGCGCGCCAGCTGGCGTTCACGTGGCTGCGGCTTGGACGACAGCCCTGCCAGCCACAGGCCGGCCGCGACCAGCAGCCCGAGCACGACCGCGGCCACCACCAGCCGCAGCGCCCAGGTGCGCGCACTGGCGGGTGCGACGTCGGGGTCGATCATGGCCGTCATGGCTTCAGCTCCCGATGCGCGAGGTGACCAGGCCCATCGCCACCTTCAGGCGCGCGCACAGGTCGATGACGGCCACCACCTGCGCGTACTGGGTGCGCGCGTCGCCCTTGATCGCCACCGACATCTTCGGGTCGCGCGCCTGCGCCGCCACGAGCTGGCTTTCCAGCTCGGTCGCCGACACCGGCACCCCGTTCAGCAGCAGCGTGCCGTCGGCCGCGACCTGGATGACCTTCAGTTCGTGCTTTTCGGTGCTGGGCTGGTTGCTCGGCTTGGGCATCGAGATCGGCAGGCCCTGCACCGTGGCCGTGGTCATCAGGATGAACACGACCAGCAGCACGTAGGCCAGGTCGAGCATCGGCGTGACGTTGATCGAGTCGTAGGGCTTGGCTTCGGTGTTGACCTGCATGTTCCTGGCTCCTGTCGTGCGCGATGGGCGCGTTCAGCGCACGGCGCGCTGCGTCACCAGCCCGACTTCGGTGATGTCCAGGCGCTTGACCACGTCCAGCACCGCCATCACCTTGTCGTAGGGCGCCGCGGCGTCGCCCTTCAGCACCACCGGCAGCGCCGGGTTGGCGGCCTTGTAGCGTGCCAGGCTGTCGCGCAGCTGCTCCAGCGTCACCGGGTAGGCGTCGAGGTAGACCGCGCCGTCAGCGGTGATGGTGATGGCGCGGGTCTGCGGCTTGGCCAGGTTCTGCGCCGATTCGCTCACCGGCGACTTCACGCGCACGCCCTGCACCGAGGCCGTGGTCATGATGATGAACACCACCAGCAGCACGTAGGCCAGGTCGAGCATCGGCGTGACGTTGATCTCGTCGTAGGGCGTGTTCTCGGTCTTGACGTCGGCAGACATGCTGCGGCCTCGTTCAGGGCTTGCCGTACAGCTCGGCGACGCGGGCGATGAACTCGTCGGCGAAGATCTGCATGTCCGAGGTGATGTTCTTGATGCGCGCGGCCAGCCAGTTGTAGCCAAACAGCGCCGGGATCGCGACGGCCAGGCCGGCCACCGTGGCCAGCAGCGCGGCGGCCACGCCCGGGGCGATGGCATTCACGTTGACGTCGCCTGCCGCGGCAATGGCGGCGAAGACGATCATCACGCCGACCACGGTGCCCAGCAGTCCGAGGAACGGGCCGCCCGAGATGGCGATGGTCAGCAGCACGATGCGGGCGTTGAGGTGGTGCGACTCGCGCACCATGTCGGCGTCGACGGCGGCCTTGATGGCGTCGATGGACGCGCCCGACAGCCCTGAACCCTTGATCGCCTCGTCGCGCTTGTTCAGCTCGCGCACGCCCGACAGGTACAGGCGCTGCAGCGTCGAGGCCTTCAGCGCCGGGTCGCTGTCGCCGGCCACGGTGAGCAGGTCGTCCTTGGCCTCGCGAAAGCGCACCAGGAAGTTCCGGTTGGCGCGGTCGGTGCGGGTGACGAGCAGGGTCTTGCTCACCATCACCCAGGCTGCGATGACGAACATCACGGCCAGGATGGCGATGACGATCCAGGCGTCGAGCGTGAGGTTGTCGACGAGGATGCGCATGTAGCCGGTCTGCCCGCCGCCACCGCCCTCGGCCGCGGCGGCGCTGGCCGGGTCCTGCTTCTGCGACTTCACCAGGCGCGTGGCGATGCCCTGGGTGTCCACCGCCAGCTTCAGCCAGTCGGCACTGCGCGCCACGCTGGCGATCTCGATCTGGT
Source organism: Burkholderiales bacterium (assembly GCA_031411875.1). Lineage (GTDB taxonomy): Bacteria > Pseudomonadota > Gammaproteobacteria > Burkholderiales > Burkholderiaceae_C > Rubrivivax. The sequence continues at coordinate 5,576 of JANOBX010000064.1, read as the reverse complement.
CGATCACACCGTCGAAGCCGACACCGGCCGACAGCGGGCCGGCCAGTGCCGGCAGCGGCAGGCTGCCTGGGCTGCCGGGCACGCCGTTGACATAGAGCGTGGCCTGCCCCTGGTCGAACACCAGCGCGACATGGCCCCAGGCCCCGGTCGGCAGCTCGCCGGCCGTGATGCTGCGGTTGCCCACGCGGGCCTCCAGCTTGCCGGCACGCCAGCCCAGCGTCAGCGGGCCCTGCTGCAGCAGCACGCCCGCTGCCGCTTCCGGCCGGGCCCACAGCGACCAGGTCAGTGGGCCGCCGGCCGCCACCTGCGTGGCCGCGCCTGCCGGCCAGACGACGGCTTCACCGGCCAGGCGCGCGCCCGCGCCGAGCAGGGCGTTGCGTTCGAGCGTGACGGGCGCCTGCGCGGCCAGCGCACCCGACAGGTCGGCGCCGTTGCGCGCCGCCAGCGGGAAGCTGGCCAGTTCGCCGGCGCCGCCACCGGTCCAGGGCGGTTCGGCGGCGGCCTTGGCGTTGCCGGCGTAGACGAAGACGCGGTTGTCGGCACTGCCCGCGGCCAGCGCCGGCAGCTGCACCCAGATCAGCGCCAGCTCGTTGGCCGGGTCGTACTTCTCGATGCGAAAGCGCAGCGGCATCTTGTCGTCGCCAGCGAGCACGCGCAGGTCGGCGCCGTCGTCCTTGGCGGCGACGAAGTCGAAATTGCCCGAGTGCAGCCGCAGCGCCAGCGGTGCGCCGTTCACGGGGGCCTGCAGCGGCAGGCCGGCGGCCGTGGTGTCCAGCGTCACCCGCGTGCGCACGGTCCAGTCCTCGTTCCACCAGGCCAGGGCAGGCTGGGTACAGGCCGCCAAGGCCAGGGCGGCGGCGCACAGGCGCAGGGTCCGGGTGAAGAAGTTCATGGTGTCGGGTTCGGGTTCAGTCGTCCTGGCCGAAGCCCAGGAAGTCGAGCAGGAAGTTGCGGCGTTTGCGCTGGCGTTTTTTCTCTTCTTCTTCATCGCTCACGCCAGCGGCGGGGGTGGCCGGCAGGGCGGTCTGGCTGGCCAGCGACAGCCCGGCGGTGACGCCGCCGCTGGGCGGTGCCGGCGGTGCACCCACGGCCACGCCGCCGATGGCCAGGTTGTCGGTGCCGACGATGGTGTTGGCGCCGAGGAAGGCGTTGCCGGCCGAGCTGATGCCGGCTTCACCGGCGTTGATCTCGCCGCGCGGGGCGTACAGGTCCAGCGTGCTCTGGGCGTCGAGCACGGCGATGCCGCTGCCTGTGAACGAGCCCGAGGTGTCGACGGTGACGTTGCCGTTGGCGTCCAGGCCGTAGATCGGTGCCGGCGCGCCTCGCACGGTCTTGGCACCGCGGCCGGCGTCCAGGTTGCCCTGCGACGACCACAGCAGCAGGTTGCCGCGCGCCAGCGTGAACACGCGGCTCTGGTTGACGGCGAAGTTGCCGCTGGCCGCGGCGTTGATGTCGCCGCCGGCCACGGTGACGATGCCCTGGGTGTTGGCACTGGTGCTGTTGCTGGCGGCCAGGGCGCCGGCGTTGATGTTGCCGCCGGGGGCGAGCAGGTTGATGTGGCCGCCCTGCTGGGTCTTGATCTGGCTCGACGTCATGTCCAGGTTGCCGCTGCCGCGCAGGCCGGGGAAGATGCTGGCCAGCGCGGCATAGGCCGGGGCGTAGGCCAGTTCACGTTCGGCGCCGGCCAGCGCGGCCTGACGCCCGGCGGCGCGCAGGCTGTCGAAGACCACGGCGTTAATGCGCAGCATCTGCTGCTCCAGCGGCAGGCCGGCGAAGGCGGCCAGTGCCGAAGAGGCCGCGGCTGCGGTGGCGGGGTCGGCCGGCGCGGCAGCGGGTTGCCGCGCAGCGACGAATTCCTGCAGCGCCTGCAGCCGGGCGCGAGCGGCCCCACCGGCCGGCTGGCCCTGGCCGGCGCGGATGTCTGCAGCGGCGAGCGACAGCACCAGCTGCTGGCGTGCGCCGGCGGCCTGCGTGTCGAATTCGGCCGCCAGCACCTCCTGCACCACGCGCAGCCGTTCGGCCGTGGTGGGCAGGGCATTGAAGCGTTCGCGCAGGGCCGTGGCGGTGCCGCTGGCGGGCAGGCCGGTGACGGTCTGCAGCGCGGCCTGCAGCGTGGAGGCAAAAGCCTCGGTGCCCAGCAGGGTGGCGGCGCGGGCCAGCTGGTCGGCCGGGCTCAGCGCGTCGAAGGCGCTGGCCGCCGCCGAGCCCGGGGCCGCCGGCGCCCGCCCCGCGGCGACGGACTCGAGCCAGGTGGCGAGTTCGCCAGCGCGGCTGGCGACACCGCCGTTGCCGAGCAGCGCCACGCCGCGCTCGACGGCACGGGCATAGTCGCGCGACGTGAAGTTCACGCCGGTCAGCACCGTCAGGTTGCCGCCGCCCGCGGGCAGGCCCAGGCTGTCGTCGAGGTTGCCGCGGGTGACGAGGCCACCGGAACGACCCAGGTCGACATGGCGGCCGGCCACCACGACCAGGTCGCCCCGGCCGCGCAGCACCACCGTGCCGAACGGGAACTGCTGGCCACTGTCCAGGCTGAAGTCGCGGCCGGCCTGGATGAGCGACAGCGCGGTGTCGCCGGCCTCGGTGCCGGCGTGCACGACGAGCACGCCGCCGGGGTTGGGCACGCGCACGTCGCGGCCCGCGCTCAGGCGCAGCGGGCGTGCCGTTTGAAGACCGCCGGCCAGCGTGACGTCGCCCGCGGCGGCGGCCACGCGCACGGGCTGCAGCGACCGCGGGTCGGCCGCGGCCGCGCCACCGTCGGCGCCATAACCCAGCGGCGCGGTGTTGGCGTCGGAAAGGCTGCCGATGCGGATGCCAGCGTCGGCCGCGGCCGACTGCACGCGCACTTCGACCAGGCGCACGTCCTGCGCGGCGCCTATCAGCAGTTCGGCCGGCCGGCCCAAGCGCGGCTGCTGCACCAGGCCGCCGGCGGCACCGCCCAGGTCGATCGAGCCCGAGGGCGCCAGGAAGCTGGCCACGGCCGGGATCTCGCGTGAACTGTCGGCGCTGCTCTGGCGCTGGCTGCCGCCCAGGCGCAGGTCCAGATAACGCAGCGAAGCACCCCAGCTGGCCACGGCCAGCGTGGCGCGCGTGGACAGGCCGTCGACGAAGGTGCCGGCGACTTCCCGGTTGGCGGCCGTCTCTTCCAGTCGCCCGGCCGACTTGATCGAGCCGATGGTCGCGTCGGCCGCGGCTTCGATGCGCACGGCGGTGTTCTGGTAGTCGACATGCAGCCCGTCGTAGCCCCCGGCCAGCGCCGACGGCGCGATGGCGCGGCCGCTGCGCACCAGCAGCCCGCTGCCGCTGGCCGACACCAGGCCGCCCCGCAGGTCGCGCCCGGCGTCGACGCCGACGCTGCCGCCGGCATAGACCTGCGGCGCGAAGCGTTCGCCGGTGACGGCCGAGGTGTAGGTGGCGACGCCGCTGTTCACCGCCGCGGCGTCCAGGTCGGCGATGTCGCGGCCGGCGCGCACGGCGATGTCGCCGCCGCCGAAGCTGGCCACGCCGCCGCGGTACAGGTCGGCATGGCGGGCATACCAGGCGCCGGTCTCGGTACGCCACCACCAGTCGGTGATGTAGGGGGTTTGCGCGGGCTGGCCGGTGATGTCGCGGCCGGCGGTGAGGCGCAGGCTGCCGCCGTCGTGGCGGAAAGGCGAGCGGCCGTCGAGCAGGGCCTCGCCCGGGAAGCTGAAGCCGATCTCGCCGAGCAGCGCGCTGCCCTGGCCCGCCACCTGGCCGGTGCTGAAGACCGCGGTGCGTGCGCTCAGCAGCTGGATGTCCTGCGCTGCGGCGATGTCGATGCGCCCGCTGCTGCTGGCCACGGTGACGGCCGGCACGGGGTCGAAGCTGCTCGCCGGCACGCGGCCCAGCCTGACGGAACCGGTGGTGTTGGCGGCGGTTGCCGTGGCGGTCGGCAGCGCTGCCGCCAGGTCGGCGCCGGCGGTGAGCCGCAGCGAGCCACCGCCCCCGGCCGACGGCAGCACGGGCGTGTCGCCCGGGGCCGCCGCCTGGGTGGGCAGCAGGCCGGTCGTCAGGCTGTGCGTGACGAACAGATCGCCGGCGGCCCGCAGCGTGACCGACGGCGCGGCCAGGGCCGGTGTGGCGGTGCCGAGGAACAGGTCGCTGGCCAGCGTGAGCCGGCCGCTGGAACGCACCTCGATGTCGCCGCGGACCACGGTCGAGCTGGCCAGTGCGGGCTGCTCGGCCATCACGCGCGCGGCGATGGCCGTGGCCTGGCGGCCGTCTTCACCGGCGAAGGCCAGGGCGTCGCTGTCGATCCTGGCCACCAGCAGCACCGAAGGCTGCGGCGCAGGTGTCGGTTGCGGCGCGGGCGCCGGGCCGGGTGCGGGCGCCGGACCCGGGGGCTGGACCGCCACGGGCCCCGTCGGTGGCGCCGGTGGCAGCGTGTTGCCGGTGGTGATGCCATTGCCACCCCCGGCGCCGGGGGCCGGGGCGGGTGCGGCCGGGCTGTTCGGTGCGGTGGGCGGTGCCGGCGGCAAGGTGTTGCCGGTGGTCGTGCCGTTGCCGGCGGAACCGGGTGCTGGGGCTGGCGGCGTGGCCGCCCCGGGCGCGGTGGGCGGTGCCGGCGGCAGCGTGTTGCCGGTCGTCGGACCATTGCCGTTTGACCCGGGTGCCGGCGCAGGCGGCGCTGCCGCCCCAGGCGCCGTGGGTGGCGCGGGGGGCAGGGTGTTGCCGGTGGTCGTGCCGTTTCCGCCCGAACCCGGTGCTGGCGAGGGTGCGGGTGACGGCGCTGCCGTGCCCGGTGCGGTGGGTGGTGCGGGCGGCAGCGTGTCGCCGGTGGTGGTGCCGTTGCCCGGCGCCGCGGGTGGTGCGGGCGGGCCGGGTGGGCCGGGTGGTGGGGGCGTGGGCGAACCTGCCGGCCCGGTGGGTGGTGTGGGCGGCGGGGTGTTGCCCGTGGTCGTGCCGTTGCCGGGTGCCGGGGCTGGCGCGGGTGGTGGGGGGGAAGGTGGTGGGGAAGGCGGCGGCGGAGGCGGCGACCCGGCAGGTGCCGTCGGAGCCAACGGGGGCAGGGTGTTGCCGGTGCTGATGCCGTTGCCCGAGGCCGGGGGCGGAGCCGGCGGTGCTGGCGGTGGCGGCGCAGGCGGCGCAGGCGGCCCGGGCGGCGTAGGCGCCGAGCCGGCCGGCAGGCCGGGCGGCGCAGGCGGCAGGGTGTTGCCCGTGCTCAGGCCGTTGCCGGTGGCCGGCGGTGCCGGCGGCGGGGGTGCCGGCGCCGGTGGCGGCACCGGCGCGGGTGTCTGCCCCTGGCTCGGTGCCGCAGGCGGCAGGCTGTTGCCCGACGTGACGCCGTTGCCGACGGAGCCGGCCCCGTTGCCACTGGGCGCGGCTGCCACCAGGTTCAGCGGTGCGGGTGCGGCGCTGGGCCGGGGTGGCAAGGTGCCGGTGGGTGGCGGGGGTGCCGGCGTGTTGCCGGTGCCCGTGCCGTTGCCGGCAGAAGCCGGGCCGGGCGCAGGACTGGGCCCGGGCGCTGGAGCTGGCGACGGCCCAGGCGCCGGGCCAGGCGTCGGGGACGGCGTTGGCGCCGGGGGTGGCGTTGGCGTTGGCGACGGCGACGGCGACGG
>JANOBX010000063.1:0-97758 GCA_031411875.1 Burkholderiales bacterium | reverse complement strand
CCAGGTGCCCCAGGCACCTGATCGGCCGCGGGCGGGGGACATGAACGGAGGGGGCTACCCGGCTCTCCCAGCCCAGGGGACCAACTTAGAGTGCAAGGTCCGCAACGGCCCGACAGCAGCCCCTCGCCGATCTTGACGGGCGAGCCTGCCGGGCCGGCGCATCTGGTCGCCCGTGGCTGCAGCCTGTCGCATCGGCGTTCGCCGCGACGAACCCCACTGTTATGGTGTGTTACCTCACCAACACACCCGACGGGACAGCGACCATGCCCACCTGGGACGACCGACAACCCATCTACCAGCAACTGGCCGACTTGCTGGCCGCACAGCTGCTCGACGGCGAACCGCGCGAAGGCGAGGCCATGCCGTCGGTGCGTGTGCTGGCCACCCGCCACCTGCTGAATCCGCTGACGGTCAACCGCGCTCTCCAGGCACTGGGCGACGAAGGCCTGCTGGAGAACCGCCGCGGGCTGGGGCTGTTCGTCGTGATGGGCGCGCGCGAACGCCTGCGCGCAGCCGAGCGCCAGCGCTTCCTGCACACCGAATGGCCGCGGCTGCGCGAGCGGCTGCACCGCCTGGGCATTGGTGCCGAACAACTGCAATGGGAACAACCATCATGAACCAACCCCTGGTCGAAGCGCGCCACGTCAGCGTGGCCTATGGCGCCAAGCGCGCCGTGGACGACGTCAGCTTCACCATCCCCAAGGGCCGCGTGGTCGGTCTGCTCGGCCACAACGGGGCGGGCAAGACCACGCTGATGAAGGCGATGGTCGGCCTGGCGAATGTGACCGGGGCCGAAGGCAGCCTGCGCGTGCTGGGCCTGCACCCGCAGCAGCAGCGCGTGCAGCTGCTGCAGGGCGCCTGCTACATCCCCGACGTGGCGATCCTGCCGCGCTGGGCACGCGTCGGCGATCTCATCACGCTCATGAGCGGCCTGCACCCCGGTTTTTCGGCCGAGCGCGCACGCGCCCTGCTGCGCCGCACCAGCGTGGGCCTGGGCGACAAGGTGAAGTCGTTGTCCAAGGGCATGGTGGTGCAGGCCCATCTGGCGCTGATTGCCGCCATCGACGCCAGGCTGATGATCCTGGACGAACCCACACTGGGCCTCGACGTGATCTCGCGCAAGGCTTTCTACGAGATGCTCATCGACGAATGGTGCGACGGCGAGCGCAGCGTGCTGATCAGCACCCACCAGGTCGAGGAAATCGAGAGCCTGCTGTCCGACGTGCTGATGCTCAACGAAGGCAAGCTCGTGCTGTCGATCAGTCTGGAGGACATGGACCGGCGCTTCGTCGCCCTGAACCACGACCCCGAAGCCGCCGATCGCATGGCGGCGGCCCACCCGCTGCTGCGCTACCGCAGCAATCCGGCCAACGGGGGTGCGCGCGGCGCGACCACGGCGGTGTTCGACGGCGCACCACCCGAGGACGTGCTGGCCCTCGGCCAGCGCGTGCGACCCAGCCTCGTCGACCTGTTCGTGGCGCTGACGCGCAAGCCCGAACTCGATCGCCAGCATTTCTGAGCCACCCGGCCCGTTTCCGACAGGACATGACATGAACCACTTCAACACCCTGATCAGGCGCGAATGGATGCAGCACCGCTTCGGCTGGACATTGCTGGTCACCGTTCCGCTAGCGCTGGCCCTGTTGGGCCTGGCTTTCGGCCAGATCCAGCTGGATGCGGAGCACGCCGACCGTGTCGGGCCGGCCTTCCCCACCCTGCTGAGCATGATCGCGATGACCGCTGGCACCTTCGTCACCTTCCTGATCCTGTCGGCCACGTCGCTCATCCTGATCACCGGCCTGGCGCGCCGAGACCATGGCGACCGCTCGGTCGAGTTCTGGCTTTCGCTGCCTTCGTCTCACACCGCCAGCCTGGGTGCACCGCTGGCCACCCACTTGCTGCTCGTGCCGGCGGCAGCACTCGTGGTGGGCCTGGCGGGTGGCTGGCTGGTGTCGCTGGTGCTCGTCACCCGGTTGGCGGGTTTCGGGGCCTGGCTGGCCATGCCCTGGGGCGACCTGCTGCTGGCCGGCGTGGCCCTGGTGCTGCGCGTGATGGCCGGTCTGCCACTGGCCGTGATGTGGGCCGCGCCACTGCTGTTGGCGGTGGTGCTGGCCAATGCCTACCTGAAGCGCTGGGGTCTGCCGGTGCTGTTGCTGGCCCTGCTGATCGGCGGTCTGGTACTGGATCAATGGCTGGGTGTGTGGGCGGTGGCCACCACGCTGTCGGAGATGCTGCGCAATGCCGCGCTGTCGCTGGTGACCCGGGGCCCGAACACCATGAGCGGCGAAGCGCCGGCCGAGATCTATTCGGCACTGAAGCAGGTGCCGTCTTGGGCACTGACCGACTTTGCCGCAGCGTTGCGCCTGCTGGTGTCGCCGCTGTTCGCGGGCTGCGTGCTCACGGCCGCCGCCTTGTTTGCGCTGCTGCTCGACTGGCGTCGCCGCGGCGCCAGCGCCGCGAACTGAAGGCTCAGGCCAGGGTGATGCGGTCGCGCCCGCCCTGCTTCGACGCGTAGAGCGCCGCGTCGGCGCGGGCGATCAGGTCGTTGGCGGCTTCGCCGGGCCTCCAGGCGGCCACGCCGCCGGACACCGTCACCGTCACCAGCACCTCCTGGGTGCTGCGGTTGCGGATCTTCAAGGCCTTGCTGCGTGCACGAACGTTTTCGCTCAGCTGGTGCGAATCGGACAGGGAGGTTGCCGGCAGCAGGATCGCAAACTCTTCACCGCCGTAGCGGGCGGCCGTGGCGCGTGACGACTTGACGGTCGCCCGCAGGATCTCGCCCAGGCCCTGGATGACGCGGTCGCCGATCAAGTGCCCGTGGGTGTCGTTGACTTTCTTGAAGTGGTCGATTTCCAGCATCACGAGCACGTGGGCGCAGCCTTCCGCCGGATGCTCGGCCAGCATGGCCTGCAGGTGCTGTTCGAAACCGCGACGGTTGAGCACGCCGGTCAGCGGGTCGAGCATGGCCTCGCCCCGCGCGCGGTCGAGCTCCAGGCGCAGGCGGTTCACTTCCTGGTGGCTGCTGTCCACTTCGGTGCGCAGCTGTTCGACCGATTGGCGCATGCGTACCGTGCCGGCCAGCACGTCGTCCACCTGGGGCCGGATCCTGCCGGCGTCCTGCGTGGCGAGTGCGCTGTTCAGCTCCGTCAACTGGGCGCCGTAGTCGCCGGCATGGCGGCTCGTCTCGGTGGCCGTGCGGGCCACGCCGTGCATGAGCCTTTCCAGGGTGCTGCGCACCTGTTCCAGGCTTTCTTCGTTGGCCGGGAAGATGTGCTCCTTGCACAACGCCAGCACGCGTTCGTCGTCGATGACGGCGCCTTGGGCAGTCAGTGCATCGACGGCCGCCGACAAGCGCACGTTCGTGCCCGACACGAATTCGTACCAGACCGTGAAGGTCAGCGGGTTGTAGGCGGCGCTGTGTCTGCCCATCTGCGCCAGGGCCAGGCGCAGGAGTTCGGCGCTTCTGTTTTTGGGTTCGGTGTAACGCATGGAGAGCGGGCCTGCATCGACGCCCCCAGCGGCAGTGCTGAAGGACCGGGGGCATTCTTTCGCCCGCATCCTCCACATTGACTAGTCAATGGTGTGGGCACGGGGCAGGATTGCACAGGATCGCGCGCTTCACCCCCGCCCCGGCCATCGCCCGATTCACGCGTGCCGGGCTTCGAAGAACTGCTCGTCCTCGGTGCTGCCTTTCAAGGCCGCGGTGCTGGCATCGCGCTCGATCGTCGTCGTCACGGCGTCGAAGTAGCCGGTGCCCACCTCGCGCTGGTGCTTCACGGCGGTGAAGCCGCGCTCGGCCGCGGCGAATTCCTTTTCTTGCAGCTCGACGAAGGCGCTCATGTTGTTGCGCGCATAGCCATAGGCCAGGTCGAACATGCCGTAGTTCAGCGCATGGAAACCGGCCAGGGTGATGAACTGGAACTTGTAGCCCATGGCGCCCAGTTCACGCTGGAACTTGGCGATGGTGGCGTCGTCCAGATTCTTCTTCCAGTTGAAGCTGGGGCTGCAGTTGTAGGCCAGCATCTTGCCCGGAAACTTCGCGTGGATCGCATCGGCAAAAGCCTTGGCAAAGGCCAGGTCGGGCTTGCCGGTTTCGCACCAGATCAGGTCGGCGTAGGGGGCATAGGCCAGACCACGGCTGATGGCCTGCTCCAGGCCGTTCTTCGTGCGAAAGAAGCCTTCGACGGTGCGCTCACCGGTGGTGAAGGGCTTGTCGTTGTCGTCGATGTCGCTGGTCACCAGGTCGCCGGCTTCGGCGTCGGTGCGGGCCAGCAGGATGGTGGACGTGCCCATCACGTCGGCTGCCAGACGCGCCGACACCAGCTTGGCCACGGCTTCACGCGTGGGCACCAGCACCTTGCCACCCATGTGGCCGCACTTCTTGGCCGCGGCCAACTGGTCTTCGAAGTGCACGCCGGCAGCGCCGGCTTCGATCATCGCCTTCATCAGCTCGAAGGCATTCAGCACGCCGCCGAAGCCGGCTTCGGCGTCGGCCACGATGGGGGCGAAGAAGTCGATGTCGTTCTTGCCTTCGCTCCACTGGATCTCGTCGGCGCGCTTGAAGGTGGCGTTGATCTTCTTCACGACCTTGGGCACCGAGTCGACCGAGTACAGGCTCTGGTCGGGGTACATCTCGCCATTGCTGTTCGCGTCACCTGCAACCTGCCAGCCGCTCAGGTAGATGGCCTTCAGGCCGGCTTTCACCTGTTGCATGGCCTGGTTGCCGGTCAGCGCGCCCAGGCTGTTGACGAAGGGTTCGCTGTGCAGCAGGGCCCACAGTTTTTCGGCTCCCCGCTTGGCCAGCGTGTGCTCGATGGGCAGGCTGCCGCGCAGGCGCACGACGTCGGCCGCGGTGTAGCCGCGCTGAATGCCTTTCCAGCGGGGGTTCTCGTTCCAGTCCTTTTGCAAGGCGGCAGCTTGTTGTTCACGGGTGGCTTGGCTCATCGGGGCTCCTGGGGTGATGGAAAAGGGCTGTCGAAAGATGTTCGACCTGCCTCAAGCGTAGCGGCGCGCCCCTTCAGAGCAAAGACTTATGTCTTATATAAGACAAATGATTGAATTCAACTAAATCAATGACTTAGGCGCGCAATTCCACATGATGAAAGCGCTTTCTTCCATATGGTGAATTTTGATGCAGTGCAGCGCAACCATATTTCACTTAATGAAACGCCATGCCGCCGATGTGGAAGCCGCGCTTCCACGGTCATGGCACAGTGCATCGCCGTCGTCACTGCCCTGACAACTCCGGAGAGCCCACGCCTTGACCTCCTTCGCCTTCCTCTCCCGGCCAGGCTTCCTGGCCGCGCCCGCCCCGACCGCAGGTACCCCCTTCGTAGTGGCCGGCATCGCCTGGGACGGCAGCACCACCAACCGCCCCGGGGCACGCATGGCGCCACGCGCCATCCGCCAGGCCAGCCAGATGCTGTGCGACGGCACCCATCCGCACTTCGACGTCAGCCCGCTGGGACTGCTGGGCGACGCCGGTGACCTGGCCTTGCCCAACACCTCGCTCGAACGCATGCGCGCCGCCTTGCCCGCGCAGGTGGAACCGCTGATTCGCCAGCACCACATGGCCTGGCTGGGCGGCGACCATTCGATCACGCTGCCGCTGCTGCAGGCCTACCGGGCCTGGCTGGGCCGTCCGCTGGCGGTGATCCACTTCGACGCGCACTGCGACACCTGGGACCGGCATTTCGGCGAGCCCAGCGGCCACGGCACGTGGGTGTACGAAGCCATGGAGCAGGGTCTTGTGCTCGATGCCTGCTTCACCCAGATCGGCATCCGCTCGGCCGCTGAACGGGCGGCACGCGAGCACGTGGCCGAACGTGGCGGCCAGATCTTCACCGCGCGCAGCTTGCGCGGTCTGGAAAACGCCAGCCAGCTGGCCCCGTTGCTGCAGTCCATCCGCCAGCGGCTGGCCGAACACGGCCACCCGCCGGTCTACCTCAGCCTGGACATCGATTGCCTGGACCCGGCCTTCGCGCCCGGCACCGGCACCCCCGAACCCGGCGGTCTGAGCACCAACCAGGTGCTGACGATCCTGGAGGAACTGGCCGACCTGCCCTTCGTGGGCATGGACTGCGTCGAGGTCTCGCCGCCCTACGACCACGCCGAACTCAGCAGCCAGGCCGCAGCGCACTTCGTGTGGACCTACCTTTGCGGCCGGGTGGCGCAGCGATCGGGCTGAAGGTCGGCGGTGCTGTCTTCGAGCGATTGGCGGATTCTTGATCGCGCGCAAGGGCGAAAGAACCCGGACATCGAAGAATCACCGCATGCACCAGAACAGCGCCTTGTCGACCCACACCCGCCGGTTGGCCGAGCTCGCCGGTCCGGCACGGTACGAGGCCCTGGATGGCACCCATCGCGATGCGGGGCAGATGCTCGAAGTCTTCGGGCGCCTGCTGGCCCATCTGCAGGTTCAGGGCCTGGACATCGAAGCAGAACGGGCCGCGGCCGAGGTGCTGGACTTCTTCGACGGCCCGGCGGCCTATCACCACCGTGACGAGGAAGCCCTGCTCTTTCCTCCGCTTCTGGCCGGCGGAGACGCCGCGCTGGTGCTGCAGGTGCAGCGCCTGCAGCAGGAGCACGGCTGGATCACCGAAGACTGGCGCAGGCTGAAGCCGCAGCTCGAAGCCGTGGTGGCTGGCTTCAAGGGCTACGACCTGGCCATGCTCTGCGCTGCCCTGCCCGGTTTCGCCGAACTCCACCACGGGCACGTGGCGCTGGAGGAGCAGGTGGTCTACCCGGCCGCACGGGCCATGAGCCGCGCCGCGCTTGACTAAACTCCGGGGTCCGCCATACCTTGCCTGGCGGTACCACCAGGAGTCGCCATGAACAAAGCCATCGACCCCGCCCTGATGCAGGCGGCCGAATCCACCGGCAGCCAGCTCGGCGCCTACTGGATGCCGTTCACGGCGAACCGACAGTTCAAGAAGACACCCCGCCTGGTGCAGCGTGCGCAAGGCATGCATTACTGGGACGTGCAGGGTCGCGAGATCCTGGACGCCGTGGCGGGCCTGTGGTGCGTCAACGCCGGGCATGGCCGCCCGCGCATCGTCAAGGCCATCCAGGACCAGGCCGCCGAGATGGATTTCGCGCCGCCGTTCCAGATGGGCCACCCTAAGGCCTTCGAACTGGCCGAGCGCCTGACCGCCATCGCCCCGGCCGGCATGGGCAAGGCCTTCTTCGCCAACAGTGGCAGCGAGGCCGTTGAAACCGCGCTGAAGATGGCCCTGGCCTACCACCGCGTGCGCGGCGAAGGCACCCGCACCCGGCTGATCGGCCGCGAACGCGGCTATCACGGCGTGAACTTCGGCGGCATCTCCGTGGGCGGCATGGTCGCCAACCGCAAGACCTTCGGCGCCATGCTCGCTGGCGTCGACCACATCCGCCACACCCACGACCTGGCCCGCAACGCCTTCAGCCTGGGCCAGCCGGCGCATGGCGTCGAGTTCGCCGACGACCTGGAACGCCGCATCGCGCTGCACGACGCCAGCACCATCGCCGCCGTCATCGTCGAACCCATCGCCGGTTCCACCGGCGTTCTGGTGCCGCCCCAGGGCTACCTGCAGCGGCTGCGCGACATCTGCACGAAGCACGGCATCCTGCTGATCTTCGACGAGGTCATTACCGGCTTCGGGCGCACCGGCCAGCCCTTCGCGGCGCAGACCTTCGGCGTCACGCCCGACCTGATGACGATTGCCAAGGGTCTGACCAACGGCAGCGTGCCGATGGGCGCGGTGCTGGCCCGCGACGAGATCCACGACGCCTTCATGCACGGCCCGGAGCACATGGTCGAATTCATGCACGGCTACACCTACAGTGGCCACCCGCTGGCCTGTGCCGCCGGCATCGCCACGCTGGACACCTATGCCCAAGAAGGCCTGCTGACGCGCGCTGGCGAGATGTCGGGCTACTTTGCCGAGGCCGTGCACTCGCTGAAGGGCGAACCGCATGTCATCGACGTCCGCAACTTCGGCCTGGTGGCGGGCATCGAGCTGGCGCCCATCGCCGATGCACCCACGCGCCGCGCCTTCGGCGTCTTCCTCGACTGCTACGAGCGCGGGGTGATGGTGCGCACGACCGGCGACACCGTGGCGCTGAGCCCGCCGCTGATCATCGAACGCAGCCACATCGACCAGATCGTCGAAACCCTGCGCGGCGCTCTGCGTCGCGCCGCCTGAACACCGCGCCCGGTTCTGCCGCCAGGCATGCCGTTCCAGCAACGGGACGCGGAGCTCGCGCGCGATTCGTACTACGCCGCAACCGCCCCGGCCGGCCCATCCTGCCCGCCGCTTCAAGGCGATGAAAGTGCCGACGTGGCCATCGTCGGCGGCGGGCTGGCCGGCCTGAGCGCCGCGCTGGATCTGGCCGAGCGTGGCCGCCGCGTCGTGCTGCTGGAAGCCCAGACCCTGGGGCACGCCGCCAGCGGACGCAACGGCGGCCAGGCCATCCACGGCCTGGGCTGCGAGCAGGACGTGATCGAGGCGCAGCTCGGCCTGGACGACGCGCGCCGTGTCTGGCATCTGTCGATCGAGGCGCTGGACCTGCTGCGCCAGCGCATCGCCCGCCACGCCATCGCCTGCGACTGGCAGGACGGCTACCTGGGCCTGGCCACCAGCGCCGCCAAGGGCAGGACGCTGGCGCAGTGGGCCGACCGCATGGAGCGTGTCTACGGCGATCCGCTCACCCGCATCGGCGCGGCCGACGTGCGCGGCTGGATCGCCAGCCCGCGCTTCCACAGCGGCATCCACGACCGCCGCGGTGGCCACCTGCACCCGCTGAAGTACCTGCGCGGCCTGGCTGCCGCGGCCCTGGCGGCCGGGGTGCGCGTTTTCGAACACACCCCGGCGCTGGCGCTGCAGGACGGTCAACCGCTGCGGCTGCGCACGCCCCAAGGCAGCGTGCAGGCCCGGCAGGTGCTGCTGGCCGGCAACGCCCACCTGCAGGCCCTGGCGCCGGCGCTGGCTCCGGCCATCGGCCCGCGCGTGATGCCCGTGGGCACCTACGTGGCCTGCAGCCAGCCCTTGGGCGCAGAGACGGCCGCGGCGCTGATCCCCAGCCGCAGCGCGGTCTGCGACACCAATTTCGTCGTCGATTACTTCCGCCTCACCGCCGACCACCGGCTGCTCTTCGGCGGCGGCGTGAGCTACAGCACCCACACCCCGCCGGGGCTGAAGGCGGCCCTGCTCGCACGCATGCAGCGCACCTTCCCGCAGCTGCCCGCGCTGCACGTCGATCACCTCTGGGGCGGCTTCGTCGACATCTCGATGAACCGCGCCCCCGACTTCGGCCGGCTGGGCCGAGACGTCTATTACCTGCAGGGCTTTTCCGGCCACGGCCTGGCCCTCAGCGGCCTGGCCGGCCGGCTGGCCGCCGAGGCCATGGTGGGCGACGCCGAACGCTTCGATCTGCTGGCGCGGCTGAAGCACCGCAGCTTCCCCGGCGGCGCGGCATTGCGAACCCCTGCGCTGGTTCTGGCGATGGCCTGGTACCGGCTGCGCGATATGCTCGGGTGACCATGTCGACCCCCCTTCCCCTGCCCCTGGTGGTGCTGCCCAGTTGCCAGCGCGAGCACGACGGCCACCCCATCCACACCGCAGGCCGCAAATACGTGGAAGCCGTGCGCCTGGCGGGCGCCGTGCCGCTCATTGCCCCGCCCTGCAATGCCCAGGAGCTCGATGCCTTGCTGGGCATGATCGACGGCGTGCTGCTGACCGGCTCGCCCTCCAACGTGCACCCCACGCACTTCGGCGAAAGCGTGCTCAACCCCGAACTGCCGCTGGACCCTCTGCGCGATGGCTTCACCCTGCCGCTGATCCGCGCCGTTCTGCAGCGGGGCATTCCACTGCTGGCCATCTGCCGCGGCACCCAGGAAGTGAACGTCGCGCTTGGCGGCAGCCTGTACCAGGCGGTGCAGGACGAACCCGGCTTCATCGACCACCGCGGCCCCGAAGGCGCCAACCCGGACGTCAGCGTCGAAGAGGCCTATGTGCCCTTCCACAGCGTGACGGTGCAGCCCGGCGGCGTGCTCGCCGCGGCCACCGGCCGCAGCAGCTTCGAGGTGAATTCCCTGCACGGCCAGGGGGTGCGTCAGCTGGCACCGGGCTTACGTGTCGAAGCCCTGGCGCCTGACGGGTTCATCGAGGCCTTCAGCCTGCCCAGCCCCGAGGCCGCCCCCGGCTTCAATCTCTGCCTGCAGTGGCACCCTGAATGGCAGGCCGCTTCCAACCCCGTTTCGATGGACATCTTCGCTGCCTTCGGCCGGGCCGTTCGCGCTCGCCAGGCCCAACGCATGCACGCCCTGCCAGGACACCCATGATCGCCCGCGACCGCTTCAACTTTGCCGACCTCGAACTCTGGCTGGACGACAACCGCGTCACCGAGATCGAATGCCTGGTGCCCGACCTGACCGGTGTCGCGCGGGGCAAGATCCTGCCGCGCAAGAAGTTCACCGAGGACCGCGGCATGCGCCTGCCCGAGGCCGTGGTGGCCATGGGCGTGACGGGTGAATTCCCGGAAGAGGGCCCGTACTACGACGTCATCAAGCCCACCGACCGCGACATGCACCTGCGGCCAGACCCCACCACGGTGCGCATCGTGCCCTGGGCCACCGACCCCACCGCCCAGGTCATCCACGACTGCTACGACCGCGAAGGCGTGCGCGTGCCCTTCGCCCCGCGCTCGGTGCTGCGCCATGTGTGCGAGCTGTACGCCGGGCGCGGCTGGGAACCCGTGGTGGCGCCCGAACTCGAGTTCTATCTCGTCGCCCGCAACACCGACCCCGACGTGCCGCTGAAGCCGCCGGTGGGCCGCAGCGGCCGCAGCGAGACATCGCGCCAGGCCTACAGCATCGACGCCGTCAACGAGTTCGACCCGCTGTTCGAGGACGTGTACGCCTACTGCGAGAAGATGGAGCTCAACGTCGACACCCTGATCCACGAGGTGGGTGCCGGGCAGATGGAGATCAACTTCTTCCACGCCCACCCGCTGGGCCTGGCCGACGAAGTCTTCCTGTTCAAGCGCACGGTGCGCGAGGCCGCCTTGCGCCACGACATGTTCGCCACCTTCATGGCCAAGCCCATCGCCGGTGAACCCGGCAGCGCCATGCACGTGCACCAGAGCGTGCTGGCCACGGCCACGGGGCTGAACATCTTCAGCAATGCCGATGGCAGCCCGAGCAAGGAGTTCTTCTGGTACATCGGCGGCCTGCAGAAGTACATCCCGGCGGCGATGGCCCTGTTCGCGCCCTACGTGAACAGCTACCGCCGCCTGGTGCGCAGCAATGCCGCGCCCATCAACATCCAGTGGGGCACCGACAACCGCACCGTGGGCATCCGCAGCCCGGTGGCCACCGCCGCGGCGCGGCGCATCGAGAACCGCGTCATCGGCGCCGATGCCAACCCCTACGTGGCCCTGGCCGCCACCCTGGCCTGCGGCTACCTGGGCATGGTCAACCAGATCGAGCCTTCACCGGAATGCAAGGGCGACGCCTACCTGGGTGACTTCGAACTGCCGCGCAGCCTGGGTGAAGCGCTGACGCAGCTGCGAGAGGCCACGGAACTGGCGCAGGCCCTGGGCGAAGACTTCGTCACGGTCTACACCGAGGTCAAGGAAATCGAATATGCCGAGTTCATGAAGGTGATCTCGCCCTGGGAACGGGAACATCTCTTGCTGCATGTCTGAACACCGCACCATGACTGCACACACCCGCACGACCAAGGAATGGCAGGCCGCCGACGCCGCCCACTTCCTGCACCCCTTCACCGACTTCCAGGGCCTGGCCCGCAAGGGCGCGCGCATCATCCAGCGCGCCGACAACATCTACCTGTGGGACAGCGACGGACACAAGATCCTGGACGCGATGAGCGGGTTGTGGTGCGTGAACGTGGGGTATGGCCAGGAAGCCCTGGTGCAGGCGGCCACGAAGCAGATGCGCGAGCTGCCCTTCTACAATGCCTTCTTTCAGACCGCCACGCCACCGGCCATCGAGCTGGCAGAACTGCTGGCCGAGGTGTCGCCACCCGGCTTCGAACACGTGTTCTTCGCCGGTTCGGGCAGCGAGGGCAACGACACCGTGGTGCGCATGGTGCGCCGCTACTGGGACATCCTGGGCCAGCCCAAGCGCCAGGTCATCATCAGCCGCAACAACGCCTATCACGGCAGCACCATGGCCGGGGCTTCGCTGGGCGGCATGAGCGGCATGCACGCGCAGGGCGGGCTGCCCATTCCCGGCATCCTGCACATCGAGCAGCCCTACTGGTGGGACCATGGGCGCCCTCAGGGCCACAGCCGCGACGAATTCGGGCTGGTGGCCGCGCGCTGGCTGGAAGAACGCATCCTGGCCGTGGGCGCCGACAAGGTGGCGGCCTTCATCGGCGAACCGGTGCAGGGCGCCGGCGGCGTCATCATCCCGCCGGCCACCTACTGGCCCGAGGTGCAGCGCATCTGCGACAAGTACGGCGTGCTCGTGGTGGCCGACGAGGTCATCTGCGGCTTCGGCCGCACCGGACACTGGTGGGGCAGCCAGACTCTGGGTTTCCGCCCCGACCTGATGACCTTCGCCAAGGGCGTGACCAGCGGCTACGTGCCCCTGGGCGGCGTGATGGTGGGCGAGCGCATCGCGCGCGTGCTGGTGGAACGCGGCGGCGAGTTCAACCACGGCTACACCTACAGCGGCCACCCGGTGGCTTGCGCGGTGGCGCTTGCGAACATCGGACTGATCCGCGAGCTGGGCCTGGTCGACCGGGTGAAGACCGACCTGGGGCCGTACCTGGCCGAGTGCTTCGCAAGCCTGAAAGACCACCCTTTGGTGGGCGACGCCGAAAGCTGCGGCCTGATGGGCGCGCTGCTGCTCGTGAAGGACCGCGCCAAGGGCACGCCGTTCGACGAGTCCGTTGACATCGGCATGGTGTGCCGCGGCCACTGCTTCGGCAACAACCTGATCATGCGCGCCGTGGGCGACCGCATGATCATCGCGCCGCCGCTGGTGATCACGCGCACGCAGATCGACGAGATGATGGCGCTGATCCGCCGCTGTCTGGACCTGACGCTGGCCGATGCGCAGCGCCAGGGCTGGTTGAATTGAGAACCCGCTGGAGACCCACCGAATGAAGATCACATCCCTTGTCCTGGCCCTTTCCGCCGCCTTGCTGGCCCCTGCCGGCGTGCAGGCGCAGGAAGAGGAGAAGGTCCTCAACATCTACAACTGGTCCGACTACATCGGCGAAGACACGATCCGGAATTTCGAGAAGGAAACCGGCATCAAGGTCCGCTACGACAACTTCGACAACAACGAGATCCTCCACGCCAAGCTGGTCGCGGGCAAGACCGGCTACGACATCGTCGTGCCTTCGTCGCACTGGGCCAAGCTGCAGGCCGACGGCGGGCTCCTGCGCAAGATCGACAAGAACCAGGTCCCGAACCTCAAGTTCCTGGACCCGGCGCTGCAGGCCCAGCTGGCGCGCATGGACCCTGGCAACGAGTTCATGGTGAACTGGCTGTGGGGCTACACCACCGTGGGCATCAACGTCGAGAAGGTCAAGGCCACGCTGGGCAACCTGCCCATGCCCGACAACGTCTGGGACCTGGTCTTCAAGCCCGAATACATCAGCCGGCTCAAGGGCTGCGGCGTGAGCTTCCTGGATTCGGCCACCGAAGTGGTGCCGGCCGCGCTGCACTATCTGGGCAAGCCCTCGTTCAGCAAGAGCCCGCCCGACTATGCCGCCGCGGCGGCGCTGCTGAAGTCGGTGCGGCCGCACGTGACGCTGTTCAGCAGCTCGGGCTACATCAACGACATGGCCAACGGCAGCATCTGCGTGGCCCTGGGCTGGAGCGGCGACATCAACATCGCGCGCCAGCGCGCCATCGACAACAAGACCGGCCAGAACATCCAGGCCCTGCTGCCGAAGAACGGCGGCCTGCTGTTCTTCGACGTGATGGTGATCCCCGCCGACGCAGCGCGGCCGGGCAACGCCCACAAGTTCATCAACTACATCCTGCGCCCCGAGGTGCATGCGCAGCTGACCAACAAGGTGTTCTACGCCAACCCCAACACCGAGTCGCGCAAGTTCATCAAGCCCGAAGTGGCCAACAACCCCACGGTGTTCCTGGCGCCTGCCGACATGGCCAGGATGATGCCGCCCGACACCCTGAACAACGACCTGCGCCGCCTGATGACGCGCACCTACACGGCCTTCAAGACGGGACTCTGAGCGTGCAGGCGATTGCAACCCCGGCGCCAACGGCCGCGAGCGCGGCCTTTCTGCGCATCGACAACGTCGTCAAGGACTTCAGCGGCACCAAGGCCGTCAACGGCGTCACGCTGGACATCGCGAAAGGCGAGATCTTCGCCCTGCTGGGCAGCTCGGGCTGCGGCAAGAGCACCCTGCTGCGCATGCTGGCCGGTTTCGAGACGCCCACCAGCGGCCGCATCGTGCTGGACGGCCGCGACCTGGCCACGCTGCCGCCCTACGAACGGCCGATGAACATGATGTTCCAGAGCTACGCGCTCTTTCCGCACATGAGCGTGTGGGAGAACATCGCCTTCGGCCTGAAGCGCGAAGGCCTGCCGAAGGACCAGATCGCCAGCCGCGTCGACAACATGCTCAAGCTCGTGCAGCTGGGCAAGTTCGCCGACCGCAAGCCGCACCAGCTGTCGGGCGGCCAGCAGCAGCGTGTGGCCCTGGCCCGCAGCCTGGCCAAGCAGCCACAGCTGCTGCTGCTGGACGAACCCCTGGGCGCGCTGGACAAGAAGCTGCGCGAACAGACGCAGATCGAGCTGGTGAACATCATCGAAAGCGTCGGCGTGACCTGCGTCATGGTCACGCACGACCAGGAAGAAGCCATGACCATGGCCAGCCGCGTGGCCATCATGAGCGAGGGCCGATTCCTGCAGGTGGGCGCACCCGGCGACATCTACGAAACGCCGGCCACCCGATTCGTCGCCGACTTCATCGGCAACGTGAACCTGATGGACGGCACGCTCGACGTCGACGAGAAGGACCACTGCGTCATCGGCTGCGTCGACTGCAAGCACTACGTCGGCCACGGCATCACCGGCACCGAAGGCATGGCCGTGACGGTGGCGTTGCGACCGGAAAAGATCGAACTGTCCCGCGAAGAGCCCGTGCACCCGCACGGTGCCGGCTTCAACTGCGTGCGCGGCGAGATCAAGGAAATGTCCTACTTCGGCAGCTTCAGCGTCTACCACCTGCAGCTGGCCAGTGGCGCCAAGCTGAAGGTGAGCCAGGCCAACACCCGGCGCCACAACGACGACGCCCTGACCTGGGGCGACGTGGTCTGGGCGCGCTGGGCCGACAACGCCCACGTGGTGCTGACGCAATGAAGACGGCAGGCACCGGCACCGGCCGCTGGCTGTCGGGGCGCACTGCCGTCATCGCGCTGCCCTTCGCCTTTCTGCTGCTGTTCTTCCTGTTCCCGTTCTTCATCGTCGGCAAGATCAGCGTGTCCGAAATGGACAACGTGGTCTTCAAGGACGTCTTCACCTTCGTCGACGGCGCGGTGCAGCTGACGCTGAAGTACAGCAACTACGTCTTCCTGGCGCAGGACGCGCTCTACGTCCAGACCTACATCACCAGCCTGAAGTACGCGGCGGCGGCCACGGTGATGTGCCTGTTCATCGGCTACCCGTTCGCCTACTTCATGGCCAGGGCGCGTCCCAGCGTGCAACCGCTGCTGCTGATGCTGGTGATGCTGCCCTTCTGGACCTCGTTCCTGCTGCGCGTGTACGCCTGGCGCGGCCTGCTCAGCGACAACGGCTGGGCCGCCGACGCGATCATCGGCCTGGGCCTGGACAAGGTGTTGCTGGCCCTGGGCCTCATCACCACCGAAGGCAACCTGATGCACACGCCGTTCTCGCTGGTGCTGGGCATGACCTACACCTACCTGCCCTTCATGATCCTGCCGCTGTACGGCAACCTGGTGAAGATGGACCTGCGGCTGCTGGAGGCCGCGGCCGACCTGGGCGCCAGTCCCTGGGTGGCGTTCTGGAAGATCACGGTGCCGCTGTCCAAGGCCGGCATCATCGCCGGCAGCATGCTGGTGTTCATCCCCTGCGTCGGCGAATTCGTCATTCCCGAATTGCTGGGCGGGCCCGAGACGCTGATGATCGGCCGCGTGCTCTGGGACGAGTTCTTCAGCAACAACGACTGGCCCATGGCCAGCACGGTGGCCGTGGTGATGGTGCTGCTGGTCATCGTGCCGATCGCCATCTTCAGCAAGTACCAGGCGGAGTCGCAAGAGGGTCGGCGATGAAGGCGTCCAAGACAGGCCTGTGGTTCGGCCGGGGCTGGCTCAGCCTGGGCTATGCCTTCCTGTACCTGCCCATCGTGGCGCTGGTGGTCTATTCGTTCAACGATTCGGCCATCCCGAACGTCTGGCGCGGCTTCACGCTGAAGTGGTACGTGGCCCTGGCGTCCGACCAGGAATTGCTGTCGGGGTTGTGGCTCAGCCTGAAGATCGCCTTTCTCACCGCCTGCGGCTCGGTGGTGCTGGGCACCTTGGCAGCGTTCGCCTTGACCAAGTACCGCCGCTTCCGCGGCCGCACCCTGTTTGCGGGCATGACGACCGCGCCGCTGGTGATGCCCGAGGTGGTGGTGGGCCTGTCGCTGCTGCTGATGCTGGTGAGCGTTCAGCGTGCCCTGGGATTCCCGGAACGCGGCATGACGACGATCTGGCTGGGCCACCTGCTGCTGGGCATGGCCTACGCCACGGTGGTCATCCAGTCGCGGCTGCAGGACCTGAACCCGCAGCTGGAAGAAGCCGCCATGGACCTGGGCGCACGCCCGCATCAGGTGTTCTGGCTGGTGACGCTGCCGATGATCGCGCAGAGCCTGATCTCGGCCTGGCTCCTGACCTTCACCATCAGCCTGGACGACGTCGTGCTGTCGGCCTTCCTGTCGGGCCCCGGGTCGACGACGATGCCGCTGGTCATCTTCTCGCGCGCACGCCTGGGGCTCAACCCCAGCGTCAACGCCGTGGCCACCGTCACCATCGCCATCGTGGCCATTGGCGTGGTGCTGGCCAGTTACTGGATTGCGCGCGCCGAACGCCAGCGTGCGCGAGACCTTGCTGCGGCCCGCCGCGGCTGAAGCCGAACAAACAACCTGCCCCGAGGAGAATCCTGATGAAGCTGCCCGCCCCGACAGCCCTGGCCCTGGCCGCATTGACGGCTGCGGCGGGCGGCTCGTTGCCTGCACACGCGCAGACCAACGACGAACTGTTGAAAGAGCTGCGCGCTCTGCGCGACCGGGTGAGCGAGCTCGAGAAAAGGCTGGCGGCACCAGCGGCACCGGCGGCGCCTACCCCCGGCCAGTGGGGCATGACGCCTGAGCAGGTGCGCGAGCTCAACCGCATCGCGGTGAAGACCGAATCGCTGCAGGACAACTTCGCCGACCAGGGCTTCAAGGGCCTGAAGATCAGCGGCCAGATCGACCCCACCTTCATCTACAACCGCCGCCAGGACAACGCCAGCTTCGTGCTGCTGAACAACGGCGGTGCCCGCTACAGCTACGACAACAGCTACTTCGGCATGGCCGTGATCGACTTCGCCAAGGAGACCGAAGGCGGCGCGTTGTGGCGGCTGACCCTGGCCCCGGAACGCGGCACCGGCGCCCTGGCCAACGGCGGCTCCATCGTCCACGAGGCCTCTGTCTCGATTCCGCTGTCCGACCTGAACACGCGGCTGTGGGTGGGCCAGATCCCCGACTGGACGGGCTACGAGGTCACCCTGCCCGCCGGCAACAAGCTCATCACCCACAACCTGCTGTTCGACACCATGGCGCCCACCGCCTACACCGGGGCGGTGCTCGACATCACCCGCGGCAAGTGGTGGGTGCGCGGCGGCCTGGCCAACATGAACACCGCGCGCACACCCAGCGGCGAGAAGCAGCCCGTGCTGATCTACCGGGTGGACTACTCGCGCGGCGAATTCAGCGGCTGGGGCTTCACCGGCCTGCACGGAAAAGCCGCGAACTTTGCGGCCGACGGCACCTATCTCGACGCCGACGGTGCCGAACAAGGCTTCGCCAGCGCCGGCAAGTACACCGACATCCACCTGCTCGAGGTCGACGGCTTCTTCACCCGCGGCGACCTGTCGCTGTTCGGCCAGTTCAGCTATGGCCAGCAGAAGGGCTCGGCCATCTTCAACAGCGACGGGCAGCTGCGCGACGCGCAATGGTGGGGAGTCTCGGGCCTGGCCGGCTACAAGCTGACGCCGCGGCTGGAAGCCGTGCTGCGTGCCGACTACGTGAAGAACACGAAGAACGGCGGCGGTCTGCTGGGCTACAGCGTCGACGACGACCTCAACGGCATCGGCCGCGGGCTCGACGCCGACGGCAACTTCGCCAAGGGCGAAAGCACCGGCAGCAACCGCTATGCCCTGAGCGCCGGCGTGAACTACCTGTTCGACGAAAGCACCCTGTTCAAGCTGGAGTACCGCTTCGATGCCGCCAGCCAGCCGGTGTTCCTGGGCGTGAAGTCGGGTCGCTACAGCAAGACCAACCAGCTCTTCGGCGCCTCCGTGGTCGTGAGCTTCTGAGCATGGCCGAGGCGAGCGCCCGCGACTGGCACGCCCGCGCCGGCACGCTGGCCATCGACGGCCGGGCCGTGATCGACGGCCGGCGCGTGGCGGCGGCATCGGGCGCGAGCTTCGACAAGCTCTCGCCCATCGACGGCCGGCGCCTGGGCGCCGTGGCCCGCTGCGAATCGGCCGACGTCGACGCGGCCGTGGGCAGCGCCCGCACCGCCTTCGACAGCGCGTGCTGGGCCGGCATGGCACCGGCGGCGCGGAAGAAGCTGCTGCTGCGCTTCGCGGAAAACATCCTGGCTGCACGGGAGGAACTGGCGCTGCTGGAAACCCTGGACATGGGCAAGCCCATCCGCGACGCGCTTTCTGTCGACGTGCCCAGCACCGCGCGCTGCATCGCCTGGTACGCCGAAGCCGTGGACAAGGTCTACGACGAGGTGGCCCCGACCGGCCGCCATGCGCTGGCGCTCATCACGCGTGAACCGGTGGGGGTGGTCGCGGCCATCGTGCCCTGGAACTATCCGATGATCATGGCGGCCTGGAAGCTCGGGCCGGCGCTGGCCGCAGGCAATTCGGTGGTGCTCAAGCCCAGCGAAAAGAGTCCGTTCACGGCGCTGCGGCTGGCCGAACTGGCCGTCGAGGCCGGCATTCCGCCGGGTGTGTTGAATGTGGTGCCCGGCCTCGGGCACGAAGCCGGCGAAGCGCTGGCCTTGCACATGGACGTCGACGCGCTGGGCTTCACCGGCAGCACCCGCACAGGTCGGCGCATGCTGGAGTACGCCGGCCGCAGCAACCTCAAGCGGGTGTTCAACGAGCTCGGCGGCAAGTCGGCCTTCATCGTGATGGACGACGTGGGCAGCCTGGAACGTGCCGCTGCCACCGTGGCCGGCAGCCTGTTCTTCAACCAGGGCGAAAGCTGCAATGCGCCCAGCCGCGTGCTGGTGCACGAACGGCTGGCCGAGGAATTCGTTTCCATGGTCGCGGCGCTGGCCCCCCGGCATGCGCCCGGTGATCCGCTCGACGCCTCCACCACCATGGGCGCGCTGGTCGACTCCACTCAGCTTCGCACGGTGCTCGGCTACATCGAAGCCGGCCGGGCCGAAGGCGCACGCTGCGTGGCCGGTGGCCGCCAGGTGCGTGTCGAGACGGGCGGCTTCTATGTCGAGCCCACGGTCTTCGACGGCGTGAACAACACGATGAAGATCGCCGCCGAGGAAATCTTCGGCCCGGTGATGAGCGTGCTGCGGTTCAAGGACGAGGCCGAGGCCATTGCGCTGGCCAACGCCAGCCCCTACGGCCTGCAGGCCAGCGTCTGGACCGAGAACCTGAGCCGGGCCCACCGCATGGCGCGCGCGCTGCGCGCCGGCACCGTGCACGTGAACCAGTACGACGAGGACGACATCACCGTGCCTTTCGGCGGCTTCAAGCAAAGCGGCAACGGCCGTGACAAGAGCCTGCACGCCTTCGACAAGTACAGCGAACTGAAGACGACCTGGCTGCGGATCGACGCCGCGTGAGCGCCGTCCCGCTCGGCGCCTACCTCAGCCTGGCCGCCAGCATGGCGCTGGTGGGCAGCTACGTCGGCCTGTCCAAGCTGCTGGTGGCGGTGTTTCCCGTGCTGCTGCTGGCCTGGCTGCGCTTCGGCATCGCCGCGGTGGCCATGGCCGGCTGGGTCAGGCGCGGCCCGGGCGAAGCGCCGCTGGCGCCTGCCGATCGCAAGCTGCTCTTCTGGGAAAGCTTCCTCGGCAACTTCCTGTTCAGCATCTGCATGCTCTACGGCGTGGCCATGACCTCGGCCCTGGCCGCGGGCGTGGTGATGGCGGCCATTCCCGCGGCGGTGGCCATCCTGTCGCGTGTGTTCCTGGGTGAACAGATCAAGCCCCGGGTGCTCGCGGCCATTGCCTGCGCCGCCCTGGGCATTGCCGTGCTGGCGGTGGCGCGCAACGACGGCGGCGCCGATGAACCCGCTTCCGTGCTCGGCTATGCGCTGCTGCTGGCCGCCGTGGTGTGCGAGGCCAGCTACGTGGTCATCGGCAAGCGGCTCACCGGCAATGTCTCGCCCAAGCGCATCAGCGCATTGATCAACCTCTGGGGCCTGGCCCTGATCACGCCTTTCGGGCTGTGGCAGGCCAGCCGCTTCGACTTCGCCGCCGTTCCGGCCGCCAGCTGGACGCTGCTGGTTTTCTATTCGCTGGCCGCGAGCATGGTCACGGTCTGGCTGTGGATGCGTGGCCTGCGCCACGTGCCGTCGTCGCGGGCCGGCGTGTTCACGGTCCTGCTGCCGGTGAGTGCGGCCCTGGTGGGCATCCTCGCGCTGGGCGAGCGCTTCAGTGCCGCGCACGTCATCGCCTTTGCGCTGGCCCTGGCAGGCCTGCTGCTGGCCACCTGGCCCCAGGGCGGACAAGGCCACGCCGACACCAAGGGCTGAAGCGCCCTCACACCACCGTCAGTGGCGCTTGCCCCGCTGGCCGCTCGGCCATCCGGCCGACCACGGCGGCCTGCTCGAAGCCGTGGCGCCGGAAGACGGCCATCACGGCGTCCAGCGCCTGTGGCGTGCAGCTGACGAGCAGGCCACCACTGGTCTGGGGGTCGGTCAACAAGGCCTGGTCGACTTCGGCAAACCCTGCGGGCAGGGCGATGTCGCTGCCGTAACCGGTCCAGTTGCGACCCGATGCACCGGTGACGAAGCCGCGATCCGCGAGTTCGCGCACGCCGTTCAGCAGCGGCACGCCGGCCCAGTCCAGCTGCACCTGCAGCTTCGAACCACGGGCCAGCTCCAGGGCGTGCCCGCCCAGGCCGAAGCCGGTGATGTCGGTCAGCGCGTGCACGCCCTCGATCTCGGCGAGGTCGGGCCCGGGGGTGTTGAGCTGGGTCGTGTTGGCGATCATCTGCGCGTAGCCGGCCTCGCCCAGTTCGCCCTTCTTCAGCGCCGCGCTCATCACGCCCACGCCCAGCGGCTTGCCCAGCACCAGCAGGTCGCCGGCCTGGGCGTCGGCATTGCGCTTCACCCGCTTCGGGTGCACGAGGCCGAGCGCGACCAGGCCGTAGATGGCCTCGACAGAGTCGATGGTGTGGCCGCCGGCGATGGGAATGCCGGCGGTGCGGCACACGCTCGCGCCGCCTTCCAGCACGCGGCCGATGGTCTGCGTCGACAGCACGTTGATGGGCATGCCCACCAGCGCCAGCGCCAGGATGGGTCTGCCGCCCATGGCGTAGACGTCGCTGATGGCATTGGTAGCGGCAATGCGCCCGAAGTCGAACGGGTCGTCGACGATGGGCATGAAGAAATCGGTGGTGGCGATCAGCGCCTGCTCGTCGTTGAGCCGGTAGACGGCGGCGTCGTCGGCGGTTTCGATGCCGACCAGCAGTTCCTTGGGGATGGGCATCGCGGCCGTGCCCTTCAGGATTTCGCTGAGCACACCCGGCGCGATCTTGCAGCCGCAGCCGCCGCCGTGGGACAGGCTGGTCAGGCGGGGCTCAGCAGGCGAGAGGGGTGCATTCATGGCAGGGTGACTTCCAGTTTGGGGGCGTTCAAGCCAGCAGGGGCTTCAGCAGGTCCAGCAGGGTCTGGCGTTCGTGTGCGGGGCTGAAGAGCTGGGCTCGCGAGGCGCATTGCGCCTGCAGGGCCGGCAGCATAGCCGCATCGTCGCGGCACTGCTCCAGCAACCCGGCCAAGCCCGCGCTGTCGCCCACGTCGAATGTGCCGGGGTGCCCGGCGCCCAGCAGCCCGAGGTTGCCGTCGATGCGCGAGGCCAGCACCGGCGTGCCGCAGGTGATGGCCTCGATCACGACCTGCGCGCCGCCTTCCATGCGGCTCGCGTGCACCAGCACGTGGGCACGCTGGATGTGCCGGCGCACCAGGGCGTGGGGCAGGCCGCCCAGCCAACGGTAGTTCGGCAGGCGAAGCGCGCAGGCTGTCGCCTGCGCCCCCAGCTCGGGGTCGAGCGCGGTGCCGATGTGGTCCAGCAGGACGTCGCGCCGGCCCGCCAGCAGTTCCGCAGCCTGCTGATAGGTCTGCGGACACTTTTCTTCGCGCAGGTGGCCGACCATGAGGGCGCGCAGGTGGCGCGGCGTCTTCGGCAAGGTCTGGCGCGCCGGGCTGGACTGGAGGCAGACCACGGTCTTGTGGTGGAACGCCGACGGCAGGGCGTCCAGGCCGCGGTCGTTCAGCACGACCAGGCGGTCGGCGAGCTGCAGCGATTGCTGGGCGTCGGCGTCGACCGCGATGTCCCGGTACAGGTCGGTACCCGTCAGCACCACCACCAGCGGCAGCCGCGGCCGGGCCTGGTGCCAGGCCTGGATCGCCGTGGCCGAGCGGCGCGCGTGCAGGGCGATCATGGCGCGGGGTGAGGCGCTCAACCCGGGGAACGGCTCGGCGTCCACCCCCGGCGACCAGCCGGCCGCCAGGCGGACGCGATACTCCGGCGCGAGCAGCCGCGCCCAGCGCTGGGCGGTGCGCCAGTTGCCGTTGTTGGCGTCGGCCAGTGCGGGTGTCACCAGCACAATGCTCGGTCTCGTCATGTGCAAGAGCTTAAGGCGCCGCTCGACTCTTCCCAGATGCCACCACTGCAGTCCGCCCCCGAACTCACCCCCAGCCAGCTGGCCCGCAGCGGCGGCGGTGCCTGGCTCGCGCAGGCGTTGCGGGCCTCGCGCGCCGACACGCTGGCCACGTTCGAGGTCTATGCCCGCGCCCTGGCCGACGTGGGCCTTCAGGTGCGCTACGAGCCAGGGCTGAACCCGCCGGTCTGGGAGCTGGGGCACATCGGCTGGTTCCAGGCCTGGTGGACGCTGCGCAATCCCGAGCGACTGCGCGGCCATCGCGCAGACCCGGCCGCCGCACGCCAGCCACAGCCGGCCGACGCCCTGTACGACAGCACCCAGGTGCCCCACGCCTCGCGCTGGGCACTGGCCTTGCCCGACGCCGACACCTTGCGTGCCGAGCTCGCTGATCAAATGGAGGCCTGCCTGGCCCAGCTGGCCCAGCTGGTCGACACGCCCGACGAAGCCCACGCGCTGTACTTCCACCGCCTGGTGCTGCTGCACGAGGACATGCACCACGAGGCCGCTCTGTACATGGCGCAGGCGCTGGGCCTGCCCATCACCGACCCGCGCTGGCAGCCGCGGCCGCTGCTCAGCCCGCGCCAGCAACTCCACCTGGCGGGCGCCACGCTGCAGCAGGGCAGCGACGCCGACTTCGCCTTTGCCTTCGACAACGAATGCGGTGTGCATCCCCGGCCCCTGGCGGCATTCAGCATCGACAGCCGGGTGCTGAGCTGGGCCGACTACCTGCCGCTGCTGGACTCGGACACCACGCCCGGCGTGCCGCGTTACTTGCGCCGGTGCGGCGGCGAATGGCAGGTGCAGCGCTGGGGCCGCTGGCAGCCCCTGGATCCGACCCTGCCCGCCTGCCACCTGAGCCAGCGCGAGGCCCTGGCCTGGTGCCGCTGGGCCGGCCGTCGCCTGCCCACCGAGAGCGAATGGGAACACGCGGCGCTGAGCGAACCCGAACGCTTTGAATGGGGCGCGGTGTGGGAATGGACGGCCAGCCCCTTTGCGCCCTACCCCGGTTTCGAGCCGCACCCCTACCGCGAGTACTCGGCCCCCTGGTTCGACGGCCGGCCGGTGCTGCGCGGCGCGAGCTTCGGCACGCAGGCACGCCTGCGCCACCTGCGCTATCGCAACTACTTCCCGGCAGACCGCAACGACATCTTTGCCGGTTTTCGCACCTGTCCAGCCTGAAACGCCCGGATGCGTTCCAATCCAGTCCTTCGATGAACCTCAGCCAGGAGCCTTGCATGTCCTTCCAACCTCACCGTCTTGCCCGCTGGCTCAAAGCCGCGCTGGCCTGCAGCGCGCTGGCCCTGGGCGCCGCCGCGCAGGCCCAGCAGGCGCTGCGTGTCACCACCATCCCAGAAGAAGCCGCCACCGAGCAGGTGCGGAAGTTCACGCCGTTGGCGAGCTACCTGGAGCAGGCGCTGGGCATGAAGGTCGAGTTCACCCCGGTCAGCGACTACCCTGCCGCCGTCGAGGCGCTGGTCAACAAGAAGGTCGACGTGGTGTGGTTCGGCGGCTTCACCCACGTGCAGGCCAACCTGCGCTCGGGCGGCAAGATCGTGCCGCTGGCACAGCGCGAAGAAGACACCCGCTTCCAGTCGGTGTTCATCGCCAAGACCGATTCGGGCATCAAAACCCTGGCCGACATGAAGGGCAAGCAGGTGTCTTTCGGTTCGCAGAGCAGCACCTCGGGCCACCTCATGCCGCGCAGCTTCCTGCTGGCCGCGAAGATCGACCCGGAAAAGGACTTCAAGCGCATCGCCTACAGCGGCGCCCACGACGCCACGATCGCCTCGGTGGTGAGCGGCAAGGTCGACGCCGCCGCGCTGGACATCACGGTGTGGAAGAAGTTCGTGGGCGAGAACCGCGTCGACACCAAGGACGTGGACGTGTTCTACACGACCCCGGCGTACTTCAACTACAACTGGTCCGTGCACGCCGACATGCCCAAGCCGCTGCAGGACAGGATCAAGGCTGCCCTGCTCGCCCTGGACCCGGCCAAGCCCGAACAAGCCGAGATCCTGCGCCTGAACCGCGCCACGCGCTACATCGCCACCACCCCCGAGAACTACAAGGGCCTGGAGAGCGCGGCACGCAGCGCCGGCCTGCTGTAAGGCTTGCCAACACCGCAGCCATTGAAGCTCGAACTGCTTTCTGCCACGGCGCGCCACCCCGCGGCGCGACCCGGTGCCGCGCCTGCGCTCAAGGCACTGAGCCTACAGGTGGCACAGGGCGAGCAGCTGGCGGTGATCGGCCCATCAGGCGCCGGCAAGACCACGCTGCTGCAGCTGCTGGCCTGCGCCCTGGCGCCTGGCAGCGGCGGCGTACGGCTCGACAGACAGGACCCTTGGGCGCTGTCGCGCAGTGACCTGCAGGTCTTGCGCGGCCGCCTCTTCATGGCGCCCCAGGTGCCGCCGCTGCCACCAAGGCAGCGCGTGGTGACGGCGGTGCTGGCCGGGCGGTTGCCCTCGATGAGCCTGATGGCCAGCATCCGTTCCTTGTTCTATCCGTCGGACATCCCGGCAGCGCATGCAGCCCTGGACCGCTTCGACCTCGCTGAAAAACTGTTCGAGCGTGTCGACCGCCTGTCGGGCGGCGAACGCCAGCGCGTCGGGCTGGCGCGGGCGCTGGTGGCGCCGGCCACGCTCTGGCTGGTCGACGAGCCGCTCTCGGCGCTGGATCCGACGCGCAGTCGCCAGGCCGTGGCCACGCTGCTGGGCGGTGCGGTCGAACGCGGCGCGACCCTGGTCGCCACCTTGCACCAGGTGGACGTGGCGCTGGCGAACTTTCCCCGCATCGTGGGCCTGCGCGACGGTGAACTGGCTTTCGACCTGCCCGCTGCGCAGGTGACGCCGGAGCGCCTGGCCAGGCTCTATGCCCAGCACGAACACGAACTGCTGGGCGCGCCGCCGGCCGAACTGCCGCCCTTGACCGCAGGCCCGCAGCCTGCGGTCATGCACTGCCGTTGAGCACGGCACCGCCCCCGCTGCGCGACCCGGCCTGGCTGCCGCGCCTGTTCTGGGCCGGCACCGCCCTGGTGCTGCTGTGGCCGCTGGGCGTGGCCACCGAATTTCGCCCCTGGGTGCTGCTGGAACCCGACAACCTGAAGATCAGCGCCCGGTTCATCGGCAGCTTCTTTCCGCTGTCGCTGAACGGCGAGTTCCTGGCCATGGTGGCGCGCGAGACCTGGCGTACCGTGGCCATTGCCACCGCCGGCGTCACGCTGGCGCTGGTGCTGGCCGTGCCGCTGGCGCTGCTGGCGACCCGGGTGCTGTCGATCTCGGCCTTGTCTGGCCGCATGGCGCCGCTGCCTTCGGGGCTGCGGCAGGCGGTGCGCTGGCTGCTGATCGTGCTGCGCAGCGTGCCGGAACTGGTGTGGGCGCTGGTGTTCGTGCGCGTCGTCGGCCTGGGGCCGACCGCAGGTGTGCTGGCCATCGCGCTGACTTACGGCGGCATGCTGGGCAAGGTCTATGGCGAGATCCTGGAGAGCGGTGAAACCCATGCCACCCAGACCCTGCTGCGCAACGGCAGCGGCCGGATGCAGGCCTTCTTCTTCGGCCTGCTGCCCACCAACGCCGCCGAGCTCTGCAGCTACACCGTGTACCGCTGGGAGTGCGCCATCCGGTCGTCGGTGGTGCTGGGCTTCGTCGGCGCGGGTGGCCTGGGCCAGCAGCTCGACAACTCGATGAAGATGTTCAACGGCGGCGAGGTGGCCACGATGCTGCTGGTCTTCATCGCCCTGGTGGCACTGGCCGACCGCACCAGCGCCTGGTTGCGCAAGGCGCTGGGCTGAGACGCCATGGACAAGCCCCAGGCCGCGAATCCACCCTACAAGCTGCCGCCGCGGCTGTTCGACGCCCGCTGCCAGGCCTGCTGGTTCAGCGCCGGTCTGCTGGTGCTGGTGGTGGCCAGCTTCTGGACGCTGGACCTGCAATGGGCGCAGTTCCTGTCGCTCGACGCCGCCCGCAGCATGGGCCGCTTCCTCGGCGAGTTCTTTCCGCCCGACCTCTCGCCCGCCTTCACCCACAAGGTGCTGGTGGGCGCCTGGGAAACGCTGGCGATGTCGCTGCTGGGCACGGTGCTGGCCGCGGCCGCCGGCGTGGCGCTGGCCCTGCCCGCCAGCCGCCTGCATGGCGGCGACCGCGCACTGGCGCGTTCCCCCACGCGGCTGGTGCTGAATGCCTTGCGCTCCATCCCGGAACTGGTCTGGGCGGCGCTGCTGTTGATCAGCGCCGGCCTGGGCCCCTTCGCCGGCACGCTGGCGCTGGCGCTGCACACCACCGGCGTGCTGGGTCGGCTGTTTGCCGAAGCCATCGAGAACGCGCCCAGTGGTCCGGGCGACGCACTTCGCGCCCAGGGATCGGGCCCGCTGCGCGTCTTCCTGTATGCCACGCTGCCCCAGGTGCTGCCGCAGCTGCTGAGCTACACGCTCTACCGCTGGGAGAACAACATCCGCGCCGCCGCCGTGCTGGGCGTGGTGGGCGCCGGCGGTCTGGGGCAACTGCTGTCCTTCCACATGGGTCTGTTCCAGATGGGCAAGACCGCCACCATCCTCGGCGCGATGCTGCTGATGGTGGCCCTGGTGGACGTGCTGAGCTACAGCGCGAGGCGCTGGATGACCCGATGAACCGCAGCCTCGGCGCCGAAAACAGGCTCGACGCAGGCTCAGGTCTTGCGCCATGCCTCGGGGTTGATCGGGGTGGGCGCCACGCCACCCGTCAACGCCGACACCAGGTTCTTCGCTGCCAGGTCGGCCATCGCGCGCCGTGTCGCCAGCGTGCTGCTGGCGATGTGCGGGGTCAGCACCACGTTGGGCACGGTCAGCAGTTCGGGGTTCAAGGCCGGCTCGCCTTCGAACACGTCCAGGCCCGCCGCCGCAATGCGCCGCTCGCGCAGCGCCACGGCCAGCGCGGCGTCGTCGACGATGCCGCCGCGGGCGATGTTGGTGAGCGTCGCCGTAGGCTTCATCCGTGCCAGTTCGGCCGCGCCGATGGCGTGGTGGGCGCTGGCGCTGTAGGGCAGCACCAGGACCAGGTGGTCGGCCTCGCGCAGCAGCGTGGCCTTGTCGACGTAGCGGGCGCCCAGCGGCGATTCTTCGGCCGGCTGCAGACGGCTGCGGTTGTGATACATCACCTGCATGCCGAAGCCCAGGGCACCGCGTCGTGCGATCGCCTGGCCGATGCGGCCCATGCCCAGGATGCCCAACGTGCTGCCGTGCACGTCGCTGCCGGCGAACATGTCGTAGCTCCAGCGTTGCCACTCGCCGCGGCGCAGGAAATGTTCACTTTCTGCCATCCGGCGCGCCGTGGCCATCATCAAGGCGAAGCCGAAATCGGCGGTGGTTTCGGTCAGGACGTCGGGCGTGTTCGTGGCCAGCACGCCGGCCGCGGTGCAGGCCGGGATGTCGAAGTTGTTGTAGCCCACCGCCATGTTGGCCACCACGCGCAGCTGCGGGCAGGCGGCCAGCACTTCGGTGTCGATGCGTTCGCTGCCGGTGGTGAAGGCGCCCTGCTTGCCCTGCAGACGGGCGATCAGCTCGGCCTTGCTGAAGATGGCGTCGGCCTGGTTCGATTCGACGTCGAAGTGCTGGCCCAGGTGCTCCAGCACTTCGGGGAACACGGCGCGGGCGACGAGGATGGCGGGTCGGGTCATGGTGTTGGCGGTTCGGCAATCAGTCGTGGAAAGTGGTAAAGCCCGTCACCGGCTCGCGCTCGGTGACGAGGGTGTTCTCGACGGCCCCCGGGTCGGCGTGGCCCAGTGCCATGCCGCAGACCAGCATCTGCTCGGCGGGCATCTGCAATTCGGCCGCGATGAGGCGGTGGAACTGGGTGAACGAAGCCTGCGGGCAGGTGTGCAGGCCACGCGCCCGCGCCGCGATCATCACGTTCTGCAGGAACATGCCGTAGTCGAGCCAGCTGCCCTGCTGCAGCACGCGGTGGATGGTGAAGATCAGCCCCACCGGGGCGTCGAAGAAGGCGTAGTTGCGCGCATGCTGCTCATGCATGCGCTGCTTGTCGGTCTTGGCGATGCCCAGCAGCGAATACAGGTCCCAGCCGACCTTGCGGCGACGGTCGATGAAGGGACTCTGCCACTGCGTCGGGTAGTAGGCGTACTCCTCGGTGTGCGTGGCACGGATGGCGGGGTTGTCGTAGGCGGCACGCAAGGCGGTGGTCAGCCGGGCGAGGCTGGCGCCCGTCAGCACATGCACCTGCCAGGGCTGGGTGTTGGTGCCCGAGGGCGCGCGTGCGGCGACCTTCAGGATGGCCTCCACCGTTTCAGGCGGTATTGGTGTGCTGAGGAAGGCGCGCATCGAGCGGCGACTGGTGATCGCTGCGTCGACGATGGCGACAGATTCGGGGGTGGATGTGCTCATGGGGTCAGGCTGAGGAGATCGGGTTCAGGTGGCCGGCGTCCAGGCTTGCAGCGCCCGCAGCAGGCCCGCAGGCAGGGCCACGGGGCGGCGCGTCGCACGGTCGACGTACACGTGGACGAGGTGCCCGGCCGCCGCCGTGGTGGCAGCGCCGTCGGCAAACAGCCCGACCTCATAGCGCACGCTGCTGCGCCCCTGGTGCGCCACCCGCAGGCCGGCTTCGATGCGCTGCGGGAAGGCCAGTGGCGCAAAGTAGTGGCACTGGTTCTCGACCACCAGGCCGATGACGTCGCCGCCGTGGATGTCCAGGGCGCCGGCCTCGATCAGGCTGCGGTTCACCGCGGTGTCGAAGAAGCTGTAGTAGACGACGTTGTTGACGTGGCCGTAGACGTCGTTGTCCATCCAGCGCGTGTCGATGCTGCTGAACTGGCGGTAATGCGAACGGGGTTGCGGAGTGGCGCGAGCGCTCATGCCGACGATTCTGCCGTGGGCCGCGGCCTGGCTTCGCGGTTTGCGAAAGCCTGAGTGGCCCGCGATGCCTGCCCCGTCTGCCACATCTGCCATGACGCCAGCGCCTCGGCCAGCGTCTGCCGTTGCACGGCCACGGTGGTGGCCAGGTCCCGACCGTAGCCGCCGGCCATCGACAGCGCCACAGGAAGGCCGCGCTCGCGCAGCACCCTCAACACCCGCCGGTCGCGTTCGGCCAGGCCTTCGCTGCTGATCTTCAGCCGGCCGAGCCGGTCGTTCTCGTGGGGGTCGGCACCGGCCAGGTAGAAGGCCAGTGACGGCGGCGCCGCGGCCTGGCGCGACCAGGCTTCTGCCAGGGCTGCATCCAGCGCGTCGAGGTAGGGCGTGTCGGTGCAGCCATCGGGCAGCTCCACGTCGAGGTCGCTGGCCTCCTTGCGGAAGGGAAAGTTCTTGGCACCATGCAGCGACAGCGTGAACACGGTGGGGTCGTCGCGAAAGATGGCGGCGGTGCCGTTGCCCTGGTGCACGTCGAGGTCGATGACGAACACCCGCAGCAGCTGCCGGTGATGGCGGTGCCACTCGGCCTGCATCAGGCGTGCGGCCACCGCCACGTCGTTGAAGACACAGTAGCCCGAGCCCTTGTGCGCATAGGCGTGGTGGGTGCCGCCGGCCAGGTTCGCGGCCACGCCCTCGCCGCCCAGCAAGGCCGTGCGCGCCGCCTGGATGGTGGCGCCCACGGAACGGCGCGACCGTTCCACCATGCGCGGCGACCAGGGGAAGCCGATCTCGCGCTGTTGTGCCGCGCTCGTCGTGCCTTCCAGCACCGCGCTGATCCAGGCCGGGTCGTGCGCCAGCGCCAGCTCGCCGTCGCTGGCGGGCGCAGCTTCGGTGACGCGCACGGCAGGCAACGTCGCTTCCACGGCGTCGCGCAGCAGACGGTACTTGCCCATCGGAAAGCTGTGGCCCGGGGGCAGCGGCAGGACGAACTGGTCGGAGTGAAAGGCGCGCACCGACGGCATT
Source organism: Burkholderiales bacterium (assembly GCA_031411875.1). Taxonomy (GTDB): domain Bacteria; phylum Pseudomonadota; class Gammaproteobacteria; order Burkholderiales; family Burkholderiaceae_C; genus Rubrivivax. The sequence continues at coordinate 66,799 of JANOBX010000063.1, read as the reverse complement.
CTAGGAAGCCACCCCTACTTTGTTGCGGTGCAGCAAAAAGAGCTTGCAATCCCTCGGCGGGCGCCTGATACTTCATCTCATGTTGCAGCGCAGCAAAAGGCCAGTTCCGAACCAGTCGCGCCGCTTCAGGGTTCCTCAACACCTGCTTCCAGGAGACTTTTCATGAACTTCACCGCTGAACAATTCGTCGCCGCCCACAAGGCCAACATGGACACCCTCTTCGGCCTGACCAACAAGGCTTTCGAGAGCGTCGAGAAGCTCGTCGAGCTGAACATGCAAGTGGCCAAGACCACGCTCACCGAAGCGGCTGAAACCACCCACGCCGCCCTGTCGGTCAAGGACGTGCAAGAGCTGATGGCCCTGCAAGCCAGCCTGCTGCAGCCCAGCGCCGAAAAGGCAGCTGCCTACAGCCGCCACGTGTACGACATCGTCTCTGGCGCCGGTGCCGAGCTGACCAAGACCGCCGAGGCCACCATGGCCGACGGCCAGAGGAAGGTCCTGGCCCTGGTCGACAACGCCGTCAAGAACGCCCCGGCCGGCAGCGAAAACGCCGTCGCCCTGGTGAAGTCGGCTGTCGCCGCTGCCAACAACGCTTTCGAGAGCGTGCAGAAGGCCAGCAAGCAGGCCGCCGAAGTGGCTGAAGCCAACTTCACGGCCATGACCAACACCGCGGTCAAGGCCACGCAGCAAGCCACCAAGACCGGCAAACGCGCTGCCTGAACGCAGTTCCTCGCTGTCCTATGAAAGACCCCCGGCGCCGCGAGGCGCGCGGGGGTTTTTTCATGGGCTCGCCGCCGGGCGGGTCAGGGCGCCGATGCGCGCACGCAGCGCGGGCAGTTGCTGCTTGGCCGCCTCGCGCCCGGCCAGGATGGCTCGGACGCGCGACGTGAAGTCCGCCCCCGACATGCCGGCCAGTGCGGGGCGCAACACGACGTCGGCGTCGCGCAGTTCCGCGCGGCTGATGCTGCGGCCCATGATGGCGAAGGTCTGCAGCAGCATCTTCATCGCATCGCCCGTGGCGTTGCCTTCGGGCACGACGCCGATGTCCACCGCCAGCACCAGGTCGGCGCCCATCTGCCGGGCAAAGCGCACCGGCACTGGCGAGACCAGTCCGCCGTCGACGAACTCGCGGGTGCCAATGCGCACCGGCTGGAACACGGCCGGCACGGCGCTCGAAGCGCGCACCGCCAGGCCGGTGTCCCCGCGCTGGAAGAGCATCGCTTCGCCGCTGTCCAGGTCGGTGGCGACGATGCCCAGGGGCAGTCTCATGCGCTCGATCGCCTGGCCGGCGGTCTGTTCCCGCACCCAGCGCGCCAGGGCTTCGCCACGGATCAGGCCTCGGCCGGGGAAGGCCCAGTCGGTGATCGCGCCTTCGTCCATGCCCTGGGCCAGCGCGCCCATCTCCGCGCCGCTCTTGCCCGAGGCATAGAGCGCCGCCACCAGGCTGCCGGCCGAGGTGCCGACCACCAGGTCAGGTCGGATGCCGTTTTCTTCCAACACCTGGATCACGCCGATGTGGGCGAAGCCCCGGGCCGCGCCACCGCCCAGGGCCAGGCCGATGCGCGGTGGCCGCATCGGCACCACAGGCTTGGCCGTGGCCTGGGGCGAGGAAGAGGGTGCGGCCTCGGGCGTCGGCCGCATCGGCACGGGCGCCGTCGCTTCAGGCACCACTTTCCGCGGCGGCGACTGGCACGCTGCCAGCGTGGCGGCCAGCAGGAGCGCCGCCAGTCGGCAGCAATTGTGTTGGGAAGGCATAAGCAAACTACGAATCAGTCGTTCCAAGGAATATCAGGGTTCACTACAGTGTCGCCATTCCCGGCGCACCGCGTCCGACCGCCATTCCCTGCGCAGCCCATGTACCGCTACACCGATTTTGATCGCCAGTTCCTGCGCCAGCGGGCCGGACAGTTCCGCGACCAGCTGCGGCGCCACCTGGCGGGCGAGTTGCCGGACGAGCATTTCCGCCCGCTGCGCCTGCAGAACGGCTGGTACGTGCAACGCCACGCCCCGATGCTGCGGGTGGCGGTGCCCTACGGCGAACTCTCGGCCGCGCAATTGCGGGTGCTGGCCAAGATCGCCCGCGACCACGACCTGCAGGACGCCGGCCAGCCCAGCCAGCGCGGTGGCTTCGGCCACTTCACCACGCGCCAGAACCTCCAGTTCAACTGGATCCCCCTGCCCCAGGCGGCCGACGTCATGGACCTGCTGGCCAGCGTCGACATGCACGGCATCCAGACCAGCGGCAACTGCATCCGCAACATCACCAGCGACGCGCTGGCCGGCATCGCGCCCGACGAGGATGTGGACCCGCGTCCCTACTGCGAAATCCTGCGCCAGTGGAGCACGCTGCACCCGGAATTCGCCTTCCTGCCGCGCAAGTTCAAGCTGGCCGTCACGGGTGCTGCCGAAGACCGGGCCGCGACCGACTGGCACGACATCGGCCTGAAGCTGCACCGCAACGCCGCCGGGGAGGTGGGCTTCCGCGTCGCCGTGGGCGGCGGCATGGGTCGCACGCCGGTGATCGCCACGCCCATCAACGACTTCGTGCCCTGGCAGCAGATCCTCGTCTTCATCGAAGCCATCGTGCGTGTCTACAACCTGTATGGGCGCCGCGACAACATGTACAAGGCGCGCATCAAGATCCTGGTGAAGGCCGAGGGCCAGCGCTTCGTCGACGCGGTGAACCGCGAGTTCGCCGCGCTGTGTGCCGACGAAGGCACGCGCTTCATCCGCCAGGAAGAGTTCGACCGCGTGGCAGCCGGTTTCGCGCTGCCGGCCCTGCGCGCGGCGGCTCACGAAGCCGCCCCCGCAGGCGAGGTGCCGGCCGCGTACGCCCGCTGGTTGCAGCGCAACGTGCACGCCCACCGCATGGCCGGCTATCGCGCCGTAACCTTGTCGCTCAAGCGCGCCGGCCTGCCACCCGGCGACGTCACCGCCGAACAGCTGGAGGGCGCCGCCGCGCTGGCCGAGCGCTACAGCCTCGGCGAGGCCCGCGTCACCCACGACCAGAACCTGCTGCTGCCCTGGGTGGCCGACGCCGACCTGCACGGCCTGTGGCTGGCGGCGCGCGAAGGCGGATTCGCCACGCCCAACATCGGCCTGCTCACCGACATGATCGCCTGCCCGGGCGGTGACCTGTGCGCGCTGGCCAACGCCCGCTCGATCCCGATCGCAGCAGCCATCACCGAGCGCTTCGACGACCTCGACGAACAGCACGACATCGGCGACATCGACCTGCACATCAGCGGCTGCATCAACAGCTGCGGCCACCACCACAGCGGCCACATCGGCATCCTGGGCGTCGACAAGGACGGCAGCGAGTGGTATCAGGTCACCGTGGCCGGCAGCGACGGCAGCACCCTGTCGGGCGCGGCGCTGGCAGGCAAGGTCATCGGCCCATCGTTTGCCGCCGACGAGGTGCCCGACGTGATCGAAGCCATCATCGACACCTACCGTGAAGCGCGCACCCCTGGCGAGCGCTTCATCGACACCGCCCGCCGCCTGGGCGTGCCGCCGTTCCGCCAGGCCGCCAACGCCGTGCGCCGCAGCACGGCGCAGCCCGTGGAGAGTGCCGCATGAAGTTCATCGCACCGGGTGCAGCGCTGGCCGACGGCAGCGTGGAATGGCCCAACACCGACGACGTGCTCGCGCACGGCGAGGCCGTGCACGCACTGCCGGCCATCGCCCTGAGCTTTCCCAAGTGGACCGATGGCCGCGCCTATTCGCAGGCCGTGCTGCTGCGCCAGCGTCTGCGCTATCGCGGTGACATCGTCGCCACCGGCGAGGTGCTCACCGACATGATGCCGCTGCTGCGCCGCTGCGGCTTCAGCGCCGTGCAGCTGGCCGCCGGCCAGAAGCTCGAGGACGCACAACGCGCGCTCGGCTGGTTCGACGGCACGGTGCACGGCCAGCCGCCGGCACAACAGGCTGAGCCGCAGCGCCCGCTTCACTACCAACCTGCCCCCGGCGACGCGCCTGCGGCACGGGCCTGAACGGATGGCCGCCATGAACCAGGCCGTGCTCGTCAACACACGGCGCCTTGCGGGCTTCGAGGACCGAGTCGCCCACGCCTTGTCGGTGCTGCGCGAAGCCGCCGAGCAACACGCCAGCAGAGTCGTGCAGGCGACCAGCCTGGGCGCAGAGGACATGGTCATCACCGACCTGATCGCGCGCCACGGTCTGGCCATTCCGCTGGCCACCTTGGACACCGGCATGCTGCACGCCGAGACGCTGGGCCTGCTGCCGCGCATCGAGCAGCGCTACGGCCTCGTGGTCGAACGCTTCGGCCCGGCAGGCGAGGCCGTCGTCGAGTTCGTGGCCAGGCGCGGCAAACGTGTCATGTACGACAGCCTGGAAGGCCGCAAGGCCTGCTGCGCGCTGCGCAAGCTGGAACCGTTGTCGCGCCTGCTCGGTGGCACCGTGCCCAGAACGGCCTGGGTCACCGGCTTGCGCCGCGAACAGAGCGGCGGCCGCGGCCAGGTCGACTTCGTCGAGGCCCACGGCCCCGGGCGCAGCAAGATCAACCCGCTGGCCGACTGGGCCTGGGGCGACGTCTGGCGCTACATCGAAGCGCACGACGTGCCCTACAACCCCCTGCACGACGCCTTCTTCCCCAGCATCGGCTGTGCACCCTGCACCCGCGCCGTGGCCCTGGGCGAAGACTTCCGCGCCGGCCGTTGGTGGTGGGAACAGGACGATGCCAAGGAATGCGGCCTGCACGTGCACGCCGCCACAGCCGGAGAGAGCAGCCGATGAACCAGCCCCTGGACGGCAGCCGCCTGTTGCCGGCCGTCGATCACCTCCACCTCGACGGCCTGGAAGAGGAAGCCATCTTCATCCTGCGCGAGGTCGCCGCCAACTTCGAGCGGCCGGCCCTGCTGTTTTCCGGTGGCAAGGACAGCTGTGTCGTGCTGCGGCTGGCCGAAAAGGCCTTCAAGCAGCGCGTGAGGGGCAACGAGTTCAAGGGCCAGTTGCCCTTCCCGCTGCTGCACGTGGACACCGGCCACAACTTCCCGGAAGTCATCCGCTTTCGTGACCAGCGCATTGCCGAGATGGGCGAGCGGCTGTTGGTCGGGCATGTCGAGGATTCCATCCGCCGCGGCACCGTGCGCCTGGGCAGTGCGCTCGAGTCGCGCAACCCGCACCAGACGGTGGCGCTGCTCGAGGCCATCGAGGCCCACCGCTTCGACGCCCTGATCGGCGGCGCCCGGCGCGACGAGGAAAAGGCCCGTGCCAAGGAACGCATCTTCAGCCACCGCGACAGCTTCGGCCAATGGCAACCGAAGGAGCAGCGGCCCGAGCTCTGGACCCTGTTCAACACCCGGCTGCGCCCGGGCGAACACTTCCGCGTGTTTCCCATCAGCAACTGGACCGAGCTCGACGTGTGGATGTACATCGCACGCGAAAACATCCCCTTGCCCGGCCTGTACTACAGCCACGACCGCCAGGTCATGCGCCGCAAGGGCCTGCTCGTGCCGCTGACCGAGGTCACGCCCGCCCTGCCCGGGGAAACCGTGGACGTGGCGCAGGTGCGCTTTCGCACCGTCGGCGACATGACCTGCACCTGCCCCGTGGCCAGCCTGGCGGCCAATGCCGCCGAAGTGGTGGCCGAGACGCTGACGGTGACCGTCAGCGAACGGGGCGCCACCCGCATGGACGATCGCAGTTCCGACGCCGCCATGGAACGGCGCAAGAAAGAAGGCTACTTCTGATGACCGCCCTGGCTTTGTCCGAACCCGTGTCACCCCCCGCCACCGCCGTGCTGGCGCCACACCCGACCTCGGGCCAGGCGCTGCGCTTCCTGACCGCAGGCAGCGTCGACGACGGCAAGAGCACGCTCATCGGCCGCCTGCTCTACGACAGCCAGGCGCTGCTGGCCGACCAGATCGGCACTCTGCAGGCGCGTGCCGGTAGCGCTGCCAGCCGAGCCGCCGGCGGACCCGACTTCGACCTGTCGCTGCTGACCGACGGCCTGGAAGCCGAACGCGAGCAGGGCATCACCATCGACGTGGCCTACCGCTACTTCGCCACGCCCCAGCGCAAGTTCATCATCGCCGACGCGCCCGGCCACGAGCAGTACACCCGCAACATGGTCACGGCCGCTGCCGGCAGCGACGCGGCCGTGGTGCTGGTCGACATCACCAAGCTCGACCTGCGCAGCGGCGACGCGCCCGTGCCGCTGCTCGCACAGACCCGCCGCCATGCCCTGCTGGCCCACCTGCTGCGTGTGCCCGGCATCGTGTTCGCGGTCAACAAGATCGACGCCGTGGCCGACCCGGGCCAGGCTTTCGCGGCCGTGCGCGACAGCCTGCAGGCCTTCGCCCGCGACGCCGGCATCCGCGTGGCGGCCATCGTGCCGGTGTCGGCACTGCGCGGCGACAACGTCGTCGAGCCGCTGCGTGCAGCGTGGTACCAGGGCCCCGGCCTGCTGCAGGTGCTGCACGCCCTGCCCACCACGACCCAGGCCGACGCCCAGGCATCAGCCGAATTGCCCACCCAGGCCCTGCGCCTGCCGGTGCAGTACGTGGCGCGCGGCCAGCTGGGCGGCACGCCAGGCGTCGGTGAACAGCCGCGCACGCTCTGGGGCCGCGTGGCCGAGGGCAGCGTCGCCGTGGGTGATGTGCTCCAGGTGTTCCCGAGCGGCGAGTCGGCCAGGGTGGCGGCGCTGCTCGACGCCAACGGCGCTGCCGACCGCGTCGACGCGGGCCGGTCGGCCGGGGTCGTGCTCGACCGCCAGCTCGACGTCTCGCGCGGCGACTGGCTGGCCGCCCCCGGTGGGCAGCAAGCCTGCCTTCGTTTCAGCGCGACGCTGGCCTGGCTGGACACCGAGCCCGCCACACCCGGCCGCAAGTACCTGCTGCGCCACGGCCACCGCTGGGTGCAGGCGCGGCTGGCGAGCATCGAGCACCGCCTGGACATCCACAGCCTGCAACCCATCGAAGCCCACACGCTGGCCGTCAACGAGATCGCCGAAGTCAGCTTCGAACTGCAGCACCCGCTGCCGCTGGCCCCCTTTGCCCAGCAGCGCGACGCGGGCGCGCTGATCGTCGTGGACCCTGCCAGCCACCGCACCAGCGGCGCGGTGATGGTGCTGCGCCCTCAGGCCGAGGCCTCGTGAGCAGCCCCTGCCTGCCCGGCCGGGTGGTCTTCGTCGGTGCCGGCCCGGGGTCGGCGGACCTCATCACGCTGCGTGGCGCGGAACGCCTGCGCGGCGCCGACGTCGTGCTGTTCGACGCCCTCGCCGACCCGGCCCTGCGCCTGCTCGCGCCACAGGCCTTGTGGGTCGACGTGGGCAAGCGTGGCTTTTGCGATGCCACCGGCCAGGCCACCATCGACGCCCTGCTGGTGCGCTACGCCCGCAGCCACGGCTGCGTGGTCCGGCTGAAGGGTGGAGACCCCAGCGTCTTCGGCCGGCTCGAGGAAGAACTCGAGGCCCTGGCGCGCGCCGGCATCGCGTGCGAGGTGGTGCCAGGCGTGACCGCCGCGCTGGCGGCTGCGGCCGACACCCGGCGCCCCCTGACGCGCCGCGGCACGGGCCGCAGCGTCAGCCTGACCACGGCCATGACCCAGGAAGGCCGCCTGCAGGCCGGCCGCCATGCCGACACCGAGGTCTTCTACATGGCGGGCCGGCAGCTCGGCGCGCTGGCGCGACGTCTGCGAGCGGCCGGCTGGCCGGCGGACACCGCCACCAGCGTCGTGTCGCGCGCCGGCTGGCCCGACAGCCTGGCCAGCCAGCACCGGCTGGCCGACCTGGGCCAGGCCGCCTTGCTGCATGCCGGCCGGCCGACGGTGGTGACCCTGGGCGCGGGTGCAGGGGCCTGCGGTGTCGTCCCCGCGCCGCAGTCGGCGGCCACCCCCTCGCCTGTGTCGGCCCCCCTGGCGAGTCAACCGATGTCGGCAGCCTAAAATCCGGGTTCTTGGTGGTGGCCCATCCGGCCTGCCATCGCCTGCCGGGCACAGTGTCGTGCCGTCCAACCACCGAGCCGCTTTTCCATGACCCACGTCGTCCTCGAATCCTGCATCAAGTGCAAGTACACCGATTGCGTTGACGTCTGCCCCGTCGACTGCTTCCGCGAGGGCCCGAACATGCTGGTCATCGACCCCGACGAATGCATCGACTGTGCGGTGTGCATTCCCGAATGCCCGGTCAACGCCATCCTGCCCGAGGAAGACGTGCCCACCGAGCAGCTGCAGTTCATCAAGCTCAACGCCGACCTGTCGCGCAAGTGGCCCAGCATCACCAAGCGCAAGGCGCCGCTGCCCGAAGCCGACGAGTGGAAAGACCGCACCGACAAGCTCGACCAGCTCGTGCGCTGACCCCCCCGCATGCAAGCAGACACCCCCCCGCAGGTGGCGGCCACGGCCCGGGCCCACAGCGGCCCCATCGAAACCGACGCCGTCATCATCGGTGCCGGGCCCGTGGGCCTGTTCCAGGTGTTCGAACTCGGCCTGCTCGAGATCAAGGCCCACATCATCGACAGCCTGGCCTACCCGGGCGGCCAGTGCATCGAGCTGTACCCCGACAAGCCCATCTACGACATCCCGGCCGTGCCCGTGTGCACCGGCAAGGAACTGACCGACAGCCTGCTCAAGCAGATCGAACCCTTCGGCGCCACCTTCCATCTGGGCCAGGAGGTGATGAAGGTCGAGAAGCAGGACGACGGCCGCTTCTTCGTCGAAACCAGCAAGGGCACGCGGTTCCTGGCCAAGGCCATCTTCATCGCCGGTGGCGTGGGCTCGTTCCAGCCGCGCACGCTCAAGGTCGACGGCCTGGAGAGATTCGACGAGACGCAGCTGTTCTACCGCGTCAAGAGCCCGACGCAATTCGCAGGCAAAAACCTCGTCATCGTGGGCGGCGGTGACTCGGCGCTGGATTGGGCACTGAACTTCGCGCAGGAAGGCCCGAACCGGGCCGAGAGCGTCATCCTGATCCACCGCCGCGACGGCTTCCGCGCCGCGCCCGCCAACGTGGCGAAGATGAGGGAGATGTGCGAAGCCTACGAGATGCAGTTCATCGTCGGCCAGGTCATCGGGTTCGAGGAAAAGTACGACCGGCTGAGCCAGCTGAAGGTGACCGGCGCCGATGGCGTGACGCGCCTGGTGCCGCTGGACATGCTGCTGGTGTTCTTCGGGCTGAGCCCCAAGCTCGGGCCCATTGCCGAATGGGGCCTGGGCATCGACCGCAAGCAGATCACGGTGGACACCGAGAAATTCCAGACCACCGTGCCCGGCATCTTCGCAGTGGGCGACATCAACACCTACCCAGGCAAGAAGAAGCTGATCCTTTCGGGCTTCCACGAAGCTGCGCTGGCCGCCTTCGGCGCCGCGCCCATCGTCTTCCCGGAAAAGCGCATCCTGCTGCAATACACCACCACCAGCCCCAAGCTGCACAAGGTGCTGGGTGTGGAGTCGCCGGTCTTCGACTGAAGCGGCTTTGAATTTCGCCGCATAATGCGGCCGCGTCGCGACTTGTCGTGGCGCACACGCTAGGGGTGTTGGCCAGGCTGCACAGCCGGGTCGACTGAGAAAGTCCCTTTGAACCTGATTGAGGTAATCCTCGCGCAGGGAAGCAGTCTTCAGCCCGTGGCCCGGTGGCGCCCTGCCCCGCAAGCCTGTGTCTTTGACGCGCATTCCTGCCATCAAAGCACAAGGCACACGATGGCAATTCCTTCTCTTCGTTCTTCGTCCCGTTCCCGGTCCCGTTCGTCCACGCTCCGGCTCAGTGCCGTGGCGCTGGCGGCAGCCCTGCTGTTGACCCAGGCATCGGCCTGGGCACAACCGTCCAGCACGATCACCATCACCGGCCGCAATGCCGCCACGCCTTCGATGGCGGGTTTCGGCGACGTGCCGCTGGCCAAGTCGCCGTTGCAGGCCAGCAGCTTCAGCACGCAGCTGCTGGCCGACCAGGGCGTGGCCACGCTGGGCGCGCTGTCGCGCCTGGACGCCAGCGTCGGCGACGCCTACAACGCCGAGGGCTACATCGCCAACCTGTCGGTGCGCGGCTACGGGCTGGACAACCGCTTCAACTACCTGCGCGACGGCCTGCCCATCAACGCCGGCACGGCCATCGTCCTGGCCAACAAGGAACGCATCGAACTGCTCAAGGGCACGAGCGGCATCCAGGCCGGCACCAGCGCGCCCGGCGGCCTGGTCAACCTGGTCGTCAAGCGCCCGGCGGGCAGGCTGCGCAGTGCGCAGCTGGAATGGCACGAAAAGGGCTCGGTGCTCGGTGCCGTGGACCTGGGCGAGAGCTTCGGCCCCGACGGCGCCATCGGTGTGCGCCTGAACCTGTCGGCCGAACGCCTGGACCCGGTCTACCGCGACACTCACGGCAATCGCAGCCTGGCGGCGCTGGCCGTGGACTGGCAACTCAATCCCGACAGCCTGCTGCAGTTCGAAGCCGAAAGCAGCCGCCAGCGCCAGCCCAGCCTGACCGGCTACAGCCTGCTCGGCGACCGCGTGCCCAGCTTCGACGAGATCGACATCCGTCGCAACCTGAACGCCCAGCCCTGGGCCCAGCCGGTGGAACTGCAGGGCACCACCGCCTCGCTGCGCTGGCAGCAGCAGTTGCCTGCGCTGGGCGAAGGCTGGCGCGTCACGGCCCAGGCCATGACGCAGCGGCTGCGCAACGACGACCGCACCGCCTTTCCTTATGGCGTCTACGACGCCAGTTACGAGTGCAGCGCCTACTGCGACCGCTTCGCCCCCGACGGCAGCTTCACCTACTGGGAATTCCTGAGCGAAAACGAACGCCGCAGCAGCGACGCACTCGCACTCACCCTTGCCGGCCGGCTGCGCACCGGCGCGGTGGAACACGCCTTCGAGACCGGCGTCCTGCGCACGCGCTTCCAGGCCAGGCTGCAAGACCAGGTGTTCGACATCGCCGGGCCCGGCAATGTCGATGGCAGCCTGCAGTCGCCCCCCAGCGGCAAGTTCCCCGACGCCAACACCAACCGCGACGAGCAGAGCACCGAAGTGTTCCTGCGCGACGCCATGCGCATCGGCAACACCTGGCAACTGTGGGCCGGCCTGCGCCATGTCCGCATGGACCGCAGCAGCGTGCGCACCAGTGTCGACAGCGACGGCAGCCTGCGCCCCACCGACTACGACCGCAGCGAGACCACGCCCTGGCTGGCGGCTTCGGCCCAGCTCACCGCCAAGACCCTGGTCTATGCCAGCTGGGGCCGGGGGCTGGAGACGGACGTGGCGCCCAACCGCCCGCGCTACCGCAATGCCGGCGCCTCGCTGGCGCTCGACAGCCGACAGGTCGAAGTCGGCCTGAAGCATGGCACCGACCAGGTCGAGGCTGCGCTGACGCTGTTCGACATCGACAGGGGCGTGGCCGCCGACATCGGCGCCTGCAGTGCCGTGAACAGCTGCGAACGCCGCATCGACGGCAGCGCCCGCCACCGCGGCATCGAAGCCGCCTGGGCGCAGAGCTTCGCCGCCTGGACCTTGCAGGGCAGCGCCATGCTGCTGAAGGCCGAACGGCTGGGCTCGCAGACGCCCGGCACGAACGGCCAGCGCCCGGTGAACGTGCCGCAGGCGACGCTGCGCCTTGGGACCGAGTACCGCCCACCCGCCCTGCCCGGCCTGGCCTTGCAGGCCGGCCTGTCGGCCGAGGGCAACCGCGTGGTGCTGCCCTACGACAGCAGCCTGCGCATCGGCGGCTGGAGCCGCTTCGACCTGGGCCTGCGCTGGCGTCAGCAGGCCGGCTCGACGAGCCTGGTCTGGCGGGTGGCGCTGGACAACGTGACCGACCGACGTGCCTGGAAGGAGTCGCCGTACCAGTTCGGCCATTCCTACCTGTACCCGTTGGCGCCGCGCACCTTGCGCGCTTCGGTCCAGGCCGGTTTCTGAAGCGGCCATGAACATCCGGCGCCGCGTGGCGCCGGTTGTCGCGCGTTGCGGCAAACGTGGACAATCAGTCGGGTTTCAATTAGGACCAGCCAGCCGCCGCGATCGCGGCCTCTATCCTTGGGCCTACTTGCGCCAGTTGGGCGCGCCTTCCAGCAGACCACGACCACCATGTCCAGCACCGGCATCGAACGCGTCCTGAGCGTTCACCACTGGAACGACACCCTGTTCAGTTTCCGCACCACCCGCGACGCGGCCCTGCGCTTCCGAAACGGCCACTTCGTGATGATCGGACTGCCGGTCGACGGCAAGCCCCTGCTGCGCGCCTACAGCGTGGCCAGCGCCAACCACGAAGAGCACCTCGAATTCCTCAGCATCACGGTGCCCAACGGCCCGCTCACCTCGCGGCTGCAGCACCTGAAGCCCGGGGACGAGCTGATCGTCGGCCGCAAGCCCGTGGGCAGCCTGGTGGTCGACGACCTGCGGCCGGGCCGCAACCTCTACCTGCTGGCCACCGGCACCGGGCTGGCGCCCTTCATGAGCATCATCCAGGACCCCGAGACCTACGAGCGTTTCGAAAAGGTGGTGCTGCTGCACGGTGTGCGTTACGTCAGCGAGCTGGCCTATGCCGACTTCATCGAACGTGAGTTGCCGGCCCATGAATTCCTGGGCGACATCGTGCGCGACAAGCTCGTCTACTACCCCACGGTGACACGCGAGCCCTTCCGCCACCAGGGCCGCCTGACCGAGGTCATCGACTCGGGTCGGCTCGTCACCGACACCGGCCTGCCGCCGCTCGACCCCGCCGTGGACCGCGCCATGATCTGCGGCAGCCCGGCCATGCTGACCGACAGCTGCGCCCTGCTCGACGCACGCGGCTTTCACATCAGCCCGCGCCAGGGTGAACTGGGCGACTACGTCATCGAGCGCGCTTTCGTCGAGAAGTAACGCTTTTCGCGAATCGCCCTGGCGGGGCCGCCAGCCTTGGCACTGCCCTGCTGGCCGGTGTCGGGCTGGTCATCGTCTTCGGCCACAACGCGCTGGCCGGCATCCACCTCACGCGCGACCACCCGTGGTATGAGCTGTGGACGCTGATGCTGCACCGCGGCTGGCTGTTCGAGGATACGGCGCCGAAGATCCGCCTGACCTACCCCGCCCTGCCCTGGGTGGGCGTGATCTTCCTGGGCTGGGTGACCGGCCCGCTCTTCAGCCACGCGTTCGACGGACAGCAACGCCGCCGAGTGCTGCTGGGCCTGGGCATCGCTTGCCTGGCCTTGCTGCTGCTGCTGCGCGGCTTGAACATCTACGGCGAGAACGCCCACTGGACGCCGGGCGTCGACACCGTGCACACGGTGATGTCGTTCCTGAATTTCACCAAGTACCCGCCCTCGCTCGACTTCCTGCTGCTCACCCTGGGCGGTGGTTTCCTGGTGCTGGCGGCGCTGGAATTCACGGACAACGCGGCCACCCGCGTGCTGTCCACCTTCGGCGGGGCGCCGATGTTCTTCTACCTGCTGCACCTGTATGTGCTGATGGTGGGCTACAAGCTGCTGCTGGCGGCTTTCGGGCCGAACCAGGGCACGCGCTTCGGGGTGTCGCCGGAGCAGTTCTGGATGGTGTGGGTCGTGACCCTCTTCCTGATTGCGGCGCTCTATCCGCCCTGCCGCGCCTTCGCGAACTACAAGCGCCGCACGCGGCGCAGCTGGGTCAAGTACTTCTGAGCCTGGCCGGGCAGCCGGCGCTCGACGCCGCAGATCGTGCCGGCGGGGGGCGAACAACAGAATCCTTTGCTGACCGGCCGTGCCGTTTTAAACCCTGGCCCGCGGCTTGCACACCTATCGTGCAGAGCATGAAGCTGCAGCACCCTGAGTCCCGTGAAGACCTGTCCCGGCCCATGCCGCCGTCGATCGCCTGGGCCGTGGCCTACATCGACGGGCACCTCGACCAGCGGCTTTCGCTGGAAGTGCTGGCAGCGCAGGCCGGGCTCAGCATCTGGCGCTTTTCCACCGTGTTCAGGCAGGTCACGGGCGTGGCGCCCAGGCGCTACATCTGCGAACAGCGCGTACGCCGGGTGCAGACCATGCTGGCCCAGGGCATGCCGGCGGCCGACGCGGCATCGGCGGCCGGCTTCTACGACCAGAGCCACCTGTCGCGGCACTTCAAGAACAGCTGCGGCATGACGCCGGGGCAGTTTCTCGTCCGCCACCGCAGCAGCCAGGCCACGGAAATCCACCTGGCGCTGGGCTAGGCTGCGGGCCCGGGCGGGCCCGCGCCGGCCGTTTCAGCGGGCCGTTTCAGCCGGCCACTTCAGCCGGCCACCAAAGCCGCAACGGCCTGGCCGATGTCGGTGGTGCTGGCCCGCCCGCCCAGGTCGCCGGTGCGCGGGCCCTGCACCAGCACGGTTTCGATGGCCTGCAGGATGGCGTCGTGGGCGGCCTTGCCGGCACCCTGACCTTCGGTCAGAAAATCGAGCATCAGCGCGGCCGACCAGATCATCGCAAGCGGGTTGGCGATGTTGCGGCCGTAGATGTCCGGCGCCGAGCCGTGCACGGGTTCGAACAGGCTCGGGAACTTGCGCTCGGGGTTCAGGTTGGCGCTGGGGGCGATGCCGATGGTGCCGGTGGTGGCCGGGCCCAGGTCAGACAGGATGTCGCCGAACAGGTTGCTGGCCACGACCACGTCGAAGCGCTGCGGCTGCAGCACGAAGCGCGCGCTCAGGATGTCGATGTGCTGCTTGTCCATCGTCACGCCCGGGTACTGCGCGGCCATGGCGTCGGCGCGGCCGTCCCACCAGGGCATGCTGATGGCAATGCCGTTGCTCTTGGTCGCAACCGTCACGTGCCGGCGCGGGCGTGCCTGAGCGGCTTCGAAGGCGTAGCGCAGCACACGGTCGGTGCCGTGGCGGCTGAACACCGATTCCTGGATCACGATCTCGCGTTCGGTGCCCTGGAACAGCACGCCGCCGGCCGAGGTGTATTCGCCCTCGGTGTTCTCGCGCACCACCAGGTAGTCGATGTCGCCGGGCTTGCGGCCGGCCAGCGGGCAAGGCACGCCTTCGAACAGGCGCACCGGGCGCAGGTTGACGTACTGGTCGAACTCGCGCCGGAACCTCAGCAGGCTGCCCCACAGCGAGATGTGGTCGGGCACGGTGGCCGGCCAGCCCACGGCGCCGAAGAACAGCGCGTCCATGCCGCCCACTTGCGCCTTCCAGTCGTCGGGCATCATCTGGCCGTGTTGCGCATACCAGTCGCAGCTGGCCCAGTCGAACGGGGTGACTTCCAGCGCGATGCCGAAGCGGCGGGCGGCGGCGTGCAGCACGCGCAGGCCCTCGGGCATGACTTCCTTGCCGATGCCGTCGCCCGGGATGGCGGCGATGCGATAGGTCTTGCTCATGGTGTCTCCTTCAGGCCGCGGGGCGTGCGACGCCCTGCGTCCAGTTCGTCCAGCCAGCCGCGGCGCAATTCGGGCACCGCAGCGGCCAGTTGTTCGTAGTAGGGGTGGTGGGGGCCGCGATCGTAGTCGGCGCGCGCCACCTGGGTGAGCTTGCGGCCATGCTGCATCACGACGATCTCGTCGCACACCGCGCGCACCACGTGCAGATCGTGGCTGATGAAGAGCACGCTCAAGCCCAGGTCGCGCTTCAGTTGGACCACCAGGTCGAGCACGGCGGCGCCGACCACGGTGTCGAGTGCGGAGGTCACCTCGTCGCACAGCAGCAGCTCGGGTTCGGCCGCCAAGGCACGCGCCAGGTTCACGCGCTGCTTCTGCCCGCCCGACAAGCCGCCGGGCAGGCGCTGCAGCAGGGTGCGCGGCAGCTGCACCAGGTCCAGCAGCGCGTGCAGGCGGTCCTGCAGGGCCTGCCCTTGCATCTGCTTGTAGAAGACCAGCGGGCGCGCCAGGATCTGGGCGATGGTGTGCGCCGGGTTCAGTGCGGTGTCGGCCGACTGAAACACGATCTGGATGCGCCGCAGTTCTTCGGCGCTGCGCTGGGCCAGCAGGGGCTGCAGCGGCTTGCCGTCGAATGCCAGGGTGCCGGCACTCGGTGCGATGAGCCCGGCCACGGCGCGCGCCAGGGTGTTCTTGCCCGAGCCCGATTCGCCGATCACGCCGATGGCCTGGCCGCGGTGCAGGCTCAGGTCGATGCCGTCCAGCACCAGCCTCTGCGGCCTTCCGTAGCCCGCGCACAAGTTCTGCAGCCGCAGCAGGGGCGTGCCCGCCTTGTCGGGCTCGGCATCGGCGCGCACGGCCGGCCGCGCGGCCGCCAGCAGGCTTTGGGTGTACTCGTTCTGCGGCTGCTGCAGCAGCGCCTCGGTGGGCTGCAGTTCGCGCATGCGGCCGTGGCGCAGCACGAGGATGTAGTCGGCCATCTGCGCCACCACCGCCAGGTCGTGGCTGACATACACCGCCGTCACCTGCCGTTCGCGCACCACACGGCGGAAGGCGCGCAGCACCTCGATCTGCGTGGTGACGTCGAGCGCCGTGGTGGGCTCGTCCAGGATCACGACCTCGGGGTCGGTGATCAGGGCCATGGCCGCCATCAGCCGCTGCAACTGCCCGCCCGAGACCTGGTGCGGGAAGCGTTGGCCGATGCTGTCGGGGTCTGGAAGCGCCAGTTCGCGGAACAGCGCCACCGCCTTGCGCTCGGCCTCGGCACGGCTGCACAGGCCGTGCAGGCAGGCGGGTTCGACCACCTGATCCATCAGGCTGCGCGACGGGTTGAACGAGGCCGCCGCGCTCTGCGCGATGTAAGACACGGTGCGCCCGCGCAGGCCGCGCAGCGCACGGGCGCCCAGCGCCAGCACGTCGGTGCTGCCGATGCGCACCTGGCCGGCGCTGATGCGGCAGCCGTGGCGGGCATGGCCCATCAGCGCCAGTGCCGTGGTGGTCTTGCCCGAGCCCGATTCACCGATCAGCGCCAGCACCTCACCCGGCTGGATGCTGAACGACAGGTCCTCGACCAGCGGCACCCTGCCGGCGTGGATGCTCAGGCTTTCGACGACGACGGCGCTGCCCATCAGTGCACGCCCCGTTCGCGGTCGCGGCGCCCGGGCAGGTTGTCGATGACCAGGTTCACCGCGATCGTCAGGCTGGCGATCGCCAGCGATGGCGCGATCACGGCGGCGCTGCGACGGCACGCCGCGCGCCGGCTTCTGCCTGATGGGCGCCTGCCAGGACTGCTGGGTCTGGACGCCGCAGGGCCAGCGGCTGCGCGCCTGTGCCACGCCCGTGACCGAAGGCATGGCCATCTGCACCCGCCCGCCCGCCACCATGTGGCCGATGACACCCGACCTGCAGGCCACGCTGGCGGCTGCAGCCGCCCCGGACCAGGACATGCCGCGATGAACAGCCCCCGCGTCGTGGTGGTCGGTGCCGGCCCGGCCGGCGTGCGGGCTGCGCAGGCGCTGGTCGAAGCCGGCCTGCACCCTGTGGTGGTGGACGAAAGCCCGCGCGAAGGCGGCCAGATCTACCGCCGGCCGCCCGAAGGCTTCAAGCGCCCGGCCAGCAAGCTCTATGGCGCGGACGCTGCCAAGGCCAGCGCCCTGCACGACGGCTTCGCCGCGCTGCAGGGACGCATCACGCTTCTGAGCGGCGCACTGGCCTGGAACCTGAGCGCTGGTGAACTGCATGTGGTGCAGGACGGCCGCGCGCTCACGGTGCCCTTCGATTCGCTCATCGTTTGCAGCGGCGCCACCGACCGCCTGATGCCCGTGCCCGGCTGGCAGCAGGCCGGCTGCTACAGCATGGGCGCCGCACAGGTGGCGCTCAAGGCCCAGGGTTGCGCCATCGGCGCGCGCACGGTGTTCATGGGCAGCGGCCCGCTGCTGTACCTGGTGGCCAGCCAGTACCAGCAGGCCGGGGCCACGGTGGCGGCCGTGCTCGACACCGCGCCCGCCGTCCCCAGCCTGCCCGCGCTGCGCGGCCTGATGGCGCGGCCGCTGCTCGCGCTGCGCGGGCTGGGCCTGATCCGCGGGCTGAAGGCGGCCGGCGTGCCGCTGCTGCAGGGCGTGCAGCCCATCGCCATCGATGGCTGCCCTGAACACGGCGTTCAGGCGGTACGGGTGCGTGACGCGCGCGGCCATGAACAGCGCTTCGACGCCGATGCCGTGGCCCTGGGCTGGCACCTGCGATCCGAGGCACAGCTGGCCGACCTGGCGCGGTGCGAATTCGAGTTTCATGCCGACACGCGCCAATGGCAGCCGCGCATCGATGCCGAAGGCCGCAGCAGCACGCCGGGTGTGTACCTCGCCGGTGACGGCGCCCGGGTGCTCGGCGCCGACGGTGCCGAAGCCGCCGGCCGCCTGGCCGCGCTGGCGGCACTGGCCGACCTGGACCACGGCGGCGCCAAGGCCCGCCTGGCCGGCGAAGGCCCGGCCCTGCGCGCCACGCTCGCCCGCACGGACCGCTTCCGCGCTGGCCTGGCAGCCGCCTTCCCCTGGCCAAATCCCCAGGCCGCGGCCCTGCCCGACGCCACCGTGGTCTGCCGCTGCGAGGGCATCACCGCCGGTGAACTGCGCGCTTGCGTGCGCGACAAGGGCAGCCGCGAGATCAACCGCACCAAGGCCTTCAGCCGCGTGGGCATGGGCCGCTGCCAGGGCCGCTACTGCGGCCAGGCCGGGGCCGAGGTGGTGGCGGCCGCCGCCGGCGTGCCCATCGACGTGGTGGGACGGCTGCGCACGCAGGCGCCGCTGAAGCCGCTGCCGATGGACACGCCCGAGACCGAGCCCCTGCACCCATGAACCGCAGCGACGTCCTCATCCTCGGCGGTGGCCTGGTGGGCTGCAGTGCCGCCTTCTTCCTGGGCAGCCAGCACGGCAAGAGCGTGACGCTGCTGGAGCGAGAACTGGTCGGCCGCCAGGCCAGCGGCACCAACTTCGGCAACGTGCGCCGCCAGGGCCGCGACCTGGCGCAGATGCCGCTGGCCAACCGCGCACGCGCCGTGTGGGGCCGCGTCAACCGCCTGCTCGGCGAAGACCTGGAGTTCACACCCTACGGCCACCTGCGCGTCTGCTACACCGAGACGCAGGCGGCCGTGATCGAACGCCATGCCCGCGACGTGAAGCCGCTGGGGCTGGACCTGGAGCTGTTCAGCGCCGAACAACTGCGCCGGCGCTGGGGCATCTTCGGCCCGGGCGTGGTGGCCGGGTCCCTGTCGCCGCAGGACGGCCATGCCAACCCGCGGCTCGCCGGCCCGGCCTTTGCCCGCGCCGCAACCCGGGCTGGCGCGAACATCGTCGAACACGCCGAGGTGCTGAGGGTCGAACGCGAGGGCAACGGCGTGCACAGCGGCTTCATCGCCCATACCGCTGACGGCCAGCGCCACTTCGGCGAACAGCTGCTGGTGGCCTGCGGCGCCTGGAGCGCACGCTTCGTGCAGCAGTTCGGCGAGACCGTGCCGCTCGAAGCCCGTGGCCCGCAGATGGGCGTGACGGAAGCCCTGCCCTATGCCATCGGCCCGTCGATCGGCCTGTCGTCGCCGATCGAGACCGAAGGCATGTACTTCCGCCAGGTGCGGCGCGGCAACATCGTCTTCGGCGGCGGGCCCAAGGGCACGGCGCAGCCCGAGGCCATCCGCGCCTACGTCTGGCCCGAAAACGTGCTGCGCCAGTTGCGCGAACTGCGCCGCTTCGTGCCTGCCTTCGCCAACGTGCAGCTGCTGCGAGTGTGGAGCGGCATCGAGGGCTACACCGCCGATTGGGCGCCGGTGATGGGCCCCAGCGGCACCACCCCCGGCGTGCACTACGCCTTCGGCTTCTACGGCGAAGGCTTCGCCATCGGCCCGGGCGTGGGCGAAGTGATGGCCGAATGCCTGGCCACGGGCGGCAGCAGCACGCCGATCGAGGCCTTCGGCATCGGTCGCTTCGCGCCGGCCGGACAGGTGCAAGGCCAGGCGCAGGCCCAGCTCGCCTGACCGCCAAGCGCGGGCGAAACGGCCTGCGCCAGGACTATGCTCGTGCCTCATGACCGACTCGCTGCAGGCTCTCGAAACCGCCATCGCTGCACTTCAGGCGCAGCGGGCCCTGCTGGGCGATGGGGTGGTCGACGCGGCCCTGGCGCCGCTGCTCGCACAGCGTTCCGCACTGGCTGGCGGCCACCCGGGCGAGGCACCGCAGCAGCTGCGCCAGGTCAGCGTGCTGTTCGCCGACGTGGTGGGCTCCACCGCACTCAGCCGGCAACTCGACCCGGAAGACGTGCACGCCACCATGGACGGCGCGCTGGCCGCCTTCAGTGCCTTGGTGCGGGCGCGTGGCGGACGCGTGCTGCAGTACGCCGGCGACAGCCTGCTCGCGGCCTTCGGCGCCGATCAGGCTGCCGAGGACGATGCCGAACAGGCCGTGCACGCGGGCCTGGCCATCGTCGCCGAAGCCGCACACCAGGCCGAGCAGGTGCGCCAACGCCACGGCCACGACGGCTTCGGTGTCCGTGTCGGCATCCACACCGGGCCGGTGCTTCTGGGCGGCGGCGTCGACGGCGAAGGCAGCATCCGTGGCATCACGGTGAACATCGCGGCGCGGATGGAACAAACGGCGCCCGCCGGCGGCCTGCGCATCAGCCACGACACCTTGCGCCTGGTGCGCGGCTTGTTCGACGTGCAGGCGCAGCCGCCGCTCCAGGTCAAGGGTGTGGATGCCGCTGTCGACAGCTGCCTGGTGCTGGCCGCCAAGGCCCGTGCCCTGCGCAACCTGCGGCGCGGCGTGGACGGCCTGCCCACCCCACTGGTGGGCCGCCAGGCGGAACTGGATGCCCTGGGCGAAGCCTTCGACACCGCGCTGCGCGGCCCGCGTGCCGTGTGCTGCACGGTCCTGGCCGAGGCCGGGCTGGGCAAGAGCCGGCTGGTGGAGGAATTCGAACGCTGCGTCGAACTGCGGCCCGAGGCGGTGATGCTGTTCCGCGGCCGCGGCCACCCGCAGGGCCTGCACCAGCCCTATGGTGTCCTGCGCGACCTGCTGTTCTGGCGTTTCCAGGTCCATGACAGCGACAGCCTGACGCAGGCCCAGGCCAAGCTGGCAGCGGGCGTGCACCCCGCTTTCGGGCCCCGTACCGCCGAGCAGGCGGCGCTGCTGGGCCACCTGCTGGGGCTGGACTTCGGCGCCAGCCCGCACATTGCCGGCATCGCGCAGGACGCGCGGCAGCTGCGTGAACGCGCGGTCCTTGCCGGCAACGCCTACTTCCGCCACCTGGCGCAGCAAGGCCCGCTGCTGCTGGTGCTGGAAGACCTGCACTGGGCCGACGCAGGCTCGCTCGACTTCTTCGAACAATTGCAGCGGACCGCCGCCGAGGTGCCCCTGTTGATCCTGGGCACGGCCCGGCCTGCGCTGCTGGAGCGGCGACCGGACTTCGGCGCCGCCGGGCCGCGCATCACGCTGCATGCGCTGGCCGAGGCCGACCGCCAGACGCTCACCGATGCCATGCTGCGGCATGTCGAAGCCGCGCCCCCGCTGCTGCGCGACATGCTCGTCGGCGGTGCCGACGGCAACCCCTTCTACATGGAAGAGCTGCTGCAGATGCTGCTCGACAGCGGTGTCGTGGTGCGCGGCGGCGAACGCTGGCAGGTGCACGCCGACAGACTGCACGGCCTGCAGGTGCCGCCCACGCTGGTGGGCGTGCTGCAGGCACGGCTGGACAGCCTGCCGGCTGACGAGCGCAGCGCCCTGCAGCAGGCCAGCGTGGTCGGCCACCGCTTCTGGGACGAAGCCCTGGCGGAACTGCAGCCCGATGCCCCCACCGCCCTGCCCGCACTGGGCCGGCGCGAACTGACCCTGGCGCACGACGTCAGCGCCTTCGAAGGTGCGCGCGAGTTCACCTTCAAGCACCACGTGCTGCACCAGGTCACCTACGAAAGCGTGCTGCGGCGGCAACGGCAGGCCCAGCACCGCCTGGTGGCACTCTGGCTGGAGCAGCGCAGCGCCGGGCGCAGCGGCGAAACCCTGGGGCTGGTGGCCCAGCACTTCGAACGCGCCGGCATGGCCGGGCGCGCGGCGACGACCTGGACCCTGGCCGCAGAACAGGCCGTGGCTCGCCATGCCGATGAAGCCGCCCTGGCCCATGCGGGGCGCGCACTGGCGCTGACGGGTGAAGACGATCTGCGAGGACGCCATGCCCTGGCCAGGGTGCGCGAGATGGCGCACGCGCACCGGTCGGCTCTCGACGACCAGCAGATCGAGGTGCTGGAACTGCAGCGCCTGTCGGCCCTGATCGGCACGCCCGCGCTGCGCTCGCACGCGTCGCAGCGGCAGGCCTTCGTGCACCAGCAGCGCGGCGACTGGCCGCAGGCCGAAGCCGCCGCCAAGGAAGCGCTGGCCCTGGCCGGCCCTGCCGAGCCCGGCACCGCGGCGCGTGCCCACAACATGCTTTTCGCCGCCTTGCTCCGGCAAGGCCGACACGAGGAGGCGCGCCGCCACGGCGAAGCAGGCCTGCCGCTGGCGCGTGCCGGAGGCGACGGCCTGACCGAGGCCCACCTGCTGTCCAACCTGGCGCTGCTGGCCCTGGACACCGGGCGCCTGGACGACGCGCTGGCCCGGTGCGTCCAGGCCGAACAGGCTTACACGGCCTGTGGCAGCCGATGGGGCGCGGCCTTCGCGCAGAGCAACCACGGCCTGGCCTGCTTCGAGCTGGGTCTGTTCGACGAGGCCTGCCAGAGGCTGCAGGACGCCCTGGCCCTGTGCCAGGCCACAGGCAACCGTGCGCCCGAGGTCTCGGCACACAACAACCTGGCCAACGCCCTGCTGGAGCTGGGCCAGGCCGATGCCGCGCTGGAAGTGGCCGAAGCGGGCCTCGCCCGCGCCCGGGCCCTGGGCGACCGCTTCCTGCAGGTGCTGGCGCACGACATCGCCGGCAACTCCGCCCTGGCGCTGGATCGGCTGGGCCTGGCGGGACAGCACTTCGACGCCGGCACGGCGCTGTGCGCGGCGCTGGGCAGTCCGCGCTACACCTGGGCCTTGCAGGCCGGCGCAGCGCGTCTCGCACTGGCCCGCGGTGACTGCGCATCGGCATTGGCATGCGTGACCGAATCGGCCGACGCCTTCCTGGCCGGCGAGCCCCCCGAGGGCAACCTGTCGACCCTGGCCGATGTGCAGGAAGCGCTGCATGCCGTGGGCGACCCGCGCCACGCCGGCGTGCTGGCCCTGGCCCATGCAGAGCTCCAGCGCATGGCCCAGGCCGTTGCCGACCCGGCGCTGCGCGGGGTGTTCCTGGGCACGTCGCGCGTCCGGCTGGGGGTGCAGCGCGCCTGGCAGCAGCGGCGGGATGGCACGGCGCGCTCGGTCGACAGCGCCGACGCCTGACTGTGCGAGGCGCGTGTGCGGCTGGACCCTCAGGCCCGGAGCCGGTCCACTTTGAAACCGCTAAAGCGCCCGCTGTGCCAGGGCGCAGAACCAGCGCACGCCCAGTGGCAGCGCGGCGTCGTTGAAGTCGTAGGCCGGATGGTGCAGTGGCCGGGAATCGTCGGCCCCGCCCTGGCCCAGCCACAGGTAGGCGCCGGGGCGTTCACGCAGCATGAAGGCGAAGTCTTCGGACGTGAAGGCCGGGTGCGGCGCCAGGCTGGCGTGCAGGCCGATGTCGCGTGCGGCCTGCAGGGCGAGTTCGGCCTCGGTCGCGGTGTTCACCGTCGCCGGGTAGTAGCGCACGTAGCGCACCTCGGCCTGGATGCCGTGCACCAGCGCCGTGCCGGCCGCAGCGTCGCGCAATGCGGCTTCGATGGCGTCCTGTGTGCCGGCATCGAAACTGCGCACGGTGCTGGTCAGGGTGGCCTG
The DNA here is from genome assembly GCA_031411875.1 of Burkholderiales bacterium. Classification (GTDB taxonomy): domain Bacteria; phylum Pseudomonadota; class Gammaproteobacteria; order Burkholderiales; family Burkholderiaceae_C; genus Rubrivivax. Next base: position 43,193 of record JANOBX010000063.1, on the reverse strand, counting down.
CGCAGGCAGCACGTTGTGGCTGCTGCCGCCATGCACCTGGGTCACCGACAGCACCGCCGACTCGGCCGGGTCCACACGCCGCGCGACGATGGTGTTGAGCTGACCCACCAGCTGCGCCGCGGCCAGCAGCACGTCGGGCGTGCGGTGCGGCTGCGCCGCATGCCCGCCTTGACCACGCAGCGTGATGTCGAAACGGTCGGCCGCGGCCATGATCGGGCCGGCACGGGTCTGCGCCTGGCCCAGCGGCAGGTCGGGCCAGTTGTGCAGCGCATACACGGCGTCGCAGGGAAAGCGCTCGAAGAGGCCTGCTTCGACCAGCACGCGGGCCCCGCCCTGGCCTTCCTCGGCCGGCTGGAAGATGAAGTGCACGGTCCCGTCGAAGCTGCTGCCACGGGACAGCTGTTGTGCCGCACCCAGCAGCATGGCGGTGTGGCCGTCGTGGCCGCAACCGTGGTGCGCGCCGGCCAGGCGGCTGCACCAGGCACGGCCGGGGGTCTCCGTCGTGGGCAGCGCGTCCATGTCGGCGCGCAGGCCGATGCTGCGCGTGCTGCTGCCGCGGCGCAGCGTGCCCACCACGCCGGTGCCGGCAAGTCCTTCATGCACCTCCAGGCCCAGCAGCCGCAGCGCTGCGGCCACCACGCCGGCAGTGCGGTGCTCGCGGAAGGCCGTCTCGGGGTGGGCATGCAGGTCGCGGCGCAGGGACAGCAGCGGGGCGAGCAGGTCGGGGTCGAGGTCAACGGCCGGACCGGCCAGGGGCAGCAGGGTCATGGCTGGCAAGCATAGGCACGGCCACGCCGTCGCCCTCGCGTTTGCTGCCGGGCCACCGGCACAAAGTTGCGTTGTGCGGCGCCGCGGCCGCAGCTTCAGCGCGCGGCTTCCAGCCGTGCGGCCAGACCGCCCTGCGCCAGCAGTTCGTCGCGCCAGACCTGGTAGCCGGCGTCGCTGGGGTGCAGGCCATCGCTGGCGTTGAGTTCCGGGCGCTGCACGAACGGGTCGAGCTCGCGCGGCCGGGCCATGTCGATGACCGTGACGCCCTGGCGCTGCGCTGCCGTGCGCACCGCCGTGTGCAGCTCGGCGGCACGGCGGTTCATCAGCGACGACAAGGGCGGCAGGAAGAACGGCGCGTGGCCGACGTTGCCGGGCGCCTGCACCAGCACCTGCCCACCCGGCGCCAGCCGATGTTGCGCCTGCGCGAAGCTCAGCGCGATGGACTGGGCGAGCACGGCCTGCCCGGTGCCGCGGATGACGTCGTTGCCACCGGCACTGATGAGGATCAGGTCCCAGACTTCGGCTGGCTCCGCGGCCGTGATTGCCAGTTGCGCCGGCACGTCGGCGAATCGCGCACCGTCGCGTGAGCGATTGCGGATGGCCAGCCGCGGGTAGGCGGCGCCCAGCAGCCCGGCCACGCTGTGCTGCGCCGCGCTCGCGCCCGTGCCCACGCCCGTGCTGTCGCCCACCACCAGCATGCGCAGCACCGGTGCCGCAGGGGCCTGCTGGAAGGGCTCGCTGGCCCGTGCCAGTGAGCGCGCCTCGTTCAGGCGCCAGGCGGTGCATCCCGTGACGAGCAGGACGGCGGCGCCGGCGGCTGCCAGCAGCCACCCGTTGGGTCGGTGCGATCGCTTCATCACTTCAGTGTCCCTGCGGACTCATGCCCTTGACGTCGGTGCGGGCGCCAGCCGCGTGTCGGTCTGAACCGACGCCGGGTGCCGTGGGCTTCCTACAGCCCCTGCGCCGCACGCACCGCAGTATCTGTTCAGTGCCCTTCATCGAATGCGAGACCCTCACCATGCCGAACACACCCGCCGAAAACCCCGAGACTGAAACCCCGGCACGCGCCACCTCTTTCGGAACCTTCAAGCCCGTGGGCCACGTGATGGTGGGTCTGCCCGACCGTCAGGCCCTCAACGAACTGAAGAAAGCCCTGAACGCCCCCGGGGTCCCCGGTCTGGCCGCAGACGAGTTGACGCCGACGGAAAGCGCCGACGAGATGCAGGCCTTGATCGACAACGCCAGCCCGCTGGCGGGATTCGGCTACGAGATCACCCTGATGCGGCGCTATGTGAAGCTGGCCCGACAGGGCAGCTCGTGGCTGATCGTCAAGACCGACAGCGACGAAGACGCGCAGCGGGTGGCGGAGCTTGCCAAGTCGTTGGGCGCGACGCTCGCGGTGCGCTACGGCATGCTGCTGGTCGAAGACCTGATATGACGCGCAGCGCGGTCGCCGACGTGGTTCCGCCATGATCTATGACATCGAGCATTCGACGGAGTACCGGTTCAAGAAGGCGGTTGAATTCGGCCTGCACCGCCTGACCTTCAGGCCGCGCGACGGACACGACATGCGCGTGCTTGCCACGCAGCTGGAGGTGTCACCGCCCGCCACCCGGGTCGATCTGGTGCACGACGTCTACGGGAACTCCGTGGCGTTGATCCATCCCGGTGGTCGTGCCGCCGTGCTGAAGATCACCAGCCGCTTCACGGTGGACCACCTGGGCTCCACGGTGTTCGACCTGCCGGCGGCCAGCGAATCGAACTGGATGCCGCCCAGCTACACGGCGGCAGAACGTCTGGCACTGACCCCGTTCATGCTGCCGTCCTTCACCGACCCGGATCATGGCGTGCGCGCCTGGGCCCAGCCCTTTGCCAGCCTGGGCAGCCAGGACGGTGGCCCGCGCAAGGCCATCGCCCTGATGACGCAGGCCATTCGCGAAAACTTCGACTACGCCGTGCGCGAGGAAGAAGGCGTGCAGTCGCCTCAGCAGACGCTGGCGCTCAAGGGTGGTGCCTGCCGAGACTTCGCCACGCTCATGATCGACGCCCTGCGCCAGCTGGGCATTGCGGCGCGATTCGTGTCGGGTTACCTCTACTCGGCCGGGGCCGGCGGCAACAAGGGCGGTGGGGCGACGCACGGCTGGGTGCAGGTGTACCTGCCCGACTGCGGCTGGTTTTCCGTCGACCCGACCAACAACCTGATCGGCGGCAAGGACCTCATCCGCATCGCGTTCGGCCGGGAGGCTTCGGAAGTCACGCCGCTGTCGGGCGCCTGGTTCGGCGACCCCGGTGACTACGTCGGCATGAGCGTTGCGGTGAGCGTCGTCGCCAGGGCCTGGGCCAAGAGCTGAAGTGCCAGGCTGAACGGACCTGTCGGAGCCGTCCGACACCCGCAGGCGTCATGCGCCGATCGTGCCGCAGCAAGCACCTGCCTATCGTCGAAGACATCGGGTCAGCACTCGCCGCATCGGGCCCGGCGCATTCCAGCGCAGCGGCATTTCATCGAGGAGTCCACACATGAGAACCCGCCGCACACCTGTCCGAACCGGCCGCTCGGGCCTGACTGCCACTGCGCTGGCCTCGTTGCTCGCGCTTGGCCTGGTCGCCTGCCAGCCCGCCAGCGACAACGCCACCGTCGGCCAGAAGATCGACGGCGCCGTCGCTACGGTGGAGAACAAAGCCGCCGAAGTGAAGGCCGATGTCAAGGAAGCCACTGCCGAAGCCCGCGCCGACACCGGGCAGGCCGCTGACGCCGCAGGCAATGCCGTCAAGGATGCTGCCATCACGGCTGCCGTCAATGCCAAGCTGGCCGCCGACCCGGCACTCAGCGCCCTGCGCATCAACGTCGACACCGCAGCAGGCCGCGTGGCGCTCAGTGGCGATGCACCCGACCCGGTCGCCCGTGACCGTGCCACCACGATCGCGCGCAGTGTCGACGGTGTGGTGGACGTCACCAATCAGTTGACGATCAAGGGCAAGGGCTGAGGCGGGATTGGCCACCTCGGCCCTCCGGCAGCAGCCCCCGATGACCGAACGCGCGCGCGGGCTCCCGATCGCCGAGCCCAAACCCCTCGCCGAGGTGCCTTCCCTGCCCTGGCCTGCGACCTGGATCGAGGTTCAGGGCAGACGGCTGGCCCTCTACGACACCGGGGCGCGAATCCGCGGCGTTCCGGTGAGCCGTCCCGTGCAAGATGTGCCCTTGCTCGTGGTGCACGGTGTCCACGCCGGCGCGAGCGCGTTCGAATGGGAGCCTTTCGTGATGCGCCAGGCCATGCGCCGGCGCGTCGTGGCCCTGGACCTGCCGGGCTTCGGGCAGTCCGAGAAGCCTGACACCGCCTACAGCCCGGCCCAGATGGCGGCTGCCGTCACCGCCGCGCTGGACTTCATCGGTGCGAGCGAAGTCGACGTGGCAGCGCTGGCGCTGGGCTGCGAATTCGCGGTCGAGACGGTGCTGGCTCAGCCTCATCGCGTCCGCTCATTGGCCTTGGTCAGCCCCACGGGCATGGAAGCACGTCGCATCGGCGAAAAGTACGAGGACGGCCGCAGTCGCGAACAGGGCTGGCTGCGCAGCCTGCTGCGGGCCGGTACGGGCACGGTCGGGCGGGGTCTTTTCCGTGCGCTGAGCGGGCGGTCGTCGATCCACCTTGCCCTGGTGCGCAGCTGGGGGCGCCGCGGCTACGACCCGCGTCTGCTGGAACATGCCTTGCGTTGCGCGCAGCAGCCCCATTCAGAGCACGCGACGCTGGATTTCCTGTCCGGCGCCTTGGCCACGGTGGGCATCGTCGAGCGTTACCGGGCGCTGCCGGTGCCGGTGTGGGTGGCGCACGGCCGCCACGGTGCTTACACCGATTTCGGCTCCTGCCCTGAACGCACCGGCACGGCGGCCGCCGGCAACACCTTCCGCCTGCAACGCGAAGTGTTCGACGGCGGCTCCATGCCCCACTTCGAGCTGTCCGACGCCTTCGACGCGGCCTACCTGCGCTTCCTGGCGGCCTTGGCACCCAGCGCGTTCCGCTGGTACCCGCGACGAGCCAACGGCGGAGGCGCATCGAGGGACGGACGCAGTTCCCGGCCGGCAACGCTCGAGCTGTAGGCAGCAGCCTACAGTCGCAAAGCCACTGCGCCGATGGCTCGACGCAGGGCGGCCGCCCAAGCTGCTGGCGATGCAGCAGCCCCCCATCGCCAGCACGCGCACGCGCGGCACCATCGTTCGTTGGACTTTGATCGTGCTGGGCGCATTGCTGCTCCTGCTCATCGGAGCCGAGATCGCCGGCTGGCCGTTCCTGCGTGCCCCGTTGCAGCGGCAGTTGCAGACCCGCCTGGGCGCCGCGGTGGTGCTGCAGGCACCCTTCCAGCTGCGGCTGGTGCTGAACCCCGGGGTCCGGGTGGCCCGCGTCACCCTGGGCGCGCCCGCAGGGATCGGGGTTCCGCATCTCCTGAATGCCGAATCCCTGGACGTGCGGTGGCGATGGCGCGACCTGCTCGCACGGGCCGACACGGCACCCTGGCCGCTGCGCAGCGTCGCGGCCAGCCGGCTCGACGTGCGGCTGGTCCGGCTCGTCGACGGCCGCGCCAGCTGGCCCGCAGCACCTGCCCCGGCGCCGGGCGAAGCGGCGCTGCCCAGGCTGCGAGACTTGCCGGTACAGGCGGAAAACCTGGACGTCGCCGACGGCCGGGTGCTCTACCGCGACGCACTCACCGCGTCCGACCTGCTCGTCGAGCTGAAAGCCGGGCAGGCCGTCGAGTCGGCCCAGGGTGTGGCCGCCACGGTGCGGGGGCAGTGGCGCAACAAGCCGGTGCATCTGAACGCGGAGGCCGGCGCGGTTACGGCGCTGTTCGACGACAGTGCCGCGACCGCGATGGTGCCGGTGGCCGTGTGGGGCCGGATCGGCGGCACCGAGCTCAGCTTCCGCGGTGCTGCGGCCGACGTGCTGAGCGCCCGCGCGCTGCGCGGCAGTTTGCTGGTGCGCGGCGCCTCGCTCGCGTCGGCCGGGGATGCACTCGGCGTGACCCTGCCCACGACACCACCGTTCCGCCTGGCCACCGCGCTGTCCCACGACGACGGCCTGTGGTCGGTGTCGACCACCCAGGCCCGGATCGGCGGCAGCCGACTGCAGGCCGAGCTGGTCTACGACGGCCGGCGCGAGACACCGCTGCTCACCGGGCGACTGGGCGGCGAGCTGCTGCGCCTGAAGGACCTCGGGCCGGCCATCGGCGCGGCCACCCCGGCCGACGCACCGGCTCAGGCTTCCGTGCTCGACGAGACGCTGCCGGCAGCCGACAGCCCGTCTCAGGCCGGCGCACCGGCCAAGGCCGGCGCCAGGGCCGGTCGCGTGCTGCCGAATCGGCGCTTCGACCTGCCCAGCCTGCGGGTGATGGACGCCGACGTTCAGGTGAACATCGCCAAGCTGGACCTGGGCGACGACGCCGCCATCGAGCCCCTGCGCCAGCTGTCCACCCACCTCACCCTGCGCCAGGGCGTGCTGCTGCTGGGCGACTTGAACGCCCGCGTCGCCGGCGGCCGCGTCACCGGCATGACCCAGCTCGACGCCGCGGCAGCGGGCCGCCCGGCGCGGTGGCAGTCCGACCTGCGCATGACGGGCTTGCAGATCGAGCAATGGCTGCATGGCCTGGAACGCAATGGCCAGCCCATGGTCACCGGCCGGCTGGCCGCACGCCTCCAGGTCAGCGGCGTGGGTTCGTCCACGGCCGAGCTGCTGTCGTCGATGCAGGGTCAGGCGGCTGCACGCCTGGCCGCTGGCAGCATGTCGCATCTGCTCATGGAGGTGGCAGGGCTCGATCTGGCCCAGGCCCTGGGCGTGGCCGTGCGTGGCGACCGGATGCTCAGCCTGAGCTGCTTCAACCTGCAGGCGCAGATCGACAAGGGCGTGGCACGCGCCACGCAGGCGGTCGCCGACACCAGCGACACCACCTTGCGCATCAGCGGCCAGGTCGACCTCGGTGCAGAAACACTGGCCTTGCGGGTGGTGGCCAAGCCGAAGGACTTCTCACCGTTCAGCCTGCGCACGCCCGTGGTGGTGGGCGGCACGCTGGCCGCGCCGGCGGTGGGCATCGAAGGCAGCAAGCTCGCGCCCAGACTGGCCGCGGCCGTGGCACTGGCCGCCGTGGCGGGGCCGGCGGCGTTGCTGCCCTTCATCGACTTCGGCAGCGACGCGCCGGCGGGGCAGGATCCCTGCCTGGCAGCGCGCTGAGCGCACGACCATGGCCTTGCCCCCATTGCCTTCCCTGCCCGCCCTGCAACAGCTCCCGCGCCGCCTGCTGTCTGGCTGGGGACGCGGCCGCCATGCCGCGGCACCGACGGCCAGCCTGGGTTGGCAGGCGGTCGGCCAGGGGGTGCTGCAGCTTGCCGGGCCTTGGCAGCAGGCCGAGCTGCCGGCCGCGCCCACGCTGCCCGCTCTGGTGACCCTGCTCGTCGACGGCACGGGACTCGTCGACACCGACGCACGCCTGGCGGCCTGGTTGTGGCCGCTGCTGGAGGCCGCCCACCGAGGCGGCGCCCAGGTGAGTCTGCAGGCTCTGCCGCCGGTGCTGCAGGCCGGTCTCGAGGGCGCCTTGTCCCAGCTGGCGCCGGCCACCACAACCGCCCCGCAAACGGCCAGCGGGGCGGCCGTCGCGCCAGGCTGGGTGCAGCGGGTGGGCCAGGGCACGGCCACGGCACTGGCCCAGAAGAAACTCACTCTGGCCTTCGTCGGCCAGGTGGTGCTGGCCACCGCCACGGTGCTGGGACGCAGCGTGCAGCCGGGGCAGCGCAGCGCAGTGCGCGCCAGCGACGTCGCATTCCAGATCGAACAGGTCGGCCCGCGCAGCCTGGGCATCGTGGCCCTGGTCAGCGCGCTGGTGGGCCTGATCCTGGCCTACATGTCGGGCGCGCAGCTGCAGCTCTTCGGTGCGCAGGCCTACGTGGCGCCGCTCCTGTCCATCGGCGAGGTCCGCGAGATCGCGCCGCTGGTGGTGGGCATCGTGCTGGCGGGGCGGGTCGCGGCTTCGTTCGCCTCGGAGCTGGCCACCATGCGCGGCAGCGAGGAAATCGACGCCCTGCGCGCGATGGGCGTGGACCCGGTCGATTTCCTGGTGCTGCCCAGGCTGGCCGCACTGCTGGTGGCCGCGCCCTTGCTGACGGTGATGGCCGCCGCCAGCGGCGTGTTTGCCGGCGGCCTGGTGGCGCAGCTCATCTACGACGTCCCGGCCCGCGACTACCTGGCGCGCAGCCTCGAGCCCCTGACGCTGTCGCATCTGTGCGTGGGCCTGTTCAAGGGGCTGCTGTATGGCGTGCTGGTCGGCATTGCCGGCTGCCGCCAGGGCCTGCATGCCAGGCGCAGCGCGCAAGGCGTGGGCGAGGCCACCACCACCGCCGTCGTCCAGGCCATCGTCTGGGTGGCGGTGGCCGCTGCGGCCACCACCGTGATCTTCCACCAGCTCGACTGGTAGCCACCCCATGAAGAACCTTCAGCAATGACCGACGCCCAAGCCCACCCGCTTTCGCCCGATCTCGCCACGCCACCTGCACCGCTGCTGCGGGTGGAAGGCCTCGCCATCGGGCACGGCGACCACATCATTCAGCAAGGCCTGGACTTCACGCTGCTGCCTGGCGAGGTGCTGGTGATTGCCGGGGCCAGCGGCTGCGGCAAGAGCACCCTGCTGCGGCACCTGGTGGGCCTGCAGCAGCCGCTGGCCGGGCGACTGTGGCACGGCGACGTCGACTTCCACGCTGCCGACGTGGCCACCCAGTCGCGCCTGCGCCAGCGCTTCGGCGTGATGTTCCAGGGCGGTGCACTCTGGTCGTCGATGACGGTGGGCGAGAACGTCATGCTGCCGCTGCAGCTGTTCACGGACTACGACCCGGGCGAATGTGAAGCCCTGGCACGCTACAAGCTGGCCGTGGTGGGCCTGGCCGATGCCTTCGACCTGGCGCCTTCGGCCCTGAGCGGCGGCATGCGCAAACGGGCGGCCGTGGCCCGCGCGCTGGCTCTGGACCCGCCGCTGCTCTTCCTGGACGAGCCCTCGGCTGGCCTCGATCCCCTGGGCAGTGCGCGCCTGGACACGCTGCTCCAGCACCTGCGCGACACCGGCACCGGCCTGGCCATGGTGACGCACGAACTGGACAGCATCTTTGCGGTCGCCGACCGCCTGCTGTTCCTGGACGTGCATGAACGCACGATGACGGCGCTCGGCCCGCCGCAAGAGCTGCGCGACAGCGGCCCGGCGGCCGTGCGCGATTTCCTGAACCGCGGCGATGTCTCGGGGGGCCAACCATGAGGCGGAACTACAGCCCCACCCTGATCGGCGGCTTCGTCGTCGGTGCCGTCGGTTTGCTGGTGCTGCTGCTGCTGGCCATCGGCGGGCAGGACCTCCTGCAGCGCAAGGAGCGGGCGGTGATGCACTTCTCGGGTTCGGTCTATGGCCTGCAGACGGGCGCCCCGGTGGTCTTCCGCGGTGTGCAGGTGGGCACCGTGGCCAGCATCGACGTGCGCTGGGACGACGGCGTCGGCAACTACGTGATCCCGGTCGTCGCCGAGCTCGATGCCGACATCGTTCGCCGCCTCGGTGTCGGTGCAGGGGCGAAGGGTGGCGCCGACCTGCTGGCACCGCTGCTGCAGCGCGGCCTGCGGGCCCAGCTCGGCATGCAGAGCCTCGTCACCGGCCAGCTCTACGTCGACCTGGATCTGCGCCCCGGGCGGCCCGTGCGCCTGCAGGTGGCACCCGCCGGCGCGGCGCGCGGGCTGCCCGAGATTCCAACCCAGGACGCGCCCATCCAGAACCTGAAGAACCAGCTCGACGGCCTGGACCTGAGGCGGCTGGTCAACGACATCTCCGAGACCGCCCGCAGCGTGCGCGAACTGGCGGCCGGACCGGAGCTCAAGGCCGGCGTGGCAGAGGCCGCCGCTGCCGCCACCGACATCCGCCGTCTGGCCCAACGCTTGGAGCAGCGCATCGGGCCGCTGGCCGACGGCGTCGGCCAGACCCTGGCCCGCACCGGCACGGCGGCGGACCAGCTGGGCGTCGCGGCCGACCGCTTCGGCCAGGCCGCCGACCGAGCCCATGCGCTGCTCGCGCCGGACTCGGCCCTGGTGCAGAACCTGCAAGCCACCGCCGAGGACGTGGCACGCAGCGCCACCGCACTTCGGCTGGCGGCCGACAGCGAATCGCCCTTGCTTCAGGACACCCAGCAGGCCGCGCGCGAGGTGTCGGGTGCGGCCCGCGCCGTGCGCGAGCTGGCACGGCGCCTGGCCGCCCAACCCGAAGCGTTGCTGCGAGGCCGCCGCGAGGAATCACCCTGAGATCCAGGCCCGCAGGGCCGTCCTGGGCGTCGCGGCCGGCCTGCTGGTGCTGACAGCGGGCTGCGGCAGCTCGCCGGCGCTGCGCCTTCACCGGCTGCCCTTGCAGGCGCCAGAGTCGCCGGCGTCGCCCGCGTTGCTTGGCCTCGGCTGGGAAGTGGCCATGAGGCCGAAGCTGCCTGCTTACCTGGACCGCGACGAGATCTTGGTCGACCGCGACCAGGGGCGGGTGGAAGCGCTGCCGGGCGAACGCTGGGCCGAGCCGCTGTCCGAGGCGCTGCCGCGTCTGCTGCTCCACGACCTGGCACTGCTGCGCGGGCCAAGGCTGGTGTGGCCCGCACCCGCACCGGCAGATGCGGCGGTGCAGCGCCGCCTGCGCGTCGAACTGCAGTCGTGGCAGGCCGAGCCCGGCTCTGCGCTGCTTCGCCTGCAGGCCCGCTGGACGCTGGAAGACATGCGCCAGCGTGCCGCCCCGCAGGTGGGCATGGTGCAGCTCGAAGTGCCGCTGGCTTCCCCGGGCACGGCCGGTATCGTGCAGGCGCACCGGCTGTCGCTCTGGCGGCTGGCGCAACGCATTGCCGTTGAGGCGGGGCAGGCTGAAGCGGTCAAGGGCGAGGCGCTGTAGGCGGCGTCCGACGCGCCGGCTTCATGCCGTCTGTCAGACAAGGCTCGGGGCTGTCGTCATACTCAATGCCATCTCTCTCACAGGGCAGCTCCGCGAATGATCAACATCGGCATCGTCGACGACCACGTTCTCGTACGAACCGGGCTGCGCCAGGTTCTCAGCGACGAGGTCGACCTGCGTGTCACCGGTGAGGCTGCCAACGGACGCGAGGCGCTGGAACTCGCCCGCAGCGGCACGGTCGACGTGCTGCTGATGGACCTGTCGATGCCTGAACAGGGCGGCGTCGATGCGCTGCAGGCGATCAAGGCGCGGTTCCCGGATCTGCCCATCATCATCCTCAGCGGCTTCCCGGAGCAGACCTACGCGGTCACGCTGCTGAAGCAGGGTGCCAGTGGATACCTCGGCAAGGACTGCGACCCGGCCGAGATCGCCACGGCGGTCCGCACCGTGGTCAGAGGGCGCAAGTACGTGACGGCGGCGGTTGCCGAACTGCTGGCAGAACAGCTCAACGGCGGCGGCGAGGCCCCGCACGACACCCTGTCCGAACGCGAGCTGCAGGTCTTCCTGCGGCTCGCCAAGGGCGAAACCGTGGGGGCGATTGCCGAGAGCATGTTCCTGAGCGTGAAGACCGTCAGCACCTACCGCAGCCGGGTCATGGAAAAGCTCAGCCTGCAGAGCAACAGCGATCTGACCTACTACGCCTTGAAGAACGGCCTGGTGCAGTGACCGGGGACGCCGGGGTGTCGGCTCAGTCCTACACCATGGCCGGGGTGGTCCTGATAGCCTTCGACCCGAGGTGATCGGACATCCGGTCGCCATTGAAGCTGTGTCACTCCCACCCATGAGATCGCTGCGCGCCTTCATCGTCGAGGACAGTCCGGTCATTCGCGAGAATCTGGTGGCCACGCTGGAAGAGATGACGCCGCTGCGGGTGGTGGGCACTGCCGAGGACGAGGCCACGGCGGTGAGCCGGCTCACCGACAAGAGCCAGCAGGTGGACATCGCCATCATCGACATCTTCCTGGCGCGCGGCTCTGGCATGGGTGTGCTGAAGGCCCTGCTCGAAGCCGGCATTTCCTGCGAACGCGTCGTGCTCACCAACTACGCCACCGAAGACGTGCGCCGGCATTGCATGGCGCTGGGTGCGACCAAGGTGTTCGACAAGTCGGGCGAGATCGATGCCCTGGTGGAACACTGCCTGTCGAGAGCGGCGCAGACCGACGACTGAGCCCGCTGGCGGGCCGGTTCAGGCCAGCAGAGCGCGAAGTCGCGAGGGCAGGAAGGGCTTGCCCAAGGTTCCGGCCACCCTCAGCCCCAAAGCCCGCGCCAGATCGGCGGCGGCTTCCAGGCGGTCGCGCTCGACCCCGCTGCTCAGGACGATGCGCGCGTCACAGTGGCTTTCGCCGAGCTGGCTGACCACTTCCTCACCGCTCATGCCCGGCAGGGTGAGGTCGATGACCAGGTGGGTGGGAGACCAGTCCTGCAGCGCCTGGAAAAAATCTCGCGGGTGGTCGGTGAGGCGCGTGCAGGCGCCGTCGATGCGCGCCACGCTTTCAATCAGGACGCCGACCATCTCGTCGTCGTCCAGGATGAGCACGCGGCGCTCAGCAGCCATGAGGCGATGGTGCAGGCATCGGTGGGCACAGGCGGGCAGCCTTCCTCCTGGTTCTTCCGTGCCGGACCCTGAAACTCAGGGCAGGCCGCAGGCAGTGTAGGTCAAGGCCCTACGCCGTGGGTGTGCTTATCATCATTGGGACTCGAGCGGATTCGCCGGCCTGGCTTTCCCACACACGCACGCCCCGATGCCCAAACACCGACGATGAGCATTCGTGCCCGCCTGCTCTGGCTGACCCTGCTGGCCATTCTGTTGCCAGCCCTGCTGCAGACCGTGCGGCACCTGCACGAACGCGAGCGTTCGATCGAAACCGACACGGCCCGGCTGGCCGTCAGCGCGCTGCGCCGCACCGAATACATTGCCGACCGGGTGCAGGGCACCAGCCAGTTGCTCTACGGCTTGGCCAGTGCTTCGGAGCTCGCCTCGCCCGACCGCACCCGGTGCTCGCAGTTTCTCGGCCGCGTGCGCAACGAGTACCCGCAGTTCACGGGCCTGCTCACGGTCCGCCCGGACGGCCGGCTCTTCTGCGACTCGCTGCAGAGCGGCCGCGAACTCGACCTGCGCGACCGGGCCTACTTCAAGGCGGCATTGAGCGAGGAGCAGGGCGTCGTTTTCGAGCCCGTGTTCGGCCGGCTCACCGGGACTGCGGTGCTGCAGATCGCCAGGCCGGTGCGCAACGCCGACGGCAGCCTGGCGTTCATCCTGCTGGCCTCCTTGAACCTGGAAAAGCTGCTCGACATCAAGACCTTTCCGGTCGAAGGTGCGCGGCTCGTCCTGGTCGACAGGCAGGGCGTGGTGATGGCCACGACACGCAGCGACGCAGGCCGCGAAAAGCTCGGGAGCCCGCTGGGCAATGCGGCGCTGCTGGCGTTTGCACTGGGCCCGCGCGGCAGTGCACGCGAGCTTCCGGGCAGCGATGGAGAGCTGGCGGTCTGGGCCCACGCGCAGACCGATCTGCTGGACGCGACAGGCCTGCGGGTGCTGGTCAATGCACCCAAGCTCGAGCTCGTCGACGCGGCGAACCAGCGCTTCCGCGAGGACATGTTCGCGCTGGCCATCACGGCCGTCGGCCTGTTTGCCGCCGTGTGGCTGCTCATCGAGACGGCAATTCGCCGGCAGATCGCGCGGATCTCGCAGATGGCGAGCCAGCTGGCGGCAGGCGAACTGTCGGCGCGCATTGCCGCTCCCCTGCCCCGCGGCGAGCTCGGAGAGCTGATGACGCAGCTGAACCTGACCGCCGCTTCGCTCGAACGCCAACGGCAGGACATCGCCGAGCTCAACGAACGCCTGCGGCGTTCGCAGCGCCTGGAAGCCGTGGGCCAGCTGACCGGCGGCCTGGCGCACGACTTCAACAACCTGCTGACGGTGGTGTTGGGCAACGCCGAGCTGCTGTCCGAACTGAACCGAGACCGGCCCGACCAGCGCCAGCTTGCAGACATGATCGGCCAGGCTGCACAGCGCGGCGCCGCCCTCACCCAGCGTCTGCTGGCCTTCGCCCGCAAGCAGCCTCTCGAGCCCAGGCCGGTCGACCTGAATCAGATGCTGGCCGGCATCGACACCATGCTGCGCAGCAGTCTGGGTGCCTCGATCGACGTCGAGCTCATCCGCGCCGCCGGTTTGTGGGCGGCGGTGGTCGACCCGGGGCAACTCGAGAATGCGCTGCTGAACCTGGCGCTGAATGCGCGCGATGCCATGCCGGACGGCGGCAAGCTCACGCTCGAAACGGCCAATGTCCGCCTGGACGCCGACTACGCCAGCAGGCACGCCGAGGTCACGCCTGGCCAGTACGTGATGCTGGCGGTGTCGGACACCGGCCACGGCATCGCGCGCGAGCATCTGGGCCAGGTCTTCGAGCCGTTCTTCACGACCAAGGAAGCCGGCAAGGGCACGGGCCTGGGTCTGTCCATGGTCTATGGCTTCGTCAAGCAGTCGGGTGGCCACGTCAGTCTGTACTCCGAGCCTGGCCAGGGCACGACGGCGAAACTCTACCTGCCGCGCTCGCTGGGCGGCGTGGGCATCGCCGCGGGGCCGGAGGGCGCCGAGCTCGCGCATGGCGGTTCGGAAACCGTCCTGGTGGTGGAAGACGATGCCGCCGTCCGGGCCTTTGCCGTGGCACAACTGCGCCTGCTCGGCTACGAGGTGATCGAAGCGGCCGATGCCCAGGCCGCCCTGGACGCGCTGGCGCTCAGGAGCGATGTCGACCTGCTGTTCACGGACATCGTGATGCCGGGCGGCATGAACGGCCGCGTGCTCGCCGACGAGGCGCGGCGGCGGCACCCGCGCCTGCGCGTGCTGTACACGTCGGGCTACACCGAGAACGCCATCGTGCACCAGGGCCGGCTCGACCCCGGCGCGATGCTGCTGGCCAAGCCTTATCGGCGCGCCGCCCTGGACAGGATGGTCCGGCAGGCCTTGCAGACGGCGCCGGAGACCGCCGGTTCGTGATAGAGCATGGGTGCCACCCGATTGCAGTCAATACTGTAGTTCTATACAGTCTGCGACATCGGAATCCAGGAGACGTTCATGTCGCGAAACAACCGCCCCGCCCAAGCTCGCCAGGACTTTCGGCATGTCTACACGCCCAGCCCCGATCGCATGCCGCGTTGGGTCTGGCGGCTTTGGGCCTGGTTCTGAAGCCGGGCCGGCATCAGGCCACGGTTTCGCGCGGGGCCAGCATCGTGCCGCGACACAGGCGGCGGCCACAGGCACAGCGGTAGTCCGCGGCGTTCGAATCGGGCTCGTCGACGACCAGGCTGTAGTCGATGAACAGCTCTTCCCCGGCTCGAATGTGCCTCAGCGTGTGGAAGGTGATGGACAGGCGGCCCCGGGGTCCGGTTTCTTCCTGGGCCTCGCAATTCGGCTCGCAGGAATGGTTCAGGTGGCGGGTTTCGTTGCCGCCGTCCGAAGCATCGATGACCGAACCATCGGACAGGCCGAACACGTAGGTCAGTGCATGGTCCCAGTCACGCCTGGCAGCCTGGCGCGCCGTGTAGCGCTTGCCTTCGTAGGTGCCGATGCACTGCCCTGCGGCCAGGTCGACCGCGGCGAAGACGCCGGTGCCGTGGATGGGGCTGTGTTGGGTCTTGATCATGGGGGGTGCCTGACAAGCAATCGGCCGGTGGGGCCCGCCTGAGTTACAGGCAGGCCCCACCGGCCGTGCGGTGGGGAAAGGCGGGTGAGCCTCAGCTCTTGCCGGCCAAGGGGGCGCAACTGCGGGTGGGCAGCCGCTCGGCCACGTAGGTCACGTCGCGGGCATCGACGATGCCGTTGCCGTTGATGTCGGCCGCGGCCACGAAGCCCGGCTGGCCCGCCGAGGTGCCCAGCGCGCCTTGCACGATCGCCAGGTCGGCACAGCTCAGGGCGCCGTCGCCGTTCAGGTCGGCCACCTGGATCACCGTAAAGTTGCTGTTGGACACGTCGAAGAACACGTTGTCGATGGCTTCGACCTTCACCCGAGCCTGTGTGGTGCCGACCCGCGGCATCACCACCGTGCGCGAACCCGTGTTCGGTACCGAGGCCGCCAGCACGATCGGGTAGGTCAGGCCACCGTTGGTCGACATCGAGATGCGCACGTTGGCCGTATTCACCGGTGCGAGGTTGGTGTTGGCCACGGCCCAGGTGATGTCCTGGACGGACTCGCTGCGCACGGACACTGCCGAGTTCGGGTAGGTCACGAGGAAGGGGCCGGCCGTGGGCGCCAGCGTCAGGCTCGTCGCGGCGCTGTTCACGCCACCCCTGCCGTCACGCACCGTCAGCTTGAAGTTCAGCCGCGCAGGTGCCGCGTTGGTGCCGGCAAAACCGACATAAGCGGCCGTCGGCAGGAACTCCGAGAAGCAGTTCACCTGGGCTGCGCCGGTCAGGGCGGCGCAGTCGCCGCTTTCCGCGTTGGTCTCGTTCGCCAGGATCTGCACCAGGTCAGGGAAGACGCGGGTGGGGTCCGGGCCGGCCATGTTCTGGCCCGGGGAGTTGTAGACCAGCGCGCCGGCGGGCGTCACGTCGGCACGCAGGCCGAACTGCCGGAACAGCGGTCCCTCTGTCTTCACGTTGCTGACCAGCCCCGCGCCGGCGTTGCCGCCTCGGTCGTTTTGCTCCCACATGTAGGTCAGCGGGTCGTTTTCGGGGTCGGTGGCGGTGCCGGTCAAGGCGAAAGGAGTACGCACCGGGATGGTGTTGGCCGCCGACACAGAGCCGATCACCGGCGCCGAATTGCCCGTGGCTTGCGAGAAGTTGCCGCCGCGCGTGGTGAGACCGCCCTTCGCCACTTCGCCGACAAAGCCGGTGCAAGGTGCTGAGCAGTTCAGGAACTCCAGGTTGTTCACGTTCGTGCCGGTCAGGGTCCCGCCGAAGGTGATGGTGAAGGCAGTGTCGCCGAGCGTCGAGACGCTCACCGTGCCGCCTGCGGGCCAGCCTGGAATGGCCTGGATGGCGGCCTGGACGCCGGCGATCGTGAAGTTCGTCCCGCGCACGATCGGTGGCGAGTCAGCCCCGTTGAAGCGCAGTACGAATTGCTGGCCGTTGGTGTTGAAGTCGCGAATGGCCGCGTACTGGACCTCGTTGATGGTGAATTCGGCCGAGTTGATGAAGGTGGTGATTTCGTCGAAGCTGCGCTGCGACCAGTACGGGTCACTGTGCGGTTGCAGGTTGTCGGTGCCGCAGATGCCGGCGTAGGCCATGATCGAGGTGCCGCTGCCCGGTTCGACCGAGTTCGGACCGTTGCGGTTGCCACCAGAGCAGCTGCCGACGGCGCCGTTGAAGGTGTGATTGCCGGCGAACTGGTGGCCGATCTCGTGGGCCACGAAGTCGATTGCGAACACGTCGCCCACCGGTTGCGGAAGACCGGTGCAGCCCTGCGCCTTGGCGCTGCCGCCCACCGAACCCAGGCTGGCGATGCCACCCCCGCCCGCACCCACGCCGATGTGACCGACATCGAAGCTGCTCGCGCCCACCAGCATGCCGAGCACGAGCCGGTTGCGCGTGAGCACCGCGCCGCTGCAGCTGACCGCCGCGGTGGGGAAGCAGGCCGTGCCGCCGCACGGCCCGTTGGCCCCGGAGAACTGCGCCGCCGTGTCCAGGTTCAGCGCGTCGTTGCTCGCGATCAGCACCATGCGCACCGAGGTCTCGTCCTCGTACACCTGGTTCACGCGGTTGATCATCGCAACCTTGGCCGCGGTCGTGTTGGCGGGGCCGCCGAAGTAGTTGGAATACGCCGGGTCCGACAGCAGGGCCAGGCGATACACGCGCAGCTGCGGGCCCACCGAAGCGTCGACGGTGGCGCCGTCGGACACCACGCGGTACTGCGTCTCGGCCGAACTGCGGCCGTCGGAAGCGGTCAGCACGTAGCTGCCCTGGGTGCGATACGGGTCGGCCACGAGCTGCAGGCTGACGGTGCCGTTTTCGCTGGCCGTGGCATGCATCACCTGGCGGGGTGCCAGGTCGCCCGCGACCCGCACGGTCACTGAGACCAGGGCGCCCGGCGCGAAGCCCACGCCGTTCAGGCGAACCTGCTCGTTCGAACGGTAGGCACCGCGCTCGAGAGACAGCTGCGCCTCGTTCAGCAGACCTTCCACGAAAGGCGTGCCCAGGCGCGGCACGTCGCTGCGCATGTAGCTGGCATAGACGCTGGTGTCGTTGCGATACAGCGGGTCGATGTACCAGGCCCCCCTCGGCGAGCGCACCGAAGCCTGCAGCCCCAGCTGCGTGACGCTGACGCGCAGCGTGGCGCGCGGGTCGTCGATGCCGCGGCCGGTGTAGGTCTTGATGTGGGGATGGCGTACAGCCAGCCCGGGCTCCATCACGGGCGACTCGACCATCGCGAAACGCTGGAAGCTGCCGTCGGGATGGGGCAGCGTCAAGGTCACGGGATTCAGACGCGCAGCCTGCGTGAATTCCATCGGCGCATTGGCCAGGGCACCGCGGATGACGTTGGCGTCCAGCGTGGCGGCGCGCAGGCGCGCGGCTCGCACGGCACGCTCGGAACCGTTGGCCGACAGGGCAGGTGCCTGGCCGCGCAGGTCGACCCAGGCCGCACGGGAGGTCTCCGCACTGGCGCCGGCAGCGGCCTTGCTGGTCTGCGCGTGGGCGGCGGGCATCGTGCTTCCCGCGGCCAGGCACAGCGCAATCGCTGCCAGGCGCAACGGCCCGAAGCTGGCCCGGGCCGGCTGGCCTGCGTGTTGACGTCCGATACGGCTTTTCATTGGCATGGAGTGTCCTGGTGTCGACGAGCGATCGTTGGGTCGAAAAAGATCGGTGGTGTGCAAGAGCCCCGACGGGCAAATGTCACGACCAACGGATGGTCCGATGAGCTTACCCGCAAGAACTATCGGGGAACAGTAGGGGCTGAGTCGCAAAATACGGGCCTCGCCTATGACAGGAGATGCTTTGTGGACTGCATGACCCCCCTGTTCAGGTGGCTCCGACCCCTGCCGACAGCCTGGCTCTGCCTGGGCCTCGGTGCCTGCAGCGCAGCGCCACCGGGCCCTGGAGGAGCCGCCCACGGCGTGACCGAAATCGCCATCGAGCGTGACTGCTACGGTTGCGACAACGCGGGCCGCTGGCTGCTGCGCAGCGACGGGTCCGTCGTCTTCACCCAGGTGGGCAAGGCCCGCCACGGCACGGTCGACCAGGTCCGCAGGGGTCGGGTCGAACCGGCAGAGTTCGACGCGCTGGCCAGGCTGATCGTGCAGCGTGGCTTCTTCCAGCTGCAGGACCGCTACGAAGAGCCCGGGCTGCAGGACGGCGCCTGGACCACGGTGCGCGCCGCCCGCGGCCTGCAGGAGAAAGAGGTGTTCGTCCGGGAGGACGCGGCACCGCCGGATCTGCAGGCGGTGCAAGCCGCGATCGATGGGCTGACCTCGCGCGTGAGGGGCATGAGGGGCATGAAGGAATAGCCCTAGCCGAGGCCTGCGCCAGCCCCTGCGTAGCGCGCCCCGGCGGTCGACAGCGCCTGCCGCACCCGCTCGATCAGCGCTGGCGGCGCCAGCACCTGGAGCTGCGGCCCCTGGCGCAGGATGTCCATGACGAGCTCGGTGTCGTCGACGTAGGGCAGCGTCAGTTCGAAGCTGCCGTCGTCGCGCCAGGCCGCGCGTTGGTCCGGGTGCCATTCCTCGTGGCTGGCCCAGGGCGCAGCGCGCGCGTCGAAGCGCAGTACGGCCCAGTGCACCTGGCCCGCGGCGCTGGCGGCGAAGATGCCGTAGCCGGCGTCCATGGCTGCGGCCACCTGCTTCAGAGGCACCTCGCGCGCCTTGATCTGGAGCACGCTGGCCTGCTCCACGGCGTCGAGTGCGAAGCGGCGCAGGGCGTCGACGCGATGGCACCAGGCGTCCAGATACCAGGTGTGGCGGTAGTGCACCAGGCGCTGGGGCGAGACCTCGCGCTCGGTGACTTCGCCGCGGGTACGGGTGAGGTAGCGCAGCTGCAGCCGCCGCCGCGCCAGCAAGGCCGAGCTCACGCGTTCGAAGAAGCGGCTGGCCACCGGCCGACGCTGGCTGCTGGCAATCTTCACGCGCTTCATCAGGCGCGCCGCGGCTGCTTCGCCTTCGCCGCTGCCCAGCAGATGCTGAATGCGGTCGAGCAGGGGCTGCAGGTGGCGGCTGATCAGGCCGTCGCTGTCCAGGCTGCCGAGCAGCTGCTGGGCCATCAGCAGGGAATACAGCTCGGCTTCGTCGAACCACAGGCCGGGGAGCTCGTGCCTTGGGCCGGCAGGTGCGGTGCTGGCGGTGGCGAAACGGTAGGCGTTGAGATCGCGGTCGTATTCGATCGGCGCCCCCAGGCGGCTGCGCAGGTACTCCAGATCGCGCTTCAGCGTTGCTGGCGACACCTCCAGCTCGGCCAGCAGCGTGGCGAAGCTGACATGGCCACGTGCGCGGATCAAGGCTTCGATGCGATAGAGGCGCGCCGTGTTTGCCATGGCTCAGGCGGACGTCCTGTCGGGCGCCGACAGCAGGGGCGTGGAGGAGGTCACCCCTGGATTGTCCACTTGCCGGCCCAAAGCCGGCCGGGACAACCCAGGCCGTCAGCGCACCGGGCTTGCGGCGAGCCCGGCGCCTCCGCCCAGCACGCGGTACAGCAGCACCCCGTTCTGCAGCTGCGCCAATTGCAGCTGCACCACGGCCTGCTGGGCAGCCAGGGCAGAGCGCTCGGCGTCGAGACGTTCGAGCGCACTGGCGGCCCCACCCTGGAACAGCATGTCGGCCAGTGCCGATCGCCGCGTTTCTGCATCCGCCTGGGCCTGCTGCGCGGCCAGCTGTTCGCCCAGCGTGGCGCGGCCGGCCAGGGCGTCGGCCACCTCGCGAAAGGCGGTCTGGATCGTCTTCTCGTACTGCGCCACCGCGATCTCGCGCCCGGCACGCGCGCCGTCGAGGTTGCCCTGGTTGCGGCCAGCGTCGAACAAGGGCTGCAGCAGCTGGCCGGTGAAGGACCAGGCCGTGTTGTCGAAAAGGCCTCGCAGTTCGCTGCTGGCCACACCCACGCTGCCGGTCAGGGCGATGCGCGGGAAGAAGGCGGCGCGTGCCGCGCCGATGTTGGCATTGGCCGCGACCAAGGCCTGCTCCGACTGCAGGACATCGGGCCGCAGCAGCAGCATGTCGCTGGACAACGCCGCCGGCAGCGAGCGCAGGCTGGACGCCGCCAAGGCAGGCGCTTCCGGCAGTTCGGCCGCAGCCGGCACCGGCTGACCCAGCAGCAGCGCCAGGGCGTTCTGGTTCTGCGCGCGCTGGCGTTGCAATGCCAGCAGGTTGGCGCGTGCAGCGGCCAGCAGCGAGTTGGCCACCTGAAGCTCGGGTTCGGCTGCGACACCCCCGTCGAAGCGGATGCGGGTGAGCCGCAGCGCCTCTTCGCGCGAGGCCAGCGTGCGCTGGGTGATGCGCAACAGCTCGTCGTCGGCACGGATGGCGAGTTCGGTGTTGGCCACCGCGGCCACGAGCGCCACCTGCACAGCGCGACGGCCTTCTTCGCTGGCCAGGTAACGCGCCGCTGCCGCCTCGGTCAGGCTCTTGACGCGGCCGAACAGGTCGAGCTCGAAGCCGCTGACCTGAAGGCCGGCGCTGTACAGGCGTTGATTGCCGCCCGCCACCGGCGTGCTGTTCGCCTGGACGCCGGCGCCGACAGTGGGCAGCAGCTCGGCGCGCTGCACGCCGAGCTGCGCGCGCACCTGCTCGACGTTCAGCGTGGCGATGCGCAGGTCGCGGTTGTTTCGCAAGGCCAACTCGACCAGCGCCCGCAGGCGGGCGTCGCCCAGGAAATCGGCCCAGGCGAGGTCGGCGGCCGGAACAGGGGCTGCACGCCCAGGGGGCTCGGCAGCGCCGGAAAGCAGCGGCGGCACCGGAGCCACGGGACGCTCGTAGACCGGAATGAAGCTGCAGCCGGCCAGCGCCCAGGCGGCCGCCAGCGTGACGAGGGCAAGACGTGACGGGCGCATCTCAGCGGTCCTCCAGCGGGGGGTTGACGTTGAGTGCGGGCGTCTCACGGGCGTCGTGCTGTCGTTGGCGTTCGCTGGGCTTGAACCAGCGCCGCACCACCACGAAGAACAGGGGCACGAAGAACACCGCCAACACCACCGCAGTGATCATGCCGCCGATGACGCCGGTGCCGATGGCCCGCTGGCTGGCCGAGCCGGCGCCGCTGGCAATGAACAGCGGCACCACGCCCAGGATGAAGGCCAGCGAGGTCATCACGATCGGGCGAAAGCGCAGGTGCGCAGCTTCCAGTGCCGCTTCAGCAGCGGTCCGGCCCTGCGCCTGCAGGTCTTTCGCGAACTCGATGATGAGGATGGCGTTCTTCGCCGACAGGCCGATGATCGTGATCAAGCCCACTTGGAAGTAAACGTCGTTGCTGTAGCCGCGCATCAACGTGGCCAGCAGCACGCCCAGCACACCCAGCGGCACGACGAGGATCACCGACAGCGGGATGCTCCAGCTCTCGTAAAGCGCTGCCAGGCACAGGAACACCGCCAGGATGGCGAAACCGTAGAGCACCAGGGCCTGGTTGCCGGCGATCTTCTCCTCACGCGTGATGCCGGTCCATTCGTAGCCGAAGCCCGGCGGCAACTGTGCGGCCAGGCGTTCCATTTCGGCGATGGCGTCGCCGGTGCTGTAGCCCGGGGCGGCACTGCCGCCGATGCGCATGGCGGGGTAGCCGTTGTAGCGCACGGTCTGCATCGCGCCCTTGACCCAGCGTGTGCTGGCGAAGGCCGACAAGGGCACCGGCTGCCCTTGGCTGTTGCTGGCGTTCAGGCGCAGCAGGTCGTCGGGCTGCATGCGTGCCGGCGCGTCGGCCTGCACCACCACGCGCTGCAGCCGGCCCTGGCTGGGGAAGTCGTTGACGTAGCTCGAGCCCAGCGCCGTGCCGATGGCCGCGCTGATGCTCTCGAAGGGCACACCCAGGGCGGCGGCCTTGTCGCGGTCGATGTCGATCTGCACCTGCGGCGCGTCCTCCAGGCCGTCGGGTCGCACCTGCGCCAGGATCTTGCTCTGCGAGGCCATGCCCAGCATCTGGTTGCGTGCGGCCACCAGCGCTTCGCGGCCGTTGCCGGCACGGTCCTGCAGGCGGAAGTTGAAGCCCGAGGCCTGGCCGAGCTCGGGAATGGGCGGCGGGCTCAGCGGAAAGATGAAGGCGTCGCGGATGCCCATCAGCGCCCCGAAGGCGCGGCCCGCAAGCGCCTGCGCGCTGTTCTCCGGGTTGGGGCGTTCGTCCCAGTCCTTCAGCGTCACGAAGGCGAGCGCGGCGTTTTGCCCCTGGCCACTGAAACTGAAGCCCAGCACACCCACCATGCTCTGCACTTCGGGCTGCTTCAGGATGAAGCCTTCCACCTGTTCCATGACGGCGCGGGTGCGTTCCTGGGTGGCACCCGGTGGCAGCTGGACGCTGACGATGAGGTTGCCCTGGTCCTCGGCCGGCAGGAAGGCACTGGGAAGCCGGTTGTAGACCCAGGCCACGGCCCCGATGATCACCAGGTAGATGATCATGTAGCGGGCGCTGCGCTTGAGCATGCCGGCGACCACGCCCTCGTAGCCGTGGGCCGTCCGCTTGAAGAAGCGGTTGAAGGCACCGAAAAAGCCCTTGCGTTCGAGATGCTCACCCTTGGCGATGGGTTTGAGCAGCGTCGCGCACAGCGCCGGCGTGAGCGACAGCGCCATCAGCGCCGACAAGGCGATCGACGAGACCATCACCGCGCTGAACTGGCGGTAGATGTTGCCCACCGATCCGGCGAAGAAGGCCAGCGGCACGAACACCGCGATCAGCACCACGGTGATGCCGATGATGGCCCCGGAGATCTGGCCCATCGCCTTCTTGGTGGCCTCCAGCGGTGGCAGACCTTCCTCGGACATGATGCGTTCGACGTTCTCGACGACGACGATCGCGTCGTCGACGACGATGCCGATGACCAGCACCATGCCGAACATCGTCAGCACGTTGATCGAGAAGCCCAGCGCCAGCAGCACGCCGAAGGTGCCCAGCAGCGCCACCGGCACCACGATGGTGGGGATGATGGTGTAGCGGAAGTTCTGCAGGAAGACATACATCACCACGAACACCAGCGCGACGGCTTCGAGCAGGGTGATGACGACCTGGGTGATGGAGATCTGCACGAAGCGCGAGCTGTCGTACGGGATGGCGTAGCTCATGCCGGCGGGGAAGAAGCGCTTGAGCTCCTCCATCTTCGCCTTGACCGCAGCGGCCGTGGCCAGGGCGTTGCCGGTGGGCGCCAGCTGAACGCCGATGCCGGTGGAGGGCTTGCCGTTCAGGCGTGCCGAGGTGGCATAGCTCTGCGCACCGAGCTCGATGCGGGCGACGTCGCGCAGGCGCACCGTCGAGCCGTCGGCGTTGGCGCGCAGCGTGATGTTGCCGAACTGCTCGACCGTGCCGAGCTGGCCGTTGACCACGACCGTGGCGGCAATGCCCTGCCCGGCCACGTTGGGCAGCTCACCGATGCTGCCCGCCGGCACCTGAGCGTTCTGGGCGCGGATGGCGGCGTTGACGTCGGCAGCGCTCAGCCGGTAGCCCTGCAGCCGGGCCGGGTCGATCCAGATGCGCATGGCGCGCTCGGTGCCGAAAAGCTGCGCCTGGCCCACACCGGGCACACGCTGCAGCTCGGGCAGGACGTTGCGCGTGGCGTAGTCCCCCAGCGCCACCGGGTCGTACTTCGGATCGGTGGACGACAGGATGGCGAACAGCAGGAAGTTCGACCGCGACTTGTCGACACGCACGCCCTGCTGCTGCACCACCGCCGGCAGGCGCGGCGTGGCCCGGCCCAGCCGGTTCTGCACCTCCACCTGCGCGAGATCGGCGTTGGTGCCGGGTTCGAAGCTCAGGGTGATGGTGCCGCTGCCGTTGGCCTGGGCCACGCTTTCGACGTAGATCAGGCCAGGGGCACCGTTCATCTCCTGCTCGACGATCGACAGCACGCTGTCTTCGAGCACCTGTGCCGAAGCGCCGGGATAGGCCGCGGTGATGACGATCGAGGGCGGCGCCACCGGCGGGTATTGCGAGACCGGCAGCTGGCTGATGGACACGCCACCCAGCACCAGGATGAAGAGCGCGATCACCCACGCGAAGATGGGGCGGTCGATGAAGAAGCGAGCCATGGTCCAGTGCCCCGATCAGCGTGAGGCGGCGGAAGCCGGGGCCGAGGCGGCGCCAGGAGCAGCGCCCGCTCCCGGGGCCGCGGCCGAACCGGCGCCCTGGGCGGCCAGCGGCTGCCACGGCACCGGCGTGACCGGCGCGCCGGGTACGAACATCTTCTGGAAGCCGTCGACGATGACGCGGTCGCCGGCCTTCAGCCCGCCCGTCACCACCCACTGGCCGTTCTGTCCGGAGCGGATGCTCACCGTCCGCGGGCCGGGTTTGTTGCCTTCGCCCACCACCAGCACCGTGTCACCCTGCTGGGTGCGCGTCACCGCCTGTTGCGGCACCAGGAACCCGGCAGGCAGTTCGGCTTGGGCCAGGCGCACACGCACGTACTGTCCGGGCAGCAGCAGACCGTCGGCGTTGGGCACCTCGGCGCGCAGGGTCACCTGGCCAGAACTGGGGTCGACGCTGAGATCGCTGAACAACAGCTTGCCCGGCTGCGGCATGACGCTGCCGTCTTCGAGCACCACGCTCACGGCCACGGCGTCGCCGCCGACTCGCCGCAGCTCGTTGTTGGCCATGGCCCGACGCAGACGCAGCACTTCGTTGCTCGACTGCGTGAAGTTGACATAGACACTGTTCGTCTGCTGGATCAGGGCCAGCTGGGTGGCTTCGGCCGCGCTGACCAGCGCGCCTTCGGTGACCAGCGCCCGGCCGATGCGCCCGGCAATCGGGGCCGTGACCTGGGCATAGCCCAGATTGATGCGGGCGCTGCGCAAGGCGGCCTGAGCCGCTGCCACGTCGGCCTCAGCCGCTTTCTGGCCGGACTGGGCATTGACGAAATCCTGCTGGCTGATGGCCCGGGCTTCGGCCAGCGGCTTGTAGCGCTCGGCGGTGGCCGTGGCCTGCGCCAGGCTGGCCTGGGCGCGGGCCAGCTGTGCCTGGGCGCTGTCGACGCTGGCCACGTAGGGCGCCGGGTCGATCTGGAACAGGGGCTGCCCTGCGCGCACGACACTGCCTTCGGTGAATTGCCGCTTCAGCACCACGCCATTGACGCGTGCCCGGACCTGCGCGGTGCGCAGGGGTTCGACCCGGCCGGGCAGCTCGTTCTGCAGGGTCACCGTCTGCGGGGCCATGGTGAGCACGCCCACGGGCGGGGGCGGGGGTGCCCCGCCTGCCGCACCGGCGGGGCCTGCGCCCGGTCCCGAAGCAGGGCCGCCGCACGCGGCCAGCCACAGGCTGGCGGCTGCAGCAAGCAGGAGAGGAAGGAACGCCGGGCGGCGAAGCGGATGCAGGTTTGGCGGCATAGACAACTTTCTGACTTCGCCATCACAGTTCGAAGGGACTGCGGGCAAATGCGGATAACGGGCAGTATACATACAGCCTAGAATGTATGTATGGTCAGAAGAACGAAGGAAGACGCCGAGCTCACCCGCAGCGGCATCCTCGACGCAGCGGAGCACCTCTTCCACGCCCATGGCGTGGCCGGAACCTCGCTGCAGCACATTGCCGAGGCTGCAGGCGTGACCCGGGGCGCCGTGTACTGGCACTTCCAGGGCAAGGCCGACCTCTTCAACGCCATGATCGAACGGGTGTGCATGCCCTTCGACGAGGCCAGCGAGGCCGTCGACGGCGCGCCCGCCGCGCTGGCCATGCAGCGGCTGCGCGAACACCTGGGGTTCCTGCTCGATCGAACGCAGAGCGACGAGCAGGTTCGCCGCGTCTTCAGCATCGCCACGCAGATGATCGAATACAACGGCGAACTCGCCCTGGTACGGGAACGTCGGCTGCAGTGGCAGGCCGATCACGTGGCCATGCTCGAACGCGCACTGGCCGCCGGGCGCCGATGCGGACAGGTGACGAGCGCGCTGCCGCTGAAACAGGCGGCACTGGGTCTGCATGCCCTCATCGATGGGCTGTTGCAGAACTGGCTGCTCAAGCCCGACAGTTTCGACCTGAAGCGGGTAGGTTCCCGCACGCTCGACATCTATCTGGCCGGGCTGGCTGCCGACGCAGCCGCGGCTTGATCAGGTGCTGAGGCGCTGGTCGTCGGCGGTGACGACACACCCGCCGATGCGCCAGCCGCCGTCGGCCTGGGCCTCGAGCCGGTAGGTGGCCAGCCAGGCGCGGCCTGCGCTGTCGCGCAGCTGCACGGGTTGCACCACGCTGTCGGCCGAACGTTCCGGCAGGCGGAAGGCCACGCTGCTGGGTTTGACGATCATCGGGTACGCCGTCAGCACCATGGCCATGAAACGCGATGCGTCGCCGAACTGCTGCTGGATCGCCGCGCTGGCGTAAGCGTAGGCCCGCGCTGCGTCGCCGTCGGCCAGAGCCGACAGCTGGCCCTGCACGGTGGCTTGCAGGCTCTTCACTTCGGCGGCGGTGAAGCGCGGGCCGGCAGGCCGGGCCGCACCCTGGGCCGAGGCCGGTCGAGGGGCGAACGCTGCCAGGGGCAGGGCCAGGGCTGCCAGGGCCAGAAGGCGACGCGCCGTCGAGGGTGGATCACCGGCCC
Source organism: Burkholderiales bacterium (assembly GCA_031411875.1). Classification (GTDB taxonomy): domain Bacteria; phylum Pseudomonadota; class Gammaproteobacteria; order Burkholderiales; family Burkholderiaceae_C; genus Rubrivivax. The sequence continues at coordinate 15,813 of JANOBX010000063.1, read as the reverse complement.
CGGTCTCCGGAGCGTGCTCGTGCCCGGGTCGAGGCACTGCATCGGCCGACGCAGGCGTGGCCGCCAAGGGCGGGGCGCACATCTTCTGCCCGTCCCATTGCTGTCCGCACCAGCAGCGGCCTTCGCTGTCGATGATGCACATGCCGCTGCCGCAGCAGCGCGGGTCTTCGGTCATTCCGTGGCTCCAATGAATCTGGTCGACCAATGATGCCGCCTTCGGCGCCCTCGTGTGCGCACTGGGCCAGGCTGCGACTGCCATAGCATGGCGCCATGCCCACATTCCACCCCGCCCGGCTGCGATTCGTCTTTGCCGTGAGCCTGCCGATGCTCCTGGCCGCATGCCAGACATCGCCCCTGCCCCCGGCAGCCGCCGCCAGACCCGGCGGCATCGACACGCGCAACTTCGCGCAGGCCGCCGAAGCCCTGTTGATGGACAGCCTGGACCGTTCGCCCGAGGCCGCCATCAGCGCCGGCCGATACCAGCGCGCCGGTGAGGTCACCGTGCCCGACGCCGGCAGCCGCGCCGCCGACCTCGCCTTCGCCGAAGCGGGCCTGGCGGTGCTGGCGCGCTTCGACCCCAGCACCCTGCCCCCAGCCCAGCGGGTCGACCATGTCCTTCTGAGCAATCGGTTCGAAAGCACCCGCTGGCAGCTGCAGACCTTTCGCGAATGGGCCTGGAACCCGGCGCGCTACAGCGTCGCGGGGCCGATCGGTCTGCTGCTGAACACGCCCTACGCTCCGGAGGCCGAACGCCTGCGCGCCGTGTCGTCCCGATTGGCCGGAGTGCCGGCCTACTACGCGGCGGCACGCGCCAACATCGACAACCCCACCGCCGAACACAAGGAACTGGCGCTGACGCAGACCCGAGGGGCACTCGGCCTGCTGGGCCCTGCCCTGCGCAGCCGCGTCGCTGCTGCGGCCCTGAACCCGGTGGAACAGGCCGAGTTCATCACGCGCCTGGACGCCGCGCGCGCCGCCATCGAGTCCTGGCAGGCCTGGTTGGGCACGGTGCCGGCATCGAGGAACTTCCGCATCGGGGCCGGGCTGTACGAACAGAAGTTCCGCTTCGACGTGCAGTCGCCGCTGAGCGCCGCCCAGCTGTACGACCGCGCCGCGGCGGAAAAGGAGCGGCTGCACGCCGACATGGACCTGCGCACACGTGAACTGTGGCCACGCTACTTTGCCGGCCAGCCCATGCCCGGCGACCGGCTGCAGCGCATCGGACGCATGGTGGCTCATCTGTCGCAGCAACATGTGCCGCGCGAGCAGTTCGTGGCCGAGATCCGGCGCCAGATCCCGCTGCTGGCCGACTTCGTTCGCCGCAAGAACCTGCTCGAACAGGACGAGAGCCGGCCGCTGGTGGTGCGCGAGACACCGCCCTACATGCGCGGCAGTGGTGCCATCGCATCGATCAGCGCGCCCGGACCCTTCAATCCGACGGCCGACACCTATTACAACGTGACCCCGCTCGACGACTTCAGCGCTGAAGCGGCTGCCAGCCTGCTGCGCGAATACAACCTCTGGGTGCTGCAGATCCTGAACATCCACGAGGCCATTCCCGGCCACTACACCCAGCTGCTGCACGCCAACAAGGCCCCGAGCCTGGCCAAGACGCTGCTGCGCAACGGCGCCATGGTCGAGGGCTGGGCCGTCTACGCCGAACGCATGATGCTCGAGCAAGGCTGGGGCGAGCAGGCGCCGGAGATGTGGCTGATGTACGGCAAATGGAACCTGCGCGTGGTGACCAACGCCATGCTCGACATCGCCGTGCACACCCGCGATATGACCGAAGCCCAGGCCATGGACCTGATGCAGCGCGAGGCCTTCCAGGAAAGCGCCGAGGCCGCCAACAAGTGGCGCCGGGCCAGGCTGTCACAGGTGCAGCTGACCACCTATTTCTCAGGTTACGCCGACATCCTGGATCTCCGGTCAAGGCGCCAGGCCGAGCTGGGGGCGGCCTTCGACCTGAAGAGCTTCCATGACCAGCTGCTGGCACATGGCAGCGCGCCGGTGGGTCTCATCGGAGAACTGATGACGGGCAAGGCCAGACCATGAATCCCGCCGACCTGCCCTTCAGCCCCGCGGCCGAACGCAACGCCGCGCCCATCCTGGCCCTGCTGCAGACCTGGCTGCCGGAAAACGCACGGGTGCTCGAGCTTGCCAGCGGCACCGGGCAGCACGCCCGGCACTTCGCTGCAGCCCAGCCGGGCTGGGATTGGCAGCCCAGCGAAGCCCTCCGCGACGCGCTGCCGGTCGTCGCCGCCCGAGGCGCCGGCCTGCCGAACCTGCGCCAGCCTTTGCAGCTCGACGTGCAAGCCGCGTCCTGGCCCGTCGACGCAGACTCGTTCGACGCCGTCTTCGTCGCCAACCTGCTGCACATCTCGGCCTGGGAATCCACGCCGGCGGTGCTGCAGGGCGCAGCACGTTGCCTGAAGCCCGGCGGATGGCTGGCGGTCTACGGCCCGTTCCGGGTCGAAGGCGAGGCGCTCGCACCCAGCAACGCCGCCTTCGACGCCGACCTGCGCCTGCGCGACGCCCGCTGGGGCCTGCGTTCGCTGCAGGCCGTGCAGGCCGCCGCTGAGGACGCCGGCCTGGTGCTCGTCGAGCGCTGCGCCATGCCGGCCAACAACATGATCCTGCGCTTTGCCCAGAACCCTTGAATCAGCGGCGGTCCAGGCCCTGCGTGCGGCCGGATGGCCGGCTCAGGCCAGCGCCAGCCAGGCCAGGCCCTGGGCCAGCCCCGCCAGCAGGGCCAGCACACCGATGACCGGCAGGCGTGCCCAGATCAGCAACACGAATGCCAGCAGCACCAGCACCCCATCGCTGAACTGACCGATGGCACCGCCGCCCACGGGCCCGAGCAATGCGCCGCCGAGCACACCCACCACGGCCGCGTTCACCCCGGCCATGACCTGGCGAACGCCGGCGCGCTGTCGCAGCGCGCCCCAGAACGGCAGGGCCCCGGCCACCAGCAGGAACGCCGGCACGAAGATCACCACCAGCATCGCCAGCCCGCCGGTCCAGCCCCCCAGCGGCGACGGCATCAGGGCGCCCAGATAGGCCGCAAAGCTGAACAGCGGCCCGGGCACGGCCTGGGCGGCGCCGTAGCCGGCCAGGAAATCGCCGGCACTCACCCAGCCCGGTGGCACCACGCCGGCCTGCAGCAACGGCAGCACCACATGGCCGCCGCCGAACACCAGCGCCCCGGCCTGGTACACCACGGCCACGGCCTTCAGCGCCGCGCTGCCGCTGGCCGCGGCCAGCAGTGGCAAGGCCAGCAGCAGCGCGGCGAACAGCAGGAGCAGGACCACGGCTGCAGGCTGGCTCACGGGCGAAGGTGATGCCGCGCCGCTCGGCAATGGCAGCCGCTTCAGCAGCCAGCGCCCCACCACGGCCCCCAGCACCATGGCGCCCACCTGCCCGGCACTGCCCGGCCAGGCCAGCACCAGTGCCGCGCAGGCCAGCGCGAGCCCCGCGCGCGGAAGGTCAGGGCACAAGCTGCGCGACATGCCCCACACCGCCTGCGCCACGACCGCCACCGCAGCCAGCTTCAAGCCGTGCACAGCGCCCGACTGCGCCAATCCCTGCCACTGCGCCACGCCCAGCGCAAACACGATCAAGGCCAGCGCCGATGGCAAGGTGAAGCCCAGCCAGGCCGCGAGCGCCCCGCCCCAGCCCGCCCGCTGCAGGCCGATGGCCATGCCCACCTGGCTGCTGGCCGGCCCGGGCAGGAACTGGCACAAGGCCACCAGTTCGGCATAGGACGCCTCGTCCAGCCAGCCGCGGCGCTCGACGAATTCGGTGCGGAAGTAGCCCAGGTGGGCCACCGGCCCGCCGAATGAGGTGAGCCCCAGGCGCGTGAAGACGCGCAGCACCTCGAGCGCGCCGCCCTGGCCGGGCGCCTGAGCGCCCGCGCTCACAGGGCGGCTTGCTGCGTGCGTGCGGCCAGCGCCGCGGCACTCTCGCGGCGCTCGCTGTAGCGGTCCACCAGATGCGGCGCGATGTCGCGCGTGAGCAGGGTGAACTTCATCAGCTCTTCCATCACGTCGACCACACGCTCGTAGAACGGCGAAGCCTTCATGCGCCCGGCCTCGTCGAATTCCTGGTAGGCCTTGGCCAAGGAACTCTGGTTCGGGATGGTCAGCATGCGCATCCAGCGGCCGAGCACGCGCATCTGGTTGACGGCGTTGAACGATTGCGAACCGCCGCACACCTGCATCAGCGCCAGCGTCTTCCCCTGGGTCGGCCGCACGGCGCCCACCTCGAGCGGTATCCAGTCGATCTGCGCCTTCAGGATGCCGGTCATGGCGCCATGCCGCTCGGGCGATGTCCAGACCATGCCTTCGGCCCAGGTCGCCAGGTCGCGCAGTTCCTGCACCTTCGGGTGCGTGGCGGGCACGGCGTCGGGCAGCGGCAGGCCGGCGGGGTCGAACAGCTTCACCTCGCCGCCCATGGCGCACAGCAACCGGGCGGCTTCCAGTGTCAGGAGCTTGCTGTAGGAGCGTTCACGCAGCGAGCCGTAGAGCATCAGGAATCGCGGCGCATGGGCCGCCGGTGCCGCGGCCCGAAGCAGGCTGTGCCGTGGCATCTGGAAGTGCGAGGGATCGACGAGCGGCAGGTCGCCCAGGTCAGCAAGTTCGGTCATGCGGTGTCGGAAGCAGAGGGAAACCAGTGGCGCGTGCGGTTGGCGAAGGCCACCAGCGACAGCATCACCGGCACCTCCACCAGCACCCCCACCACGGTGGCCAGGGCGGCGCCGGAGTTCAGGCCGAACAGCGAGATGGCCACGGCCACCGCCAGTTCGAAGAAGTTCGAGGTGCCGATCATGCACGCCGGTGCGGCGATGTCGTACGGCAGCTTCATGCGCCAGGCCGCTGCGTAGGCCAGCGCGAAGATGCCGTAGCTCTGCAGCACCAGCGGCACGGCGATCATGGCGATGACCAGCGGCCTGGCCACCAGCGTGGGCGCCTGCAGGCCGAAGAGCAGCACCACGGTGGCCACGAGGCCGGCGACCGACCAGGGCTTCAGCGCCGCCACACCGCGGGCCAGCCGCGCCGGCCCGCCCCGGCGCAGCCACAGCCAGCGTGTCAGGGCCCCCGCCAGCAGCGGCAGCACCACGTAGAGCACGGTGGCCAGCAACAGGGTTTGCCAAGGCACGGTGACGTCGGTCACACCGAGCAGGAAGGCGGCGATGGGCGCGAAGGCGAACACCATCACGATGTCGTTCACCGACACCTGCACCAGCGTGTAGGCGGCGTTGCCGCGCGTGAGCTGGCTCCAGACGAAGACCATCGCGGTGCAGGGCGCCACGCCCAGCAGGATCATGCCGGCGATGTATTCGCTGGCGCTCTGCGGGTCGACGAAAGGCGCGAACACGTGCTCGAAGAAGACCACCGCCAGCGCCGCCATCGTGAACGGCTTGACCAGCCAGTTGATGACCAGGGTGAGGATCAGCCCCTTGGGTCTGTTGCCGACGCTGCGGACCGATGCCAAGTCGATCTGGATCATCATCGGGTAGATCATCACCCAGATGAACAGCGCCACCACCAGGTTCACCTGCGCGAACTCCAGCGCGGCCACGGCCTGGAACAGTTCGGGCGCTGCCAGTCCCAGACCCACGCCCGCGGCCATGCCCAGCCCCACCCACAGGCTCAGCCAGCGTTCGAACAGGCCCAGCACCGGCTGGGCGCCGGGCCCACCCGCCAACGCCTGGGTCATTGCTGGCCGATGGCCGTGATCTCGCGCTGGATCGCCAGGCGGTCTAGCGACGCCAGGGGCAGCGCCAGCATCAGTTCGATGCGCCGCTTCAGCACGATGGCGGTGTCCCAGAAGACGCGGGCCGTGTCCTCCGCGCTGCCCTGGAAGACCGCCGGGTCGGGCACGCCCCAGTGCGCCGTCATGGGCTGGCCCGGCCAGACCGGGCAGGTCTCGCCGGCGGCGTTGTCGCAGACGGTGAAGACGAAGTCCAGCACCGGCGCGCCGGCCTGGGCAAATTCAGCCCAGTCCTTGCTGCGGTAGCCGTCGGCCGGGATGTGCATGCGCTGCAGCGTGGCCAGGGCCTGCGGATGCACGCTCCCGCTGGGCTGGCTGCCGGCGGAGAACGCTTGGAAGCCACCGCGACCCAGGTGGTTCAGCAGCCCTTCGGCCATCACCGAGCGGGCCGAGTTGTGCGTGCAGATGAACAGGACGTTGTAGGACTTCGTGGCGGGAACGGTCATGGCGGTTTCCTCTGGGGTTGGTGCTTCGGCGGCGGCGATCAGCAGCAAGGCCCGGCGGCCGTCACCGGGCGCAGCTCGCAGGCCTGGCCCTGGCAGCAGTCGTCGGTCAGGTAGGTCAGCAGGCTGTTCATGCGGGCCAGTTCAGGGCGATAGATGAGCCGCCGGCCGTCGCGCTGCGTCGTCACCAGGCCGGCATGGGTCAGTTCCTTCAGGTGGAACGACAGCGTCGACCCGGCCACGCCCAGCAAGGCGGTCAGGGCCCCCGGCGTCAAGCCTTGTGGGCCCGCCTGCACCAGCGCGCGGAACACCCGCAGGCGCATGCCCTGGGCCAGCGCGGCCAGTGCGGTGACGGCTTCGGTTTCGTTCATCGCAACTCCTTCCGAACCGGCAGGCCCAGGGTGATGGCCCAGCACACCAGCAACATCACGGCCGAGCCGGCCAGTGCCCCCACCAGCCCGAATCCCTGATACAGCAGACCCGACAGCAAGGTGCCGATGAAGCGGCCCAGCGCGTTCGCGGCGTAATAAAAACCGACGTCCTCGGCTGCCTTCTCACTGCCGGCGTAGGCCAGGATCAGATACGAATGCACCGACGAGTTGACGGCAAAGGCCACGCCGAACACCGCCAGGCCGGCCACCACCACCCATTCCAGCTGAGGCACCTCCGCCAGCACCAGGCCGGCCAGCAGCACCGGCAAGGCCGCCAGCAACGCCGACCACAGCCGCGCGGCCGGCACTTCGGTGCTCAGGCCGTCGGCACTGCGACGCACGATGTTCGGCGCCAGGCCCTGAACCACGCCGTAGCCGATGGTCCACAGTGCCAGGAAGGCGCCCACCATCGTGAAGGTCCAGCCCACCGAATACAGGAACACCGGCACGCCCACCACGAACCACACGTCGCGCGCGCCGAACAACGCTACGCGCGCGGCTGCCAGCAGGTTGATGCCGCGGTTCTTGGCGAACAGCTCCCGCGCCGACTTCGAGGCCTTGGCCTTGCCCATCAATGGCGGCACGAAGGCCACCACACCCACCAGCACCACCGCCAGCAGGCCGGCCATCAGCCACAGCGAAGCCGAAAAGCCCAACGTCTGCAGCAACAGTCCGCCCAGGAAGAAGCCCACGCCCTTCATCGCGTTCTTGCTGCCGGTGAAGAAGGCCACCCACTTGAACAGCTGGCCTTGCGCGTTCCCGGCGGTCAGCTTGATGGCGCTCTTGCTGGCGGTCTTGGTCAGGTCCTTGGCGACACCGCACACGCCCTGGGCCAGCACCACCCACGCCACCGACATCACGACCGTCCAGCCGGGCTGCAAGGCCGACAGCAGCAGGAAACCCATGATCTGCGTCGAAAGGCCCACCACCAGCATGCGCTGGATGCCGTAGCGCGTGGCCAGCCAGCCGCCGACCAGGTTGGCCAGCACGCCGGCGGCTTCGTACAGCAGGAACAGGAAGGCCAGCGTGAACGGCGAATAGCCCAGCCTGTAGAAGTGCAGCAGCACCAGCATGCGCAGCGCGCCGTCGGTGAGCGTGAAGCCCCAGTAGGCCGCCGTCACCAGCGCATAGTCTCTCGCCCCTCGCCCAAGGGGATTCGGGTTGGCTTGGGCCGGCCCGGCGCTCGGCCCGCGCGCGCCTTCAGAGGCCATGGCCGTCCAGATGGCAGGCCAGGTCCACCATGCGGCAGGCGTAGCCCATCTCGTTGTCGTACCAGGCGTAGACCTTCAGCAGCGTGCCGTCGGTGACCAGGGTGGAAGGGCCGTCGACGATGCTGCTGCGCGTGTCGCGGGCGTAATCGGCGCTGACCAGCGGCCGCGTCTCGAAGCCCAGGATGCCCTTCAAGGGCCCGCTGGCCGCAGCGGCGGCAAACAGCGCGTTGACCTCGGCCGCGCTGGTCTCGCGCCGGAGTTCGAACACGCAGTCGGTGAGGCTGGCGTTGAGCACTGGCGCGCGCACGGCGTGGCCATCGAGCTTGCCCTTCAGTTCGGGGTAGATCAGCGCGATGGCGGTGGCGCTGCCGGTGGTGGTGGGCGCCAGGCTGAGCATCGCGCTGCGGGCCCGGCGCAGGTCCTTGTGCGGCGCGTCGACCACCAGGTTGGTGTTGGTCGGGTCGTGGATGGTGGTGATCTGCCCATGGCGGATGCCGATGGCTTCGTGCACCACCTTCACCACGGGCGCCAGGCAGTTGGTGGTGCAGCTGGCCGCGCTGACGATGCGGTCGCGTGCCGGCTGGTACAGATGCTCGTTGATGCCGACGACGATGTTCAGCACCCCGCCCGTCTTCACCGGCGCGGCCACGATCACGCGCTTGGCGCCGCGGTCCAGGTGGCCTTGCAGCACCTCGGGCGTGAGGAACCTGCCGGTGCACTCCAGCACCAGGTCCACGCCGAGGTCGCCCCAGGGAATCTCGGCAGGCAGGCTGTGCTGGCTGAAGGCGATGGACTCGCCGGCGACACGCAGTGCGCTGTCGCCCAGGGCTTCGATGTCGGCGCGCCAGCGGCCCTGCACGCTGTCGAAGGCCAGCAGGTGGGCGGTGGCAGCGGCGCCGCCCTTGATCTCGTTGACGTGCACCACCTGCAGCCGGTTGCCGGCGCGCGGGTCGTCACCCGGCCGCTCCGCCGCGCCCATGGCAGCCCGCAGCGCCAGACGGCCGATGCGGCCCATGCCGTTGATGCCCACTTTCATGCTCGACCTCTTGATTCGACGATTCTCGAATAGTAGGTCTGTTCCATGTCCGAACCATGACGGCCCGTCAGGCTGCTGACGATCCCCGCGCTGCGAGTGCCTTGCGCACGAACGCCCAGATCATGCGGCTGGCGTCCGGCCCACCGATGTCGCCATAGGGCTTGCCGGGCGCGCCGCCGCTCCAGGCGTGGCCCAGGGCGGCCACTTCCATGAGCGTGGCGCGGAGGGCCCGGGCCTGGCGGAATTCGGTGATCGCCACCGGGTAGCGCTTGCCGCGCTGCACATAGCGCCTGGGTTGCGGCAGTGCCTGGCAGGCATCGGCCCAGCACTGCACGGCAGCGGCACCGTTGACGGGCGCCACCACCTTGTCGGCCAGACCCTGGATCACCAGCAAGGGCGGCAGGCTGGCACGGCCCGCAGCGCCTGCGGGCACGGTCAGCGCAGGCGCGGGCCGTCGGCCGCGCATGGCGCTCAGCGCCGTCAGCGCGGAATAGGCCGACCCCGCGGGCACACCCGAATGCATGGCCACGGCGCGAAAGCGCTCGGGGTGGCGCGCCGCCAGCAACGCGGCCATGCTGGCCCCTGCGGACAGGCCCGCCACGGCCACGCGCCCGCGGTCGGCGCCGTGCAGCAGGCAGACCTGGTCGATGGCGGCAAGGATCGACGCCGCTTCCTGGTAGGCGCGGCCAGAGCGCGTGTCGAACCAGTTCCAGCAGCCTTGCGCGTTGGCCAGCCTGTCCTGTTCAGGGTAGAGCACCAGGAAGCCCTGCTGCCGAGCCAGCACGTTCATGCGGGTGCTGTCGGCAAAGGCCTGGGCGTCCTGGCCGCAGCCGTGCAGCATCACCAGCAGCGGCAGCGGCTGGCCCGGCGTCGTTCCCGGCGGCTTGAAGAGCCGGTAGCGGCGGCTGCCGCCAGCACCGACGGCCAGGCCCGGCAGCCAACTGCCGAGCCCGGAGGCCGTGGCCCTGACCGCCGGTCGGCGAGTCCGCGACGCGGCGGCCTTCGGCGCTGCCTTGGCCGACGACTTGCGCGCCGGCTTCAGTGCGGCTTTCAGGCTGCGCTGGAAGGCTCTGGCCCAGGGCCGTGCCAGACGGCTGAGCTTCACGTACCGGCCCTGGGCAGCGTGTTCAAGGGCGCGCCGCCATGACACCGGGCAGATGCTCACCCGAGGTGATGCCCATCGAGACGTAGATGCTCGTCACCGCCTCGATGCCCATACCCGCAGGGCGAACCCAGCTCTGCGGCACGTAGAGCAGTCCTCCACCCACCGGCACGGGGGCGGTGGGCACGATCAGGCCCAGGTAGGGCCGTCCGTCGATCAGCACGGGTTCAGGCGTGGACAGCAGGGCCAGCACGACCACTCCCTGCGCGGCCGCGGCGTCGGCATCGCGCGCGTCGGGTGGGCCGCCGAAGTGGCACCACACGGCATTCATCGAATTCATGCCCCCGTCCTTGCGCTGCGCGAACAGGCCCACCAGCCGGCGCGCCAGGTCGTAGACGCTGCCCACCAGGGGGATGCGCTGCAGGGTTCTTTCCAGCAACCGGGACAGCCCGCGCTGCAGGCCGTTGGTCACCACCAGGCCCAGGCCGAAGATGCCCAGCAGCACAACGCCCATGCCGATGAGATAGCCGATCAGCTCAGACCCGCTGACGCCGAATCCCACCGCCACCAGCACCCGGCCGACCGCGCTTTCCGGCCCCAGCCAGCGAAACACGAAGCTGGCGAGCCACCAGAACACGGCGATGGTGGCCACCAGCGGCAGGGCGGCCAGCAGGCCGGTGAAGAAGATGCGCAGCAGGCGGGCGGTGGGTTTTTTCATGGGCCTGAAGTGTCAGGCCAAACCGCGGGCGCTTTCGCCACCGATCAAGCCATCCACCGGCGGCAGGCCGGGGCTGCGCTTGAGGGATGATTGCGGCCTCTGCAGCGGAAGGGGGAAGAACGCGTGAGCACGGGTCTGATTGCATTGCTGGACGACGTCGCGGCACTGGCCAAGCTGGCGGCGGCCTCGCTCGACGACGCCGCCGCTCAGGCGGCCAAGGCCGGCTCCAAAGCCGCCTCGAAAGCCGCCGGCATCGTCATCGACGATGCGGCCGTGACGCCGCGCTACGTGGTGGGGCTGGCGGCGGAGCGCGAGCTGCCCATCATCGGCAAGATCGCCGCCGGGTCCCTGAAGAACAAGCTGCTGTTCCTGCTGCCGGGTGCGCTGCTGCTCGGCTTCTTCGCGCCTTGGGCGATCACGCCGCTGCTGATGCTGGGCGGAGCCTTCCTGTGCATGGAAGGCTGGCACAAGGTGGCCGACCTGCTGGGCATGGGCGCCAAGGGCGCCGGGGGGGATGCCGATGGCGACGGCCTGTCCGATGCCGACGAAGCCAAGACGCCGTCCGCGCTGGAAGAAGAGCGGGTCGGCAGCGCCATCCGCACCGACTTCATCCTCTCGGCCGAGATCATGGCCATCACACTGGCCACGCTCACCGGGCTGACGCTGTGGGTGCAGGGTCTGGTGCTGGCGATGGTGGGCCTGGGCATGACCGTGGCGGTGTATGGCGCGGTGGCGCTGATCGTGAAGGCCGACGACTTCGGCGCCATGCTCGCCAACACCGGCAACGGCGCGGTCCGTGCCCTGGGCCGCGGCATCGTGCTGGGCATGCCGCTGTTCCTGAAGGTGCTCAGCACGGTGGGCATGGTGGCCATGCTGTGGGTCGGCGGCCACATCGTCATCCACGGCGCCTACGAGCTGGGCTTGAAGGCGCCCGAACAGTGGGTGCAGGGCATCACCGACATGGCCCGCGCGGCAGCACCCGTTGCGCAGGGCTTCGTGGCCTGGGTGGTGCGCGCCGCCATCGACGCCGTCGCGGGTCTCGCCGTGGGCGCGGTGGTGGCACCGCTGGCCGACAAGCTGATCGGCCCGGCCTTCGCCAGGCTCAAGAACGCGGTGGGCGGGCTCGGGCGGCGCCAGCCCGGCTGACGAAGCAGGTCGCGATGCGCTGCGGGCTCAGGCCCCGCTGCGCAGCAGCATCGCCGGGTTCAGCCGCATCTGGGCGAGCAGGTAGCGCGCCCCCGCGCCCAGGCTGACGACGCTGACGCCGGCTGCCGTCAGCGCGGCGGTCCAGTAGAGGCCACTGGGGTCGATGTCCAGCCGCCAGCGCAAGAGGCCGGTGGCCAGCGCGCTGCCGGCCAGCATGGCGAAGCCGCCGGTCACCCCGGCCAGCAGCGCGTATTCCCACAGCAGCACGCGCCGCAGGCTGGCGTGGCGGGCACCCAGGGCGTGCATCACGGTCGCGTCGTAGACCTGGCGCGCGCGGCTGGCAGCCACCACGCTGGCCAGCACCAGCAGGCTGGCCACCAGGCACACCGCCGCCACCACCGCCAGGCCGCCGGTGGCGCGGGCCATCAGGGCACGGGTCTCGCGCAGCACGGCTTCGGTGCGCACGCTGGCCACGGCCGGCAGGGCCTGGGCGACGCGCTGCTGCGCCGCCACGGCCGTGCCCGAGGCCAGGTAGGCGGCGCCCACGTGGCGGGTGACATGGGCGTCGAGCGCGCCGTCGCTGAACATCGCCTCCAGCCAGAGCCGGGCCTGGGTGCGGCGCTGGCCGTAGATGGCCACCAGCTGCGCGTCGACCGGGCTGCCCGTGATCTCGAAGCGCAGGCGGTCGCCGATCTGCAGGCCCAGCGCGTCGGCCTCGCGGTCTTCCATCGCCACCAGCGGCGGGCCGCGGTAGCCCTCGGGCCACCACTGGCCACGCTGCAATAGCACGTCGTCGACGTTGCCTTCGCGGGTGCTGAGCTTCTGCTCGTCGCGGGCCTGGCTGGCGCGGGCGGCGTCGCTGCTCTCGCGCAGGGCTTCGCCATTGACGCCGATGATGCGGCCCAGCACCAGCGGCGCCGTCTGCAGACGCTGCAGTCCGGGGCCGGCGACCAGGGCCTGGCGAAGGGTCTCGATCTGATCGTTCTGCACGTCGTAGAACACCAGGCCGGGCGCGTTCTGCGGCACGGTCTCGTTGACCACGCGCAGCAACGCCGCCACCACCAGCGTGCAGGCCACCAGCAGGCTCAGGGCGGCGCCCAGCGACAGCAGCGCGGCGCGCAAGGGCGAGCCCGGGCGCTGCAGCCCGGACAGGGCCAGGCGGGCTTCGAACTTCAGCACCAGGCCGGGTCTGGCCAGCAGCGCGCCCGCAGCCCGGCGCAGGCCGGCGGCGATGCCTTCCAGCAGCACCAGCAGCAGCGCGGTGGCGGCCACGAAGGCGGCGCCGAAGCGCGGGTCGGGCAAGGCCAGCACCACGCCCACGGCCACCGCCGCGCCGAGCAAGCCGGCACCGGCCCAGGCCCAGGCGGGCGTGCGCAAATCCTCGCCTTCGCCGCCACGGAACAGCACCGCCGGGCTCACCGACAGCGCCCGGCCCAGCGCCGGCAGCGCGAAGGCCAGCGCCGTCATCACGCCGAAGGCCCCGGCCGCCAGCGAAGGCCAGAGCAGCGCGCCCAGGTTCACCATGGGCGCGGCGCCCTGCTGCACCTGCTGCGCCATGGCCCAGGCGCCGCCGATGGCCAGCGCGTTGCCCAGCAGCACGCCGGTGGCGCTGGCCAGCAAGGCCAGCATCAGGATCTGCAGCAACACCATGGCCGCCAGCCGGCCGCTGCGCAGGCCGATGGCGCGCAGCGTGGCCAGCGTCGCCAGCTTGCCCTGCAGGTAGGCCTGCACGCTGTTGAACACGCCCAGGCCGCCGATGAACAGCGCCGAGAAGCCGATGAGCATCAAGCCGGAGCCGATCTGGCCCAGCACCTCGGCCAGCCTTGCGCTGCGGGTTTCGAAGGTGCGCAGTTCCACCGGCAGCTGCGGGAAGGCCTGCGCAAAGGCGGCGGTCCAGGCGGCCGGGGGCTCGTTGCTGCGCACGCGGTACAGATAGTCGATCCGGCTCAGCGGCTGCACCAGGCCGGTGGCGACCAGCGCACCGTCGGCCACCAGCACCGGGGCGCCGCGCCAGTCGGCGCGCAGGCTGCGGTCGGGCTGGCGCGTGATGGTGGCGCGCACGACGAGGCGCAGGTCGCCGATGTCGACCGCGTCGCCCACCTTCAGGTTCAGGCGCTGTGCCAGGGCGTCGTCGACGGCGGCACCCCACTGGCCGGCCTGCAGCGCCAGCGCAGCGGCCAGCGTGCCGGCGGGCGCCAGTTCGACCGTGCCCACCAGGGGGTAGGCGGCATCGGCGCTCTGCATCGAGATGAGCTGGGCCTGCCCGTCCTGCGTGCGCATCATGCTGCGCAGTTCGACCAGGCGCGAGATCGCGCCGCGCTGGCCCATCCAGTCCAGCACATCGGTGGGCAGGGGGCTGCGGCTCTCGACCTCGACATCGCCCCCCATCAGGGCCCGCGCATCGGCGCTCAGCGCCTGCGCCACCTGCGTGTGCAGGCCACCCGCAGCCGCCACCAGGGTGACGCCGAGCACCAGGCAGGCCACGAAGATCCACAGGCGGCGGCCGCTGGCGCGCAGGTCGCGCCAGGCCAGGCTAGGCAGGAAGGGCATCGTTGGGGCGCTGTCCTGGGCGTGGATCGTGCGGATGGGAAGAAGGCTGCTCGTGCAACAGCCCTTCGTGCAGGCGCAGCACCCGGCTGCAGCGGTGCGCGAAGGCCGTGTCGTGTGTCACCAGCACCAGGGTCGTGCCGGCTTCGCGGTTCATCTCGAACAGCAGGTCGCGGATGGTTTCGCCGGTGGCGTCGTCGAGGTTGCCGGTGGGTTCGTCGGCCAGCAGCAGCTGCGGGCGATGGACCAGCGCGCGGGCGATCGCCACGCGCTGTTGCTCACCGCCCGACAGCGTGGCCGGCAGCTGGTGCAGCCGGGCGCCGAGGCCCACCCGATGCAGCAGCGCCGTGGCCCGGGCGTGGGCATCGCGCTGGCCGGCCATCTGCAGCGGCAAGGCCACGTTGTCCAGCGCGCTCAGGCTGGGCAGCAGGTGGAAGGACTGGAAGACGATGCCGATGCGGTCGCGCCGCAGGTCGGCCAGTGCGTCGGCATCCATGGCACCGAGGGCCTGGCCGGCCAGCAGCACGTCGCCCGCGGCCGGCCGCTCCAGGCCCGACAGCAGCAGCAGCAAGGACGTCTTGCCCGAGCCCGAGGGCCCGACGATGGCCACGCTGTCGCCGGCCGCGATGTCCAGGTCCACGCCGCGCAGCACGTCGATGCGCTGCCCGGCGCGGCCGCCGCCCTGCAGCGTGTAGTGCAGGCACAGGCCGCTCAGGCGAACTGCAGCCGCCGTCATGCGGACGCGGTGCCGCGCACCACCAGCCGTTCGACGAAGGCGCGACGGGCCTGCCTCTGCGCCGCGCTGCCCTGCCCGCCCATCAGCGACTCGGCGACTTCGTAGCCGTACAGCAGGAAGGCGCGGTGCTGCGCTTCGGGTGCCTCGAAGCCCAGCGCGACGAACAGGCTGGCGTGGTAGCCGATGCGCGCCGCATCGGCTTCGTCCACGGCGGCGCGGGCCATCTCGTCGCGCCGCGCCCAGGCGCGGATGGCCAGTTCGATGCGTGCCGCACGCTGCGCCGCGCGGCCGCGGAAGGGCAGCGAGACGACATCGTGCAACTGTTCGGCGGGGCTGCTGCGGGCGTTCGACAGCCGGTTGGTGAGCTGCACGGTGGTTTGTTCGCGCCAGCCTGCCAGCACCCGGCGCAGCAGGTCCTGGCGGTCGCGGAAGTGCCAGTAGAAGCTGCCGCGGGTCACGCCCAGCTGGGTGGCCAGCACGTCCACGCGCACGTGGTCGATGCCCTGGTCCACCAGTACGGCCGTGGCGGCGTCGACCCAGGTTTCGGGGGTGAGCGACGCGCGGGCTGCTTCGGGCGCAGCGGCCTGCGGCGCCGGGCGGCGTGGCCGCGACTTTCGGGCAGCGGCCGCGGGCTTCGCACGCGGCAGTTCGGAGGTCGTCATCACCTGGGC
>JANOBX010000062.1:0-16071 GCA_031411875.1 Burkholderiales bacterium | reverse complement strand
AGGCCGGCGGTGATGCGCTCGAGGTCGATGCCGCTGGTGATCTGGGTCTCGCCA
This sequence comes from Burkholderiales bacterium, assembly GCA_031411875.1. Taxonomy (GTDB): domain Bacteria; phylum Pseudomonadota; class Gammaproteobacteria; order Burkholderiales; family Burkholderiaceae_C; genus Rubrivivax. The sequence continues at coordinate 16,017 of JANOBX010000062.1, read as the reverse complement.
TACGAGACGACGGCGAACAGGTCGCCAGCGCTGTAGCCGACACGGCCACCGACGTGCTTGTTGCCCAGCGAGCCTTCGCCGGCTGCTGCCATGATCGAGGCGAAGAAGCCGCTGCCAGGCGTGTAGTAGCTGATGGCGTTGCTGCTGCGCGGGTAGCTGTTGTTGGCGAAGCCGGTCGGGATCAGGCCGTTGGTGGCCTGCAGGCGGCCAACGGCGCCCATGCCGGTGTCGGCGAACGGGTCCAGCTGCTCCCAGGTCAGGCCCGAGGGGTTCTTCTCGCGGCCCATGCGGATTTCACCGAAGCCGCCCTGCAGGCCGATGGTCGAACGACGCTGCCAGGTCTGGCCGGTGCCGCCCGTGTCCGGGTCGAGCGCGCCTTCCAACCAGAAGTTGGCCTTCAGACCGCCGCCGAGGTCTTCCACGCCGCGGAAGCCGATGCGGCTGCTGGTCAGGCCGCTGCCTGCGAGCTGGTACTGGGTGCCGTCGTTCTTCACCGAACGGGCTGCCAGGTCGATGACGCCGAAGATGGTGACGGACGATTGTGCGAAAGCCGGTGCGCAGGTGGCGGATGCGGCGAGAGCCAGGGCGGCGAGACGAAGGGTTTTCATGGAGGGGAGGTCCTGGTAGTCACTCGAAAGGGGGTCTGGTTAACCCGCAAATATAGGCGATGCGAATGACGGACCCATGACACCCATCCTCACGCCCTGGTTGCCAGTAGGCCTGTTGCCGGCAGGCGACAGCCCTTCAGGACAGCTTGTAAGTCTGCAGATGGATGCTCGTTTCGGTGTTGGCGATGCCCTTGATCAGGCGAACCCTCTCCAGGACTTCTGCCAGTTCGCCGAGGTGGCCGGCGCGGAGCTCGGCCAGCAGGTCCCAGCGGCCGTTGGTGTCGTGCAACGACGCCACACCGGGCTCGCCAAGCAGGGTGCCGATGACCGCGCGGGTCTGGTTGCCTTCGACCGCGATGTTCATCCAGGCCGTGATCAGATTTGGTTCGCTGTCAGGCCGCAGGCGCACGGTGTAGCCGACGATGACGCCATCGTCTTCCAGCCGGGTGATGCGGTTGCCGACCGTGCCACGCGAAACCTCGAGCTTGTGGGCCAGGGTGGCGATGCTGGCGCGGGCGTCGGTGCGCAGCAGGGCGAGCAGGCGTTGGTCCAGGGTGTCCATGGCGAATACTGACACAATGGCAGCAGCTCCGCGCATTTCGTCAAAATACTGTTGAAAAGCCGACAGAGTTGGCGGTTCTCACTGTCGTGGCGGCACAGAACAATGCCTGGACGTTCTGCCCACATCGGATTGCCCATGACCACGCTGCTCACCACCCACGACATCGCCCGCATCGTCACGGCCCATGGCTTGCCCGAAGTGCTGCGGAGGATGGAAGTGGCCATCACCGCCGCCTTCCGGCGCTGGGAGGAATTCGACAAGACGGCGCGGGTGGCCAGCCATTCCGCCGACGGCGTGATCGAACTCATGCCGATTGCCGACGCCAGCCACTATGCCTTCAAGTACGTCAACGGCCACCCCCGCAACACCGCCGCGGGGCTGCCCACGGTGATGGCCTTCGGCGTGCTGGCCGACGTGGCCACCGGCGCGCCTGCGCTCCTGAGCGAGCTCACGCTGACGACGGCCATGCGCACGGCCGCCACCTCCGTGATGGCCGCCCGGGCCCTGGCCCGGCCGGAAGCCCGCACGATGGCGCTGATCGGCAACGGCGCGCAGAGCGAATTCCAGGCACTGGCGTTTCATCACCTGCTGGGCATTCGCCATGTCCGGGCTCATGACGTCGACCCCGCTGCCATGGCCAAGCTCCAACGCCACCTGAGCGATGCCCCAGGACTGATGGTGACGATCCACGGCAGCACCGCCGAGGCCGTGAGGGGTGCCGACATCGTCACCACGGTCACTGCCGACAAGCGCAGCGCCGCCATCTTGACGGCCGGGATGATCGAGCCCGGCATGCACCTGAACGCCGTGGGTGGCGACTGCCCAGGCAAGACGGAGCTGCATCCGGAAGTGCTGACGGGCGCACAGGTGTTCGTCGAATTCGAGCCGCAGAGCCGGATGGAAGGCGACGTGCAGCAGATGCCGGCAGATTTTCCCGTGACGGAGTTGTGGCGTGTCCTCGCCGGCCAGGCCGACGGTCGCCGCGACATGCGCGCCGTGACGGTTTTCGACTCGGTCGGGTTCGCGCTGGAGGATTACGCCGCGCTGCGCCTGATGGGCGAATTGGCCAGCGGCCTGGGGCTCGGCACCGCCATCGATCTCATTCCTGACCTGGCGGACCCCAAGGATCTGTACTCAAAGCTCGCGCCGGTGCCGGTTCAGGCGCAGCGGCTGGCTGCCTGAAGCCTTCGTTCAGCGTTCAGCGTTCAGCGTTCAGCGTTCGTATTGCTCATGCCGGTCCGCCGCGGCGAACAGGTCTGCAGCGAAGCGGGCGTCGTACTGGATCACGCTCTGGGCGTAGCGGCGAACGCTCGAAGCGTCGCTGATCCGGCTGGCCAGGATGCGTTGCTCGGCGCGGCTGCGGCGAAACTGGTTCAGGCGCTCGACGGCGCGTGTGGCGGCCTGAAACAGCCAAGCGCCCAGCACGGCGCCGCGCGGCACCGCCACGACGCGCGGTGACTGGACGATGATGGTGGTCATGAGATGAGCTCCGGGAAACAGGGTGGCGTTGAGCCGATGCCGGATATTAGGGTTTATACTCATCATGCTCAAGTGAATAGTGCTCACCTCCCACATTAGTGCCGTTCATGTCAGAGTCGAGGCGTGCCTCAGACACCACCCCAGAGTCCCAGCTTCCGCGCCCTGGACCTCAACCTGCTGCGCGTCTTCGACGCCGTCATGGCCGAGGGCAGCCTGACGCGTGCGGCTGATGTCCTGGCGATGACCCAGCCTGCCGTCAGCCATGCCGTGCGGCGATTGCGGGAAGCCCTGGGCGACGAGCTGTTCCTGCGCACCGCGCATGGCGTGCGTCCCAGCGCCCGCGCCGAAACCTTGTGGCCGCCGGTCAGGGCGGCGCTGGGCAGCCTGCGCCAGGCTCTGGCGCCCGGCAGCTACGAGCCGCGAACCGATGCCGTGCAGTGGCGGCTGACGATGGCCGACGCCACGGCGGCGCTCGTCGCCGCCCGGCTCGTCACCGCCATCGAGACCGCGCAGGCGCTGGTCAATCTGCGCATGCTCCCGCTCACCACCCGCGACCCGCGCGCCTTGCTGGAGGCCGGGGACGCCGACCTCGCGCTCGGCTTCTTTCCTGAAGCGATCACCGGCATTGCCGCGCAGGGTGAGGAAAGTCACCTTCGCCACCGCCGCCTGTACAGCACCCGTTACGTCGGCGTGATGCGCCGCGGCCACCCGCTGGCCGGCCAGGCGCTGAGCCTGGAGGCCTACTGCGCCGCGCACCATCTGCTGGTCAGCTTTTCCGGCCGTCCCCATGGTCTCGTCGACCAGGCCCTGGCGGCACTGGGGCAACGGCGCCGCATCATGCTCACGGTCAACCAGTTCTTCACCGCCGGTCGGGTGGTGGCGCGCAGCGACCTGCTGACCGTCCTGCCGGAAGGGTTCGTCGAGGCCACCGGTTGTCAGGCCGATCTCGTCACCTGCGAGTTGCCCTTCGGTTTGGCCCCCGTGAACGTGGAAATGCTCTGGCACCTGCGTCACGACGCGGACCCGGCGCACCGCTGGCTGCGCCAACAGGTGGCGGCATCGGTGGATGCGGCGGTCGGCGAGGCGGCAGCCTACTGAGCCGGCGCGGCCGCCTCTCCTACACGGTGCCGGGCGCTCGTCCGACGACCGACAGGTGTGGGCGTCCTTAAGGTCCTTGCAAGACCCCAGGTCGCACATCACATCCACCCTCTGTCCAGGAGTCAGCCATGAACACCGCCAGCACCTTCAGCGCCATCAGCGACAAAGCCCATCACGCCGTCGAAAGCGGTCTCGCCGTCGTCGATCGCACCACCGGCCTCGTCGTGGACCGTGCTCATCTGGCCAGCGATTCGACCGCACGTTATGTCCGGCAGCAACCGGTCAAGGCGCTGCTGATTGCAGCGGCGGCAGGTGCTCTGGCCGTCGGTCTGATCGCGCTGTTCAGCCGCCCGCGCGACTGATCGGCACAGGCTTCAGCCCAGGACGGCAGCCACGGCCTTGGCCGTGCGCTCGACGTTGTGGGTGTTCAGTCCGGCAATGCACATGCGGCCGGAGCGCACCAGGTACACGCCGAACTCCTCGCGCAGCCGGTCGACCTGCGGGGCGCTCAAGCCGGTGTAGCTGAACATCCCACGCTGCCTGAGAAAGTAGCCGAAATCGTGTCCGGGGCGCATCGCCGACAACACACCGTGCAGGCTGCGTCGCATCGCCGCGATGCGTTCGCGCATGGCCGCCACCTCGGCGTTCCACGTCGGCCGCAAGCTCGGGTCGGTCAGCACCCGGCTGACGATGCCGGCGGCGTGGATGCCCGGGCTGGAGTAGTTCCTTCGCACGGTGGCCTTCATCTGCCCGAGCACGAGATCGGCTTCGGCTGCGCTGGCGCACACGACGCTCAAGGCGCCCGCACGCTCGCCGTAGACGCTCATGCTTTTCGAGAAGGAATTGGCCACGAAGAAGCTCATCCTGCTGTCGGCCAGTGCCCGCACGGCAAAGGCATCGGCATCGATGCCATCGCCGTAGCCTTGGTACGCCAGGTCCAGATACGGCAGCAGATCACGCTCGCGCAGCACCGGAATCAGCGCCTGCCACTGCGCCGGGCTCAGGTCGACGCCGGTCGGGTTGTGGCAGCAGGCATGCAGCAGCACGATGCTGCGCGCGGGCAGGTCGGCCAGCATGGCCAGCATGGCGTCGAACTTCAGGCCCCCGGTTGCGGGGTCGTAGTAAGGATAGGTGTTGACGGCGAGCCCGGCCCCTTCGAACATCGCTCGATGGTTATCCCAGGTGGGGTCGCTGACCCACACGGCGCTGTCCGGCATCCAGCGGCGAAGAAAGTCGGCACCCACCTTGAGCCCGCCGCTGCTGCCCACGGTCTGGAGCGTGGCCACCCGGCCGCTGGTCAGCGCTTCGTGGCCGGCGCCGAAAAGAAGGCCCTGGACGGCGCTGCGCATCGCCGACGAGCCTTCGATGGGCAGGTAGGACTTCGCACCGCTTTCGGCCAGCATCGCGGCTTCTGCCTGTCGCACGCTGGCCAGCACCGGGATCCTGCCGTCGTCGTCGAAGTAGATGCCGATCGACAGGTTGACCTTCTCGCTGCGCGGGTCCTTGTGGAACGCTTCGTTCAGGCTCAGGATCGGGTCGCCGGCGTAGGGGTCGAGGTGCTGGAACATGGTGTGCCGATGATGAAGACGGTGAACTCAGGCCGCGCCGAGCGCGGATTCGATGTCCTTGCGCAGCGATTGCGGCGTGTCGTTGGGCGCGTAGCGCTTGAGCACCCGCCCGTCTCGGCCCACCAGGAATTTCGTGAAGTTCCATTTCACGCCTTCGGTGCCCAACAGTCCCGGAGCCTGGGCCTTGAGCCACTGCCACAGCGGGTGGGCCTCGGCGCCGTTCACCTTCACCTTGGCCATCATCGGGAAGCTCACGCCGTAGTTCACCTGGCAGAAGCTGGCAATCTCGTCGTTGCTGCCCGGGTCCTGGCCGCCGAATTCGTTGCTGGGGAAGCCCAGCAGCACCAGGCCCTGGCCAGCGTAGTCGGCGTGCAGTTGCTCGAGCCCGGCAAACTGCGGCGTGAAGCCACAGGCGCTGGCGGTGTTGACGATCAGCAGCACCTTGCCGCGGTGCTCGGCGAGCGCGCTGGGTTGGCCGTCGATGCGGATGGCTTCGAAGTCGTAGACGCTGGCCATGGTGGGCTTTCAAGTGAAATGGGGTTTCGGAATGACGCCGGGATGTTAGCGCCGCCCCCCGTGGCACGCAGCCAGGCGCCATCGGCCGGGCGCTCCGAGTCGGCGCGACGTGTGCCATGAATGCCACCCGCTCCGTCGTGCGCGTGGCCCTGCTGGGCTTCAACGCGCTGGACCGCACGGCGATCAGCGCCAGCCTGCGCGGCAGCATGGTCGGGCGGACGCGGCGCTATGTTCCCGTGCCGGGGCTCGACGACGGTGAACTGATCCTGGCCGACGCCGACCACGCCCCGGCGGTGCAGTTGGTGCAGGCCACCGACCGCATGCCCGAGGCCATCTTCATCGGGCGCAGCGCCCCCGCCGGTGCGGCCGTCTGCCTGCCGCGCCCGATCGAGACGCGAGACCTCCTGCGCGAACTCGATTCGCTGCGCCTGGTGCAGTCGTCACGCGGCGGCACCGACACCCTGGCGCTGGTGCCGGCCGACGGCACGACGCCAACGGCCCTGATCGTCGACACCAGCGAGACCGCCCGGCGGAGCCTGGCGTCGCGTCTGGAGCGCTGGGGCTTTGCCGTCGAGACGGCCGCGCACAGCGGGCAGGCGCTGACCCTGCTGGCGCGGCGGCGGTTCGACAGCATGTTCGTCGATGTCGACCTCGGCCCCGCCAGCGCGCTCGACGGCCTGGGTCTGTGCCAGCAGATCAAGCGACTGCCACGCTCCGGGCAGGGTCCGGCGCCCTGGCTCGCCCTGGTCACCGAGCTGGACGGGCCCAGCGACCGCGTGCGCGGCACGCTGGCCGGCTGCGACGCCTACCTTGCCAAGCCCGTGGACGAAGCCCAGCTGGGCCATCTGCTGTGGCGCGAAGGCTGGCTCAGGGTGCCGGCCGGCCGTTGAACCGCAGCACGTTCAATGCCCGCTGCGGGCAGAAAGCAGGCTGGCCCCGACGATCAGCGCGCCGCCCGCGGCCAGCGGCCAGCTGAACGACCCGGCACCGAGCGCCACGGCCGAGACCGAGGCGAACAGCACCTCGCTGACCATGACCACGGCCGTGACATTGGCCGGCAGCCGCGTGGCCCCGTACTGCAGTGCCAGGTTGCCGGCCAGGAACCACAGGCCCATGCCCAGGACCCCCAGCACCCAGGGCCAGGCCGGCGCGGGCGGCAGCGGCACGCTGGTCTGCAGCGACAGGGCCAGCACCCCCGCCACCAGTGCCCCCCCGAGAAACATCGCCAGCGCCCGCGCCTCGGCTGGACGCGAGGCTTCACGCCGCAGCATCACGTTGTTCAAGGCGAAGGTGAGGCCGCCGAGCACGCCCAGCCATTCCGCCAGCGAGGCCGGCACCGGCAGGCCCAGGGTGGCGGTGCCGTCACTGCCCTTGCCTTCGGCCAGCACCAGTGCCGCCCCGGCCAGTGCCATGGCCACGCGCAACAGCGACGCCGCCGTGATGCGCTCTCCCAGCAGGGCCCGCGCCAGCAGCACGGCCCACAAGGGCATCAGATAGAACAGCAGCACCACCCGGACCACATCACCGATGGTCACGCCCCAGTTGAAGGCGGCATTGGTCGTGCCCGAGGCCAGCACCAGCACCCACAACACCGGGGTGCGGAACAACAGTCCCCAGGCGCGCGGCCGCCAGGCGGTGATGACCAGAAGCGCCAGGCTGTAGATCAGCACCGTGGCCCACAGAGGATGCAGGCCCAGGGCCTCGAGTTGGCGCAGCGGCCACCAGCTCACCCCCCAGGTGAAGGCGTTGAAGCCGAGCGCGAGGGCAGCCAGGCCGGCGCCGGGGGTGGCTTGCAGGCGCACCCGTTCAGTGCCCGTCGGTGCGGGCAATGGCGAGCAGGCGTTCGACCTCGGTGTGGTGGCGGACCGTGTTGTGGCGGTGCCAGCGGCGGATCAGCTCCATCGTGCAGGCCACCAGCAGCCCGAACACCGCGATGGCGACGAAGGCCGACAGGCCGAGCCGGGTCATGCCGACGTAGAACGCGCCCAGGACCAGGATGCAGGCCTGCTCGTTGAAGTTCTGCACGGCGATGGAGCGGCCGGCGCCCATCAGGTTGTGGCCGCGGTGCTGCAGCAGCGCGTTCATCGGCACGATGAGGTAGCCGCAGAGCGCGCCCAGCAGCACCAGGAAGGGCGCCGCCACCCAGACATCGCGGATCAGGTTCAGGCCGATCATCAGCAGGCCCACCACGATGGCCAGCGGGATGACGTTGGTGGCCTTGTCGAGCTTGGTGATGGCCGACGCCGTGACCGCACCGGCGATCGAGCCGATCACGACCACCCCCGCCAGGTTGGAGGCCTGGGCCGTGGTGTAGCCCAGCGCGGCTGCGGCCCAGGCGAAGACGATCAGCCGCAGGTTGCCGAACACGCCCCACAGCAGCGTCGTGGTGGCCAGCGAGATCTGCCCCAGCTTGTCGGCCCACAGCCGCGAATTGCACTGCGAAAAGTCTCGCACCATCCACAACGGGCCGTGCAGCAGCGGCTGCAGCGGCGCCGTGGTGCGGGGAATGAACAGATTGAAGACCAACGCGGTGATGTACAGAAAGACGATGGCGGCGATGGCGGCCTCGGGGGCCGTGTCGATGCCCGTGTCCAGACCCGGCATATCCAGGCCGAGCAGGAAGCCCGACACGCGCGTGCCGATGAGCTGCCCGCCGAGCAGGATGCCCAGCACGATCGAACCGACGGTGAGCCCCTCGATCCAGCCATTGCCCTTGACGAGCAGCGAGGCCGGCAGCAGCTCCGTCAGGATGCCGTACTTCGCCGGCGAATAGGCCGCAGCCCCCAGGCCCACCACGGCATAGGCCATCAGCGGGTGGGTGCCGAACAGCATCATCAGGCAGCCGACGATCTTGATGCTGTTCGAGACGAACATCACCCGCCCTTTGGGCAAGGCGTCGGCAAAGGCGCCGACGAAGGGCGCGAGCACCACGTAGAACAGCGCGAACATCGGCGCCAGGGCCGGCACCTGCCAGGCCGGGGCCTGGCTGGTGCGCAGCAGTTCGACGGCGGCCACCAGGAGCGCGTTGTCAGCCAGGGAGCTGAAGAACTGCGCCGACATGATGGTCGAGAAACCTTTTTTCATCGCGGCGCGCTCGGGCCGGCCGTCCCGATGCGGGTGCATGGGCGGGGGCTTGATCTGTCTCCTGCTTGGGGGCGCCGGGTTATAGCACGCAGGTTTGCCTGGGGAGGCGCTGGCAGAATCCGGCGCATGCCCCGCCCCATCCAAGCCCTGGTGCACACCGACGCCCTGGCACACAACCTGGCACGTGCCCGCGACCATGCGCCCGATGCGCGCGTCTGGGCCGTGGTCAAGGCCAACGCCTACGGACACGGTGTCGAACGCGCCTACGGCGGGCTGCGTGGCGCCGATGGTTTTGCCCTGCTCTACTTGAAGGAAGCCGAAGTGCTGCGTGCACTCGACTGGCGCGGCCCCATCCTGCTGCTCGAAGGCGCCTTCGAGCCGCGCGACCTGGAACTGTGCTCGCGCCTGGGGCTGTGGCAGGTGGTGCACTGCGAAGTGCAGATCGACTGGCTGGCCGCCCACAAGACCCAGGCCCCGCACCGCGTGTTCCTCAAGATGAACAGCGGCATGAACCGGCTCGGTTTCACGCCCGCGGCCTTCCGCAGCGCGTGGACTCGCCTGCAGGCCCTGCCTCAGGTCGAGGAGGTGACGCTGATGACGCACTTCGCCGACGCCGATGGCGAAGCCGGCATCGCCCGCCAGATGGCCCGCTTCGAGGCCGCCACCCACGACCTGCCGGGCGAGCGCAGCCTAAGCAACAGCGCCGCCCTGCTGCGCCATGGCCTGAAGAACGACTGGGTGCGCGCCGGCATCATGGTCTACGGCAGCTCACCCGACTTCCCCGAGCACGATAGCCAGCACTGGCAACTGCAGCCGACCCTGAGCCTGCGCTCGAAGATCATCGCCGTGCAGCGGCTCGAGCCGGGCGACACCGTCGGCTACGGCAGTCGCTTCGTGGCCGACCGGGTGATGCGCATCGGCATCGTCGCGTGCGGCTATGCCGACGGTTACCCACGCCATTGCGGCACCGGCACGCCGATCCTGGTGGACGGCCACCGCACCGGCACCGTGGGCCGTGTGTCGATGGACATGCTGGTGGCCGACCTGTCGGCCCTGCCCGGCGCCGGCATCGGCAGCGAGGTCACGCTCTGGGGCCGCGGGCCCGGGGGCAGCGTGCTGACCATCGACGAGGTGGCGCACGCGGCCGGCACCATCGGCTACGAGCTGATGTGCGCCGTCGCGCCACGGGTGCCGGTGGCAGTGGCGCCGGCGGCGTGACGGCGCGCCACCCCATCGTCGTCGATCCGGGCGAGGTCGAGTTCACCGCCGTGCGTTCGCAAGGGGCGGGCGGGCAGAACGTCAACAAGGTGTCGAGCGCGGCGCACCTGCGCTTCGACATCGGTGCCTCCAGCCTGCCCGAAGACGTCAAGCAGCGCCTGCTGGCCTGGCCCGACCAGCGCATCAGCGGCGACGGCGTGGTCGTCATCAAGGCCCAGACCCACCGCAGCCTGCCGCGCAACCAGGTCGACGCCCTGGCCCGCCTGCAGGCCCTGCTGGACACCGTGCTCGCGCCCGAGTTGCCGCGGCTGGCGACGCGCCCGACCCGAGCATCGAAGCGGCGCCGGCTCGAAGGCAAGGCCAGGCGCGGCGAGGTCAAGGCCGGGCGGCAGCGCGTCAGCGACTGAGGCCGCGTTTCGCGCCCGGCGGCCCACGTTCTGCGGCTGCGTCTGCCGTCTGGTCGCCCGCCGGCTGCGCACCCGGTGCCTGCTGCGAAGAATGTGATGCATTCCAACCCGAACCCGGAGCTTCGCCATGCGCCACACCCTGTTGATCGCCCCCTTGCTGGCCATGCTGGCTGCAGCGAACACGCACGCAGTTGCGGCCGAAGGCTGTACCAGCGTCGAGGTGCAGAACGTGCGCCCTCAGCAGGGCCACCTGATGGTGTCCGCCTTCATCGACGAAGCCAGCTTCGGCCGCAAGCCCGTGGCCGCGCTGCGGCTGGCTGCGGGCGAGGCGACGATGCGCTTCGAGGTCTGCGGACTGAACGGGCCAGTCGTCGCCCTGATGCTGTATCAGGACCTGGACAGTGACGGCAAGATGGGCACCAACCTGCTGGGCCTGCCCACCGAGCCCTGGGGTTCGTCGGGCAACCCGGGCATGACGGGGCCGACCTGGAACACGGCGCGAGTGTCTTCGAGCGCCCAGCCGCTCGTCGTGAGGATGTCGCAATGAGCCGCCGCCTCGTGCTGCAGGGCCTGGCCGCCTGCAGCCTGGGCCCGGCGCTGCTGCTGCCGGCGCGGGCCCGGCCGGCATCCGCCGAACCCATCCGTGCCAGGCTGGCGGCAAACCCGCTGCTGACCCCGTTCAAGGGTGTCGACGACGCCACTGGCGAGCGCCAGGCCGAGTCGCTGACGACTCGCGGCCGCTGGCCCGAGGCGCTGCGCGGGCGCTTCTACCGCAACGGCCCGGCGCTGTTCGAACGCGCCGGCCAGCGCTACCACCACTGGTTCGACGGCGACGGCATGGTCCAGCAGTTCACCCTGGCCGGCGGCAAGATCAGCCACCGCGGGCGCCTGGTGCAGACGAGCAAGCTGAAGGCAGAACGCGAGGCCGGCCGCTTCATGTTCAGTGCCTTCGGCACTTCGATCGAAGGCGGCCCGCCCATCACCGGGGCCGACAGCGTCAACACCGCCAACACCAACGCGCTGGAACATGCCGGCCGGGTGCTGGCGATGTGGGAAGGCGGCTCCGCCTACGCCCTGGACCCGGCCGACCTGAGCACGCAGGGGCCGGTGAGCTGGCGGGACGACCTGGCCGGACTGCCCTTCACCGCCCACCCGAAGGTGGACGCTGCCGGGCAGCTGTGGAACATCGGCACGATGGGGCGCCACCTGGTGGCGTGGCAGGTGGGACGTGACGGCCGGCTGGTGCGTTTCCAGCACGGCCCCTCGCCCTACCCCGGCGGCATGGTGCACGACATGGCCGTGACCGAGCGCTACCTGGTGGTGCCGCTGCCGCCGGTGAAACTGGACTTCGCCAGCCCGGTGGGTGACGGCCCGCGCCGCTTTGCCATGGATACCGGCGAGCCGCTGCGCATCCTGGTGATCGACAAGGCCGACATCGCCCGGCGCCGGGTGTTCGAGCTGCCACCGCAGATGGTGTTCCACGTCGGCAATGCACACGAGGCCACCAATGGCGCCGTGGTGCTGAGCTTCGTGGGTGCGCCCGACGCAGGTTTCCTGGACCGTGGCGCCGTGGCCATGATGGCCGGCGACAACGTGCAGACGGGTGGCTCGCAGTTGCAGACGCTGCGGCTGGACATGGCCAGTGGCCGCGTCCAGGCGGAAACGCACGCCGCAACAACGGTGGAGTTCCCTCGCATCGACCCGCGGCGTATCGGCCTGAGCGGGGCGCAGGCGGCGCAGTGGTTGTTGTGCGGCGCGAGCTGGGACAGATCAGCGCGCCGCGACGCTGCGCTGCTGCAGGGTGTGCAACTGGTCCACATGCCGAGCGGCCGCACCCAGCGCTTCGACTATGGCCCGCAGGTGGTGGCCGAAGAACACATCCTGGTGCCGAAGCCCGGCCGCAGCGGCGAGCTCGACGCCTGGGTGCTGGGCACCACCTTCGACGCGGCACGGCAAGTGACCGTGCTGAATCTGCTGGAGGCTTCCGACCTGGCGGCCGGGCCGGTGGCGCAGGCGGATCTGCCCTATGTGCTGCCTTTGGGTTTTCACGGGAACTTCACGCCTGTGAAATAGAACAACGCTCCTCAGCAAGGTGCGTGTCGCAAATCGAAGCTGTTCGGTGACCCAGACGCCCGATAGGTGGGGTTGCATAGGAAAATTGGTGTTGTGTAAACCGTTTGCGTTCGGCGAGAGCTGCTGCTTCTCAAGCCATTCAATGAACGGGTCGACCCGCGGGTCCCGTGGGTTCTCGGTCGACTCCGCAAAGACGACTTACTACATCGTTGAGGAAGTCTCCATCCTTCAGGAAACTGCTGGCAATTGCCCCGCGGCGATCGTCCGGACTGCCAAGCACGCGGATGGCGCGGGTAACGATACTCACTACGGACTGCGCCGTGTTTACCTGGTCGGCCGGCAGGGACCGGGCGATGGCGGAGTTCGTGCTACACCGATCTGGAGTCTGGGGCATGGCGTTAGATGCTCAGCCCCAACCTGCGCCTCAGCCGGCCGAGGTGGCCCCTGCCTTTTTGCGATCTTTGCGATACACCAAGTGCTGGCCCGGCGATAGCGCGCGGTACATACGTACCGCGCGTTCGATTGCAGCCACGTCGTTCTTATCCGGCAGCTCGGCTTGCAACAGCGTCAGCAGTCCCTGCGTCCCGAAAGCTTCGCGCTGGACGTCCGCCGGCAGGGCGGAATCGACGTCGCGCCGGTCGAAGTAGTTCATCCAACCGACGACCTCGGTTCGGGATTCGGTTTGCGCAATTACGGCTTGGCGGAAGCCGGCATCCACAACCTTCACAGATTCGGGTTGCCAACAATCGACGGTGACTTGCACCAGTCGCTTGACGAAAGCCGGGTCGGTGAATTCGGGGGCGCCGACGCTGGGAAACTCCATAGTGAGAGTGCCTAGAAGGCCGCCGCTGCCACCACAGCTGACTCGCAGGCGCATCGTTTCCGCCACGGCCTTGGCGCCGGTCGTGTTCATGCTCACCATGAAGCCTGTTTGAGCGGTTCCTGTGAGGCTCATCGTGCCGTCCGCCAGCACGCCCGTACTCCAGTTTTTGGGTGCCTTGTCGTCCCAACCGAACCGCTGCACATAGCTCAAGAGATTAGACAGGTCTTGCGCCAGCGGTTCTGACTGCTTGCGCGAAGACCCGATCAAGTACATCGTGGCCCTGAACAGGGGGTGCAACTGACGCAGCGCCAGCAAATACTTGTTGGCTTCATCGACGAACTCGGGTGGCGTCATCTGCCGGTCGACCCACCCGGCCGCCATGTAAACATCTTTACTTCGCATCTGGCCTTCCTCAGTCATGCTGATCTATGGTTTTGCCACGACGACGATCTTGATCTGCGAAAGTCCCTCGTTTTGCGCGAACAAAGTGTTCAATTCGTTTGCCGCATGCTGCGAAGCCACCTGCCACTTAATCTGGGTAGTTGTGCCTCGGACTGCGTTCAACTGCCGCTCAGCTTCTCTTATGACATCGCGCTGCCAGAAGTCAGAGTTGGCCGGGGGATAGGCTCCCCAATCCTTTGCGTCTAGCAACACATTCCGTGTTGCATCGTAGCCGTCGACCCAAACGCCGTTGACCAAGTATTCCACGCCACGCGGCACACCCGTGACCTGTTCCTGATAGGTCTCGCCCTTCCTACGCTGACCGGAAAGGGCCCACTGACCTGGACCGCCCTCACTATTGCCTAACAGCGCGTCGGGATGACGCAACTGCGGGTTAGTCCGCCAGGCCTGCAATGCGTCTGCATACCTTTGTTGCGGTGTGCGACTGTCAATAATCAAGTCGTCGGCACTGGGCTGAGGCGCGGCTTCAAAGCCAGGCACGCTGGGCGTGGGGTCTGCTGCGACGAAAGTCGGCACCACTTCAACCCGATCCACCCATGCCGGCAGCGGAGGATTCGGTGGCGTTGGCGGCGCGGCCGGCCGGGCATTATTAGCCTGCAGCAGCGCCAATTCCTCCTCCGTCAGAACCTGAAACCCCATGCCGGTCGGGATGCCCACAGCCCGTTCCGCCACCACTTCCCATTGCCCTGCCTCGTTCTGCTCCAGCTTCTGGCCCCAGACCTCTCCTGGCTGGTGCTGGAACGCCACGCCGTTGCCAAGATCCACCCTCTGCACGTCGGGCCCGGCGTTGCCCGGTGCCGTAGCCAGCGTGCCGATGAGTGGCAGAGGGTTGCGCGCAACCGCGGCCAACTCGCGCACCAGTGCTGTGGTGAGCTGGACCACACCGTTCCTGATGACCAGGGGCTGTGGCTGAAGCCCGACCACGCCGCCGCTGGCCATGGTGACCAAGGTGCGGCCATCAGCATCCACTTGGTACCGGTTACCGTAGCGATCTTGCGGCAACAGCCTTCCGTTGATCTCGATAGGCGCGAGGCTGACGGCCCCAGTCGACCGTGGGTCAAACACCGTTGCTACTGGGCCCGCAGCGCCACTGGACGGGCTCAGCGTTATGCCCACCCGGCGCATGGCTTCGGCGGCCGCGTCATCGGGCGCGTAACCCAGGTCCATCAGCTCTTCAGCCAGCGCCTGGGCCTGCAGCGTTGCGGCGGCGTGCCCGGGGTCGTTGGCTACGCCCGCCACGACCGGTCGCATACCGCCCACCGCCAGCTCACTGTCCTGCAACACATCCTGCAAGAAGCTGCTGGCAAACGCCCCCAGCGGATCGTCCGGACTGCCCAGCGCCCGGATGGCGCTGGTGACGACGCGGGTGACCATGCCGGCGGCGGCCTGCTGCTCGGCGGGCAGGGTCCGCAGGAACTCGGTGTTGAGATGCCGGCCCACCGCCTCCGCCAGCCCGCTGGCAAACCCCGCGGCGGCGCCGTCCCGGAACTTGCCACCCATCAAGGCCTGCACGCCGCCTTGCACCGTCATGCGCAGGGCCGTGCGGCCGATGTCGCCGGCGCCGCGCATCAGCTGCGTGTTGCCCAGGCCCTGCATCAACCCGGCCGTCAGCGCGCCGCTGAAAGCGCTGCGCAAGACGTCCTTGAAGTCCAGGTTGCCGTTCATCGCACCGCTGACGACACTGCTGGCCGCCGCTGCTGCAGCACCGGCCACGGCCGCCTGTCCGACCACGCCCAGCCCCAGCCCGCCGGCAGCCGCGGTGGCACCAGCCCAGCCGCTGACCGCGCCATAGGTGAAGTAGCTCACCGCCACCACCACGGCCAGTTGCGCGATCTTCCGTGTGGTGCTGGGCTTGTCGACGATGTTGTCGGGCGAAGTGGCCCAGCCCACCTCGAAGTCGAAGCCCACCGCGGCGTCGTTGCGCATGCGCGGGGCGGTGTTCAAGTCCAGCCCGATCAGGCCGTCGCGGCGCATCGGTGCGGCCAGGCCGTCCATGTGCCAGGGCGCGTTGTCGAAGCGGATCCGATTGATCGCCCCCGGGCCATGGGCGGCCGGCTCGTTGCCGCGCACGCTGGCCGGCGCCTGCCGCTCGGTGTGGCTGTTGCCGTACAGCTGCGCA
>JANOBX010000061.1:0-76068 GCA_031411875.1 Burkholderiales bacterium | reverse complement strand
CACGCCAGTGGCATAGCCGAGTAGCTAAGTGCGGAAGAGATAACCGCTGAAAGCATCTAAGCGGGAAACTCGTCTCAAGATGAGTCTTGCCGGGGCCTTGAGCCCCCTGAAGAGTCGTTCGAGACCAGGACGTTGATAGGCCGGATGTGGAAGCGCAGTAATGCGTTGAGCTGACCGGTACTAATTGCTCGTGAGGCTTGACCCTATAACTTTGACGGATTGTCCGGCGAACGCTGGACAGGAACAGTTTGACAATTAACGTGGTTATGCAGTTGACGCGATCTACTGATAAGACTCTATGAATTTGCCGTGTTGCTTGTGTGAGCAACAGGGTTACCAGTCAAGCTTGATGACCATAGCGAGGTGGTCCCACTCCTTCCCATCCCGAACAGGACAGTGAAACGCCTTTGCGCCGATGATAGTGCGGGTTCCCGTGTGAAAGTAGGACATTGTCAAGCTAATATAAGTGGAAAAGGCCCTGTCGAAAGACAGGGCCTTTTTTGCATTTACGCGGGGTTCTAATCCCAAAGGCGCGTCTGCTCAGGGCTTCGTTGCATCAGCTCGAGCGGAGCTCGCGCCGTAGAATCTTTCCGACGTTGCTCTTCGGGAGGTCTTCGCGGAACTCGACGTATTTCGGCCTTTTGTACGCGGTGAAATTGTCGCGACAGTAACGCACCAGATCGTCCTCACCCAGTGTCACGTCGCTCTTGACAACGAAAAGCTTGACCGCCTCACCCGACTTTTCGTCTGGCACCCCAATCGCGGCGCATTCGAGTACTCCGGGATGTTGGCTCACCACCTGCTCGATTTCGGTTGGATAGACGTTGAATCCAGACACGAGGATCATGTCCTTCTTGCGATCGACGATCCGGACATAGCCACCGCTGTCCATCACTCCCACATCCCCAGATTTGAAGAAGCCATCCGCCGTCATGACCTTGGCCGTTTCGTCAGGCCGGTTCCAGTATCCGGCCATCACTTGTGGACCCTGGATGCAAATTTCCCCGGGCTTTCCAACTTCAACCTGCTGTCCCGAGTCGTCACGGATCGAAATGCGTGTTGAAGGCACTGGGAGACCGATCGTTCCGGTGAAATCTCCAATGTCCAACCGGTTCGAGGTTGCCACAGGCGAAGTTTCGGACAGGCCGTATCCTTCGACGATGGGGCAGCCCGTGAGGCGTCGCCATTTTTCTGCAGTCGCCTGCTGGACCGCCATGCCGCCTCCGTTTGAGACGACCAAGCCTGAAAAATCGAGTCGCGCAAAGTCAGCGTCGTTGGCCAGCGAATTGAACAAGGTGTTCACCGCAGGGAACATGTTGATCTGATGCTTCGCCAAGGTTCTGACCAGCCCAGGAATGTCCCGGGGATTCGGAATCAAAATGTTCATGGCCCCGAGGTGCGCACCCATCAACGCACAGATCGTCAACGCGAAGATGTGATACAGCGGCAAGGCACACACAATGGTCAGCTGATTCACTGCCACCTTGCTGAGCATCGGCTTGAACCAAGCCTCGCACTGCATGATGTTGGCCACGACATTGCGGTGAAGCAATACGGCGCCTTTGGAAACGCCCGTTGTGCCCCCGGTGTACTGCAGGAATGCCACATCACCTGGGCCGATGTCCACATGTCGCAGGCTCAGTTGCAGGCCATGGTCGAGAACTTGGCCTAAGCGTCGTACGCTGCGCCCGTCGCCGACGGGTAAGCTGAACTCCGGCACCATTCCGCGCACGTGCCGAACCGCGAATGTGACGAGGCCGCCACGCCAGAACCCCAAAAGATCGCCAAGCGCCGTCAGCACCACATGCTTCACGTCTGTGCGCTCGATCACTTCCTCAAGCACCGAGGCAAAGTTCTCGAGAACGATGGCCACTTCGGCGCCAGAGTCCTTCAACTGGTGTTGCAGCTCGCGTGCGGTGTACAAAGGGTTGACGTTCACGACCACAAACCCAGCGCGCAGCACGGCCGCCAGGCACACCAGGTATTGCGGCACGTTCGGCATCATGATGGCCACACGACTGCCTTTTTGCAGTCCGAGCGACTGAAGCCACCCACCCACCGCTTGCGAAAGATTGTCTACATCACGATATCGCAGCCGCGTGTCCATGCACACGCAGGCGTCGCGCTGCGCGAAGCGCTGAAAAGCATGCTCGAGAAGCTCGGGCACGCTGCGATAAGCATCGATCTGCGCATCGGCCGGAACGCCGGCGGGATAGTTGTCTAGCCAGGGAGCTTTCACAGGAGTGTGTCTCGATCTTTCAAAAAAGGTGCCCGATCCTCAATCGTCGCAACGCTTGAAAGCTACGGTACTTTTCCTAGGCGCCGTCGGCCGAGCGACTGCTTCCGAGGAACAGCTCCTGCGCAAGTGCGCGCTCGCGTCGGGCGATGGTGTCCAGCAGCGTCTTGGCGCCGCGCATTTCGCGAAAGGTGTCAAACCCGCTTTCCAGGAACCGCTGAAGGGCCCCGAGACCAGTCGCCACCGCCGGTCCCCGCATTAGCCGCAGGCTATGCCTGAGCAGGGGCCGACGCGTGAACCCATCCAACGCCACACCCACGTCCAGCATCAAACGAATCTGGCGTTCCCGATCCGACGGCCTGCCGAGCTGTCGCCAGGCTACACCGTAGGCGTCTGTGTCGAACGTCGGGTTGGCAATCAGCCTTGCCATGGCCAAATCGAGCTCTTCCGAGATCGCGTGCAGTTCGGCAAGCGCCGCCACCGTCCGAACGATGTCCGAAGGAAATACTCGTACCAGACCAGGAACGATTCGCGCGAACTGAACGTCACGCTCGGTGAAGTCATGCGGACCGTAGAGGTCGTCGAGAAAAAATCGGGCAGCGGGCCCAAACCGGGCATCGGCCAGCATGTCTGCATAAGTTGCTGCGAAACGCCCGTGTTGATAGGCCTTCACGCTTCTCACCCGCTCGGCCAACGCCGGGTCAGCACCTTGGGCACCACGTGCAGCGGCCACTTCGCTCAGGTGCCGCAGAATTTTCTCGCCATCTGGACTCACGGTGTCAGTGTCGCACCCTGCCCCATGTCGGGTTAGTCGGTGCCCTCTACGGGTCGATCTTCGGATGATGCAACACTGCCGAGATGGAGAGAAGACGCTTGCTGAAGACAGGAGCTGCCAGCGCGGCCTTGCTGGCGGCGACTGGATATGGCTTTGTTCTGGCGCCTGCGATGGCACCCCCAGCCTGGCAGGCCGAAAGATTGACGGCACTGGGCCTGAACATTTTCGAGGCCATCGCCGCAGCCGTGCTCGACGGAGTCCTGCCCGACGCCCCTGCAGCAAAGGCCGCGGCACTGAAGGCGCACCTCCAGCGCGTCGAGCTGACCATCCTGGGCCTTCCGAAACCGGTACAGAACGAACTGGCCTTGCTCTTGCGTCTCCTGGGGGCTGCTCCGGGCCGGCTGACCTTGGCCGGCCTGAAGCCGCAATGGCGTGACGCCACGAACCTGGAGGTCCAGGCGGCGCTGCAAATGTTGCGTGCTTCATCGCTGGAACTTCGAAAACAGACCTACCAGGCATTGCGCGACATCACCTACGCCGCGTACTTTTCAGACAGAAGCACCTGGGCTGCTCTGGGTTATGCCGGGCCGATGGCCCTTCCGACGCCGTGAGTCAGCTGCCCGACCCGATCAAGGACGGTCTTGCACGCGGCTGGAAGGTACACGGCGGGCCCCACGCCCCCCGGTCCGGCACGATGCAGTGCGACGTGGCCATCGTCGGCAGCGGTGCGGGCGCTGGCATCACGGCCGAACTGCTGAGCGCCGCTGGCCTCGACGTCATCCTCATCGAGGAAGGTCCGCTCAGGTCCAGCACCGACTTCAAACAGCTCGAAAGCGAAGCCTATCCCGCGCTCTACCAGGAAAGCGCAGGGCGCAAGACAGCCGACAAGGCCATCACCATCCTGCAGGGGCGCTGTGTCGGCGGCTCCACCACGGTCAACTGGACGAGTTCGTTTCGCACCCCGTCAGCCACCCTGGCCTGGTGGCGCCAGCGTTTCGACCTGCCGGAGCTCACCGACGAGGCGATGTTCCCCTGGTTCCTGCAAGCCGAGCGCCGCTTGTCCATCGGCCCCTGGCTGGTCGCGCCGAATGAAAACAACGAGCTCCTGCGCAAGGGAGCCTCGAGACTCGGCATCCCCGCAGCCGCCATCCAGCGCAATGTCAAGGGTTGCTGGAACCTCGGTTCTTGCGGCATGGGCTGCCCAACCAACGCCAAGCAGTCGATGCTCGTGACCACCCTGCCGGTGGCGCTCGACCGAGGTGCTCGCCTGCTCGTGGAAACGCGGGTCGAGCAGCTTGATGTGGTGAACGGAAAGGTCGTGGGCCTGCGTGCCGTCGGCGTGCGGCGCGACAGCACGCCAGAACCGGGCACCGAAGTGCGCATCCAGGCCCGCCATGTGGTCGTTTCCGGTGGCGCCATCAACACGCCGGCCTTGTTGCTGCGATCGAAGCTGCCTGACCCGCACCAGCGCCTGGGCGCGCGCACGTTCCTTCATCCGGTCGTGATCTCGAGCGCCATCTTCGATCACGCCGTCGAAGGCTGGAACGGCGCACCTCAGACCCTGTACACCGACCATTTCCTCGAGATCGACCCCATCGACGGACCCATCGGCTACAAGCTCGAGGCGCCGCCCGTGCACCCCGTCATCTTCAGCAGCACCAGCACCGGTTTCGGCACCGACCTCGCAGCCGACCTTCGCGAAATGCACCGGACCCATGCCTTGCTCGCTCTGCTGCGTGATGGCTTCCATGTGGATTCCCCCGGAGGCCAGGTCAAGCTGCGCCACGATGGCTCGCCCCTGCTCGACTACCCCTTGACCGACTTCGTCATGGACGGCGCTCGCCGCGCCTTCCTGTCGATGGCCGAACTGCAGTTCGCCGCAGGCGCGCGACGGGTACGTCTCGCACACGATCTGGCCGAACCGTACAGCACCTGGGCGCAGGCCAAGCTTGGCATCGCCGCCCTGCCGATGCAGCCACTGCTGACGAGGGTGGCGAGCGCACACGTGATGGGAGGATGCGGCATGGCGGGAAAGCCACAGCAGGGTGTCGTTCGCCCCGACGGCCGGCACTGGCAGGTCGACAACCTGTCCATCCACGACGGATCGATCTTCCCGACCAGCATCGGCGCCAACCCGCAGCTCTCGGTATACGGCCTGGTGAACAAGCTGGCGACGCAGCTGGCGCGCGATCTCAGCGGCCGCGACGTGCGGCTGGCTTGATGCACCCGTCCGCCGGCCCGGGCCGCCTGGCGCGCCTGCAGCAGGTCTTCACCCTCGGCGCCCTGGCATTGGCCATGGTCTGGGCTGCATGGCAGTTCGCAGCAGGTCGGCCGTTCTGGGCCGTGCTCGGCCTGGCGTTGATCACTCTGGGGCATTCTCTGGTGCTGGCGTTCGAGCTGGTCCTGTTGCAGGCCACCCATGGCGCAGACCCCACCCCGCGGGCGGACAAGCGTGCCCTGCTGCGTGCCTGGTGGGGCGAGGTACTGGCCGCACCGGTCGTGTTCTGCTGGCGCCAGCCGTTCTGCAGCCAGCGTTGGCCTGACCAGTTGCCCAGCAAGGCGAACGGACGCCGAGGCGTGGTGTTCATCCACGGTTTCGTCTGCAATCGCGGCTTGTGGAATCCTTGGCTGAAGCGCTTGACCGCCCAGGGCACACCCTTCGTCGCTGTCAATCTGGAGCCGGTGTTCGGCAGCATCGACGACACCCTGGGGCTCGTCGAAAACGCAGTGCGTCGGGTCGAGGCGGCCACTGGGCTCGCGCCTGTGCTTGTGGGCCACAGCATGGGAGGCCTGGTGCTGCGCCGTTGGTACGCAGAGCACGGCGGCAACACGCGCATGCACCACGCCATCACGATCGGCACGCCGCACCAGGGGACCTGGCTGGCACGCTGGGGGCACAGCTCGAACGCGCAGCAGATGCGCCTGTCATCGCCCTGGCTCGACACCTTGAGGCAGCGCGAACCGGCGGACACGGCACGCCGTTTCACGTGCTTCTACAGCCATTGCGACAATGTCGTCTTCCCGCCGCAGATGGCCACCCTGCCGGGGGCGGACAACCGTCACCTGCACGGGCTGGCGCATGTGCACATGGCCGATGCGCCGCAACCCTGGGCCGAGCTGCAACACTGGCTGGGCCAGAGCTCGAGCTAGAGCGCCGCTTCTCCTGGCAGGACCACACCGGCTTCGACCACGGGCTGGCCACGAACCGCCTGGTAGACAGGCGTGAAGTCGGGCCGCGTGGCGTCGAAAAGCTGCTGGAACGAATCGATGACGAAGTAGGTGGCCTGATAGGTGTCGATCCGGTAGCGCGTGCGCATCAGGCGCTGCAGGTCGAAACCGACGCGCAGCGCGCTTGCGGATTCGATGCTGTGCCGCAGCTCACCGGCGGACGAGAGGATGCCCGCGCCATAAGCCCGCAACCCCTGCGGTGTTTTGATCAGACCGAACTCGACCGTGTACCAGTAAAGCCGGGTCAGCAATTCGCAGGCGTCCAGGCGACTGGCCTTCATGCCGCCGGCACCATAGGCCTGCATGTAATCGGCAAAGGTGGGGTCGAAGAGCAGCGGCACATGCCCGAACAGGTCGTGGAAGACGTCGGGTTCGACCACGTAGTCGAACTCCTCGGGCTTGCGCATCCAGTCGGTCACCGGGAAGCGGCGCTCGGCCAGCAGCTTGAAGAAGGCCTCCTCGGGGATCAGCCCGGGTACGCCGACGATCTGCCAGCCGGTGGCGCGCATCAGCTTTTCGCTGATGTCGTCAAAACGGGGAATGCGGTCCGGCGCTCCGAGCTGCCCGACTGCGGCGATGAACTCTTCGCAGGCCAGGCCCGGCAGCTGTTGCAGTTGCCTGGCATAGAGCCGTCGATAGGTGTCGTGGTCGGCCTCGCTGTATTGCGCGTGGTCCTGCTCGCAGGTGTAGTCGGACCGCGCCTTGGCATAGTCGCCGCGCGGCGGCCGGCTGCCTTCGCCATAGGTCACGGGCGGCACACCCTGGTTGATGCCGCTGTGGAAGTCGATCGGGCTGGCCATGGTGCTCAAGCCTTGTTCAGCACGCCGCGGCGCATCTGGTCGAGCTCGATGCTTTCGAACAGTGCTTTGAAGTTGCCTTCGCCGAAGCCCTGGTCGCCCTTGCGCTGGATGAACTCGAAGAAGATCGGGCCGAGCTGGTTTTCACTGAAGATCTGCAGCAGCAGCTCGCCGGCCTTGCCATCGACGAGGATCTTTCGCGCCTTCAGCGCCGCCACGTCCTCGCCATGGCCGGGGATGCGCTTGTCGACCAGCTCGTAGTAGGTGTCGATGGTGTCGAGCAGCTTCACGCCCTTGGCGCGCATCAGGTCCACCGTGGCAGGCAGGTCGCGCGAGCCCAGGGCGATGTGCTGGATGCCTTCGCCCCGGTACATGTCCAGATACTCCTGGATCTGCCCGGCTTTCTCGTTGCCTTCCTCGTTGATGGGGATGCGGATCTTGCCGCAGGGGCTGGTCATGGCCTTGCTCTTCACGCCGGTGACCTGGCCTTCGATGTCGAAGTAACGCACCTCGCGGAAGTTGAACAGGCGCTCGTAGAAGTCGGCCCATTCGCCCATGCGGCCGCGGTGCACGTTGTGGGTCAGGTGGTCGATGTAGGTCAGGCCGTGGCCCGGCGGGTTCAGGCTCGAGGTGTCGGCATCGGCCAGAGGTTCGAAGTCGACGTCGAAGAAGCCGATGTTGCCGATCTGTCCTTCCTTCGCGCCATTCTTGCCCCGCCATTTGTCGACCAGGTAGATCAGGCTGTCGCCGATGCCCTTGATCGCCGGAATGTTCAGCTCACCCGGCCCGGCCGTACCGGCATAGGCCCAGCCGCCCAGCGACTGCGCGCGGGCGAAGGCCGCACGTGCATCTTGCACGCGAAAGGCGATGGCGCAGATGCTGGGCCCGTGCAGCCGCGCGAAGCGCTGCGCGAAGCTGTCGGGCTCGGCGTTGACGATGAAGTTGATCTCGCCCTGCCGGTACAGCAGCACGTTCTTGTGACGATGCCTGGCGATGGCCGTGAAGCCCATGCGTTCGAACAAGGCGCCCATGGCGGCCGGGTTGGGCGCGGCGTATTCGATGAACTCGAAGCCGTCGGTGCCCATCGGGTTGTCCCAGGGTGTGAATTGCATGGTGTGGATGCCCGCCGTTGAAGGTGCTGCGGACTGTAGGTTGCTTGATGCGCAAGAGGTATGCAAATGCTGGCGCGAAGCCGACCTGATGCAATGGATTCCTGCAAGAATTCCCAGTATGGACAGCAAAACGCAGCTTGACGCCGTCGATCGGCGCATCCTTCAGGTGCTGCAGGCCCAGGGCCGCAGCACCTTCGACGAGCTCGCAGCGGCCGTGGGCTTGTCGGCCAGTGCGGTGTTGCGAAGGGTGAAGCGGCTGGAAGGCTCGGGCGTGATCAACGGCTATGTCGCCCTGGTCGCCCCCGATCGTGTGGGCCTGGGTTTGACCGCCTACATCAACGTGCGCCTGGAAAAGCACGCCGACGTCGGCAAGCGCAGCCCGATGGATGCGTTCACCGCCGCGGTGCAGACCTGGCCCGAGGTGGTGGAATGCGCCGCACTCACCGGCGAGATGGACTATCTGCTGCGTGTGCTGGTGCGCGACATGGCGCACTACTCGCGCTTCATCATGGACAGCCTGCTGAAGCACCCCAGCGTGCAGGACTGCAAGAGCAGCTTCGTCCTGCACCGTCTGAAAAGCACGACGGCCGTTCCTGTGTGAACCCGTCCAGCAGGGCTTTCACGGGCGCTTCAGCGCAGGCAGGGACAATGGAGCCCCATGCTTGATTGGATCCATGAACTTTCGGCCTGGCTGCAAAGCTGGATGAGTGCGGGCGCGGGCCTGTGGGGCATGTTCTTCTCGGCGTTCCTGTCGGCCACCGTGCTGCCGGGATCGAGCGAGGTGGTCATGACCGCGCTGGTGACAGCCTACCCGGCGCTCATCGTGCAGGCATTCTTCGTCGCCCTGGCGGGCAACGTGCTCGGCTGCGTGCTGACGTTCGGCATGGGCCACGCCGGTCGCCAGGGCTTCGAACGATTCAAGAGCGTAAAGGTCGACCTCGAGCACCCGCGCATCCAGCGTCTTCGGCGCTGGGGCCCGCCGGGCTTGTTCTTGTCGTTCCTGCCGCTGGTGGGCGATGCGCTGGTGCTCGCCGCCGGCTGGCTGAAGATGCCCTTCTGGCAGAGCCTGCTCTGGATTGCCCTGGGCAAGGGCGCGCGCTACCTGGTGCTGCTGCTCAGCCTGAAGGGCGTGCTGGCCTTGACCTGACGAGCGGCCGCACCTGCGGCTTCAGGCGACCTGCGTCTTCATCAGCTGCGCCGGGATCGGCGCGGGCCAGCCAGCTTCCTGCGCGACGCGCACGATGGCTTCGTTGGTGTCGAAGTACACCTGCCAGTAGTGGTCGGTGTGGCAATACGGGCGCACGGCGATGACGGTGCCCACCAGGTTGATGTCCAGCAGGTTCACTTCGGGCGCGGGGTTGGCCACGACGTTCGGAATGCCTGCCACGGCGGCCTTCAGCCTTTCGATGGCTTCGAGCGGGTTCACGCTGCCGTTGAGCTGGGCCGTGCGTTCGACGCGGCGTGCCGGGCGCGCTGAATAGTTCATCACCGTATCACCGAACACCTTGGTGTTGCCGACCAGGGTGTAGACGTTGTCGGGCGTGACCAGGGTCGTGCCGAACAGCCCCAGCTCGTGCACCGTGCCGGTGATGCCGCCGACGCTGACGAAGTCGCCCACCTTGAACGGCCGCAGCACGAGCATGAACGCGCCGGCGGCGAAGTTCCCGAGCATGCCGCTCCAGGCGGCGCCGATGGCGACACCGGCGCCAGCGAGCATGGCCGCGAAGCTCGTCGTCTGGATGCCGAAGTAGCCCAGGATGCCCAGCACCAGGGTGATGTTGAGCGCGATGTTGATGATCGAGCCCAGGTACTTGGTCAGCGTCGGGTCGACGTTGTTGCGCCCCATGGCCGCCTGCATGAGGCCGATGACCTTGTTGATGAGCCAGCGGCCGACGATCCAGAACGCGATCGCGGCCAGGATCTTCAAGCCAAGGTCCACCAGGGTGGTGGTTGCAAAGGTCTGTAGGGAAACCAGATCCATCGTGCTGCTCCGGGCGGGGGGTGACTCGCGGGCATGCCCCACACATCGGGGCACCGCCGGAGAACTATTCCACACCGCCGGCAGGGTCTGCCAGCCGAAAGTCGGGCTTTATTCGGCCTCGATGTCCATCAGCAGACGCTGGGTCGACTCGACCGACAGATGCAGCATCTCGGCGATGTCACGCACGTCGTCGGGCAGTGCGGCGTTGTCCCAGCCATGGGCGCTGTGGCGTGCCACGCGAATCGCCAGGAGCACATTGCGCAGCTGCACATGGCCACCCTGCGCGGCTGTGGGCGCGTGGTCGTCGGTGATCTGCACCAGCAGGCTGGGCAGGCGCCAGGCCTGCATGAGCGCATGCTGCAGGTCCACGAGTTCCACGCCCAGCACTTCCCGCTGCACGACGGCAGAACGCAGCCCGGGGTCGGCCTGCTGGCGCCGCTGGATCTCCAGGGCCAGCGCCGGCGCGTGCAGCCACAGCAGCATTTCGCCGAAGTCGTGCAGCAGCGCGGCTTCGTGGATGACGGCGGCGTCACGGTCCAGGCGGTGCACGGCGAAGCCGATCGCGAAGTTGGCGGCGCGACGCGAGCGCCGCAGCACCTGGCTGAAGCCGGCCAGCGCGGCTTCGTCGTGGGCCAGCCATTCCTCGGCGACAGGCTGCGGGCCGAAGGCCCGGAAAAAGGGGGTGATGCCCAGCATGACCAGGGCCTCGGTCGCGGTCTCGGGTTCACTGCCCTCGCGGCCGCGCCGCAGTTCGGCCACGTGAGCCAGCAGCTTCAGCATCATCAGCGGGTCGGTGGCCAGGGTCTCGGCCAGGCCATGCGCGTCGGCAGCATCTTCGGTCAGCCGCCACTCTTCGAGAAACTGCGCGGTACTGCCCAGCACCGGCAGCTGAGGGGCATCGAAGCACGCGCGCCATGCCGCCAGGTCGCGTGGCGGCTGGGTGATGAAGGTGCGGGTGGATGAGTTCATTGCGAATGTGCTCGTCCACAGGGTATCGGCTGATTCAGCGCCCGACTTGAAGCGTCAGCATCAGCCCTTCGTTGGCCCTTGCCCTGCCGCCCAGCAGTTCGGAGTAGGCATGCTGCAGGGAATCAGGGCCGCTGCGTTCGACGATCTGCAGTCCGGCGAGCCCGGGCCGCTGCAGGGCTTGCACGAAGCCGCTCCAGGCCGACCCCAGCCGCCGCTGCACCCCTCCCGGCCCCCAGCCTTCGGGCTCCGGCGCACTGCGGGCCTTGATCCGTGCCGGGGCGAAGAAAAGGGTTGGCCTCGGCCCCGGCAGGCCGGCGCCTGAGCCCAGCGCCTGCCAGTGCGTGCCACCCACCGAGCAGCTGTAGGCCAGAGAACCGGCAAAGTGTTCGTGCACGCGGCGCCGCAGCGCAGCATTGCCTGCGAAGTCGACATAGACGGTCGCCACGCTAGGGTCCAGCCGGCCCAGCGAGTCGTAGTCCATCACCTCGTCGAAGAAGCCCAGGCTCTCGGCGAAGCCGGCATTTCCTGCGGATGTGAGCCCGACTTGCCGCGGCGCCCCGGGCTGCCCACGCCGCAGGGCCAGCCAGAAGGCCGTGCCGAGCGCGGTCTTGCTCGACGCACTCGACATCAGCACCTGGCTGGCGCCGAAACACGACTGTTCGGCCAGGAAGTCGTCGATCAGGAACGAGGTCACGAACAAGGGGCGAAGCACCGCCTGCAGACCTTCGGTGCCGGGATGCCAGGCTGGGTCTGCGTCACAGAAGTCGTAGCGTGCGTAGACCGCGGCCAGCTCCTGCCGGTGCGCACTGCCGTCGTGGAAGCCGGCGGCCGAGACGCGTTGCGGCTGAACCACCAGATGGGTTCCTGCGGGCAGGCAGCCGTAGATGCGGCGACCTTCGGCGACGCCCTCGACACGGCTTTCGATCACCGTGGCGAAGCCCCACACCGGCAGACAGGCCCAGGCCGGGTCGGCCGCCGGAAAGAACTGCCAATACTTCATGGCCTCGCCGAAGGCGGCGTAGGTCAGGTTGTTGGCGGTCAGTGCGAAGCGCTCCACGCGCAGTCGCACCTCGGCGGGGGCCAGCGTCCGCATTCCAGGCGCATCGGGATCGAGCGCGAACTGCGTTGTTTGCAGGTCGAGGCGGGCAATCTGGAAGCGGGTCGATGCGGTCATGGCGACGAAGCATGCGCGCGCCCTGGCGTGGCGCTTGTCACCCCGGCGACGCCTGGTGCGCCGCCGGGGGAACCGGGCGGGTCACAGCCGTGTGACGCCCGTGAGGTGGCCGACGAGCTGGCCGTTCACGTACAGCGCACCTTCGGGTGCGCCGGCCTCGGCATGGAACTCCAGCTGAGGTTCGGCCTGCGCGAGGGTGTGCTCTCGGCGCATCAGGCGCAAGGCCATGCGTTCGAGCACTGCGCCCGCGGCGCGCAGCAGGGCGGCGGCGAGTTCGCGGCCGCGCCGGTCTTGCGGGGGAGCGTCGCTCCAGGAAAGGTCGTCATGGGACACGATGGTTCTCCTTCGGTGGCCGGCCCCGCTGCGTGGTGGGTGGGGGCTGCTGGCCGTGGGGGGTTCAGGGGCTGGCTCGTCGCCGCTCTGCGACGTGCAGGCCGGCGAGCTCTCGGTGCAGCGTGCGCTGCGCCTGGAAGCGCAACCCAGTGGCCGATCGCTCGTGCGCGCCGGCCCGGCGGGCGCGGGCGGTCGCGATCAAGGGGTTGCGCGGCTTGCGGACGGTGACTTGGATCTTCATGGCGGTCTCCTTCGGGCGGGTGTGGACAGGGAACGGACAGGACAAAAACAAAAGGCCCGGGTTGCTGGAGCAACCCGGGCCTGCAGGTGGAGGAGGGGCAGAGAGCGGGCTCTGGCCTCTTCAGCGAACCTGCGCCCCGGGCGGGGCGGCACTTGCAAACACACCGTTCGACTCTGTCCTTGCACCGACCGCCGCAAATACGGACCCGCCTGCACGCAGGCTGGCGAGACGGATGTCGATGAAAAGCAGTGGGCGCATGGCGTGAGGTTTGGGGTGGATCGGATGTGTCGTGGCCGTGGGATTCACCCCCTGCGCCGACACGCTTGCGCAAATGATAAACACACGGTTATCAGTGCGCAAGCGAAATTGCGCACGGTGCAAACCCTAGATCAAGGGGGCTGGCCGCTACTTCTTGCGTTTCAGCGGCGCCACGCCGGTCTGTGTGCGCAGCCAGAGCGCATGGGCTTCCTCGGCACCAGGGGCCAGCGGCGTGGGTGCTGCAGGCGGCGAGACCGGAGGCCCAGCTGCCGGCGCCAGCACCTCGCCCAGCAGGTCCAGCAGCCGCGTGCGAGCACGTTGCGGGTGGCGGCGGTAATAGGTGAGCACCAGACCGACGATGAATCGTTCGTCGTCGTCGCGGGGCGCCGATTCGTCGACAGGATCGTTCGTGCGAGCCAGGGCATTGGGCTGGCTCGCCGCCGTGGCGCTGCCGGTGTGCACTTGGTCCATCCAGCCTGGCGGCTTGTTGCAGAGCTGCTCGAACTGGCGCGCCAGACGTTCGCCGATCTGGCGGCTGCGGCCCTTGATCTGGCTCCAGTAGCTGGGCTGGATCTGGATGCGCTCGGCGAACCGGCGTTCCAGGCCGCGCAGCGCTGCGGCATCGGCATGGCGCGCGGTCGCGCGGACGAACTCTTCGAACAGCGCCAGCGCGTTGTCCAGGCGCACCTGGGCGAGGTCGCGCACGTGGTCTCGGAGGCTGCTTGACATTGCTTGCGATGATAAATGTCCCTTCACCTGGATGACGCGGATGCGGCCATAGCCCCGTAGCATCTGTGCATGGTTTCACCCGCATGGCTGCCTCAGGTCCTCTTCCCCAGCGGGGAAGAGCGGATTTCGCTCGGCCTGGGCACCTGCGGCTATGGCGTCGACCCGTCAGTCTTCGCATCCGACATTGCAGCCCTGCGACTGGCCCTGGACATGGGCTGGCGCGTCTTCGACACCGCCGAGATGTACGCCGATGGCGGTGCCGAGCAGGTGCTGGGCCAGGCCCTGGAGCAGGCCTTCCGTGCCGGGCTGGCACGCGATGCCGTGTTCGTCATCAGCAAGGTCCTGCCCGAGCATGCCTTCGAGTCCGGCCTGGTCGCAGCCTGCGAGCAGAGCCTGCGCCGCCTGCGTCTGGACCGCATCGACCTGTACCTGTTGCACTGGCCGAGCCCGACGCCGCTGGCAGAAACGGTGCGCGCCTTCGAACAGCTGCAACGGCACGGCCGCATCCGCCACTGGGGCGTGAGCAACTTCGACCTGGGGGCCTTGCGCGAGCTGGCCGCGGTGCCCGGCGGCGCGGCCTGTGCAGCCAACCAGGTGCACTATTCGCTGGCGGCGCGCGGTGTCGAGTTCGACCTGCTGCCGGCACAGCGCGTGCACCAGATGCCACTGCTGGCTTACAGCCCGCTCGACCAGGGTGAGCTGGCCGATCACCCCGCGCTGCGAGACATGGCGGTACGCCACCGCGCCACGCCGGCACAGGTCGCGCTGGCGTGGCTGCTGCGTCAGCCGGGGGTGTTGGCCCTGCCGAAGGCGCGCAGCGCCGTTCACCTGCGCCACAACTGGGCGGCGCAGGGGCTGGCTCAGTCCTTCACCGCAGAAGACCTCGGCGCCCTGGACCGCAGTTTTCCACCGCCACGGCACAAGCTGCCACTGTCGGTGCGCTGAGCCGCAGCCCTGTTGCCCGCGGTGCGCGCGAGCCCGGAGCCCCGGGCGCCAGCGGCGTGGTCGAGCAGCAGCGAAGCGCTCACGGCGGCGGGGCTGCTGCAGCCCGCCAGCGCCAGCGCCATCAGCAATTCGTCCTGCAGCAGGCGCAGTGCCAAGGCCACGCCCGGTGCCCCGTCCGATGCCAGGGCCATCAGCAGCGGACGGCCGACGAGCACGGCGGTGGCGCCGAGGGCCAACGCCTTCAGCACGTCGGTGCCGCGGCGGATGCCGCCATCGACGAGCAGCGGCACCGCGCCCTGCACCGCGTCGGCAATGCGCGGCAGGGCGTGCGCCGTGGCCACGGCGGTGTCCAGGGTGCGACCGCCGTGGTTCGAGACGATCAGGCCGGCCACCCCGAGGCTGGCGGCTCGGCGCGCGTCGTCCGGGTGGAGCACGCCCTTGATCAGCACGGGAAGCGGCGCATGCAGGAGCAGCCGGTCGAGGTCGGACCAGCTCGGAGCGGGGGCGCGCCAGCTGCCACGGTCCGGGGCCTGGGCCTGTGCAGAGGGCAGGTTGACGGCGGCGATGCCCGCCGGCAGTTGAAATCCGGCGCGCCGCTCGCGGTCTCGGGCGCCAGTCACCGGCGCGTCGACGGTGAGCACGATGGCTTCGAAACCGGCAGCGCAGGCGCGCTGCATCAGCTCGCGGCTGAGGCCGGGATCGCGCTGCGCGTACAGCTGGAACCACAGCGGGCCGCGGCCGGGTTCGTCGCGCACGAGACGGGCCACATCCTCCAGCCGGGTGCTGGCCTGCGTCGACAGCACATAGCCCGCCCCCTGCGCCGCGCAAGCCAGCGCCGCGCCGGCTTCGCCGTCGGGGTGGGCCAGCCTCTGGTAGGCCATGGGCGCCATCAGCAGCGGGTGAGCCCAGCGCCTTCCGAGCAACTCGATGTCCAGGCTGCAGTCCTGCAGCGCTTGCAGCACGCGTGGCCACAGGCGCAGGCTGTCCCAGGCCCGACGGTTTTCGCGCAGCGTGATCTCGTCGCCGGCGCCACCGCTGAAGTAGGCCCAGGCCTTGTCGTCCAGCCGGGCGCGGGCCAGGGCGTCGAAGTCGGCCAGGCGGATGGCGCGATGCACGGCGCTCAGGTTCGGGCCCACAGCCGCAGCAGGTTGTGATAGCTGCCGGTCAGCGCCACGGTCTCGGGCGACTCGCCGTCCCCGCCGTCGATCTCGCGCTGGCGCAGCCGCATCAGCGCCAGGTCCATGTCGAACAGCAGCTGCCGCTGGTCCTGACGCGGCACCAGGCTTTCGACCCAGAAGAAGCAGGCCAGCCGTTCGCCGTGTGTGACCGCTGCCACCCGGTGCACGCTGCTGGCCGGATAAAGCAGTGCGTCGCCAGCCGGCAGCTTGAAGGCCTGCTCTGCCCCGGCGCTGCCGAGACCGCCGAAAGGCTCGCGCAGCATCAGCTCACCGCCCTCGTAGGCCTCGGGTGCGGACAGGAACAGGGTGCAGGACAGGTCGGCGCGCAGCGGGCCGGTGCCGTGCGCACGGATCGCCTGGTCGACATGGGCGCCGTATTCGTTGCTGGCGTCGCGGTAGCGGTTGAAGGCGGGGGGCAGCACACGCCGTGGGAGCGCTGCCGACAGGAACAGCGGCTGACGCTCCAGTGCCCGCAGCACCATGTCGCGCAGCTGCTGGGCCTGCGGGCCCTCGGCCAGCTGCTCGTTGCGCTTCACGGCCGCGGCCTGCGGCCCGGCCGTGCCGCGCCCGTCGACCCAGTCGCCCAAGGCCAACCAGCGTCGGGCCTGGGCGACTTCCTCGGGGCCGAGCAGCTGCTGCAGATGCATCACGGCTTCAGAACCTGTAGCTCGCGCTGAGCTGCAGCGTGCGTGGCTTGCCCGGCACGTAGTGCCCTCGGTACAGGCCGTCGGCATACAGCTGGTCGGTGATGTTGCTCAGGTTGGCCTTCAATGCCATGCCGTCCCAAGCGTACTCGGCCATCAAGTCGCCCGTGACGTAGCTGGGGGCCTTGAAGCTGGTGATGCCCTGTGGCGCGTCGCTGCTGCGGGTGTTGATGCCGGCGCCGACGCGGAACTTCTGGCTCAGCTGGTAGGTGGTCCACAGCGTGCCACTGAAGCGTGGCGTCAGGCCGGGTCGCGCGCCCACGGTCTCGCCGGCAGGGGCGGCGGCACTGGCCTCGTCGACTTCGGCATCGGGGATGAAGGACAGCGAGACGAACATCTCCCAAGCCGGCGTGATGCGACCGGCGATGTCCAGCTCGACGCCCGCCGCATGGCGCTGGCCCGACAGCACGTAGTTGCAGGTATTCACAGTCTCGGCATCGCGGTTGCGTTCGTTGTATTTGGTCGAATGGAACACGGCCACGCGCGTGCTCAGCTTGCCGTCGGCCAGGTCGAGCTTGGCCCCGATCTCGAAGTTGCGGCTGGACTCGGGGTCGACCTGCGCGTTGCCGGCGTCGTACTGGTAGGCGTCGCCTGCGGTGTTGAAGCTGGTGCCGTAGCTGGCGTGGAAGGAGCTGAAGGCGGTGGGCTGGTAAAGAACGCCCAGGCGGTGGCTGAGAAGCGAGTCGCTGCGCGCAATGCTGGCGGCCACCGGCACGGCGCAGACGTTGTTGGCGGCGGCCGGGATGTTGATGTTGCGGTAGTCGCCTTCGAAACGGTCCCAGCGCAGGCCGGCCAGCAGCTTCCAGGCCGGGGCCACCTGCAGCAGATCCTGGGCATACAGGCCCACCGACTTCGCGTCGAAGCGTCGATTGATCGAACGGGTGCGCAGCGACTCGTCGATGCCCGCGCCGTCGCCGGGCGTGCCCAGCAGCGTGGTCGGCTTGGTCAACGTCACGCCTGGCGGAAGCGCCATGCCGTAGTTGTCGAAGTCCTCGTGCCCCAGGTCCAGGCCGGCCTGCACTTCATGGCGACCGCCCGGGCCGTTGAAGCGGGTGCTGTAGTCGCTTTGCACGTAGCGGGTGTCCAGGTCCTGCACCTTCAGCTGCGTGCCCCGGGTGAGCACCGTCTGCGGGCCCAGGGTGGCCAGGGTGACGGCCTGTCCGCCGGGCTGCAGGTTGGCCGCGGCGAAGCGGATGGCGCTGGCCCGCAGGTCACGTTCGTAGCGGCCCAGGCGCAGCACCGTGCGCCATTCGCTGCGGTTGTCCAGGCGGTGGGTGTAGCCCAGGGTGCCCAGCTTGACGCTGCCGTCGTTCTGGTCGCTGGCCATGCCGTAGAAGTTCTTCGCGGCCACCGGCACGAGCACGCGGTCGGTGCTGCCGGGGGCTGGGGTCAGCCAGGGCATGCCGTAGTGGATGTTGTTGTCGTTCTGCAGCCAGTAGGCCGACACCAGGAACTCATGGGCCGTGCCGATGCCCCAGCGGAAGGCCGGGGCGACGCCCTGCTTGTCGATCGTTTCGCCATGGCCGTCGGCCCGGGTGGCCATGGCGTTCAGTCGCAGCGCGGCGTTGTCGCCGGTCTTGAGGTTGAAGTCGCCTGTCAGGCGGGCGTAGCGGCCGGCGCCGAGGGTCAGCTCGACCTCGTTCGTGGTGACCGTGCGCGGCAGCTTGCTCACCTGGTTGGCGGCGCCGCCCGTGCTGCCGCGGCCGAAGAGCATGCTGGCGCTGCCGCGGAGCACTTCCAGCCGGTCCCAGTTGAAGCTGTCGCGGTCGTAGAAGGCCGGGTCGCGGATGCCGTCGACGAAGATGTCGCCGGTGCTCTGCAGCGAGAAGCCGCGCAGGCGGATGTCTTCCTCGCCGCCTTCGGCCGCCATGAAGCTGATGCCCGCGGTGTTGCGCAGCGCGTCTTTCAGCGTGTCGAGATTGCGGTCGTCGATCAGCTTTTCGGTCACCACCGTCAGCGACTGCGGCAGGTCGCGCAGTTCCTGCCGGGCCTTGCCGATGCGGGTGGTGGTCGCCTGCACGTTGTCCCTGGCCGAGGGTTCGGTGATGGCGCTGGAGCTGGCGCGGACGACAGGCATCACGGTTTCGGCGGGTGCGGGGGTCCGCGGCGGGTCGGTCTGGGCCAAGGCCGCGCCAGCCAGGCCGAAGCCTGTGGCCAGGGCGCCCAGGGGCAGCAGTGCAGCATGGGGTTTCAAGTTCATGGGGCCGGTTCCTTGGGGGGCAAAGGTCGCGGCTGGGGGGCTTCGGGCTGCCTGGCTGCTGTGGGTGGGTGGGTGGGTAGGGAAGGCGAAGGGGGCGAGTTCAGTCGAGGTCGTAGGCCAGCGGCGCGATCACGACCCATTCGATGGGTGTTCCGTTGTCGCTTTGCGGCACGAAACGCGCGGCCTGCATCGCTGCGAGTGCCTGTTCGTCCAGCCTCGGATAACCCGAGCTCTGATGCACGGACACCTGCGCCGGCAGGCCCTGGCGGTCGACGCGTACGCGCAGCCACACGGTGCCGCTTTCGCCCAGGCGCCGCGAGGCCAGCGGCACGGCCACCGGGGGTGGCACGCGGTAGCGGATCGCGCTCGAGCTCACGGGTCTGGGTTCTGCCGCGGCTGGGGCCGGCGCCGGCGTCGGCGTCGGCGACGGTGCCGAGAGGCGCGGCGTGTCGAAAGCTGTCTTCGGGATGGGCGCCGGCATGGCCTCGACCGCGGGCGCGGGCGCAGGGGCCTGTTCCGGCGCCGCGGGGGTGACTACGGGTCGCACTTCCACCGCTGGCGCGGCCAGCAGGGGCAGTGCGGGGGCCCGGCCGGGCATGGGCGTCGACAAAGCGGTGGCTGCCTCCGGCCGGGGGGATTCGGGCGCCTTCACCAGCGTCACGTGGATCGGCGCAGCCACCGTCAGCAAGCGCGGCAGCGTGTCTGCCTGCAGCAGCAGCGCCGTCGCCAGCGCGCCGTGCAGCAGCAACACCACCAGGGCCACGGGTGGGCGGTGGGCAGAAGGCGGCGTGGCGTGGGTGGACATGGGCGGAAGGCGCAGGGCCGGTGGACGCGGCGGGCGTGAGAGCAGTGAAAGACGGACGCAGTGAAAGACGGACGCGACTTTAATGCGAACAAGAATGATTCGCAACAAATGTCTTGCAGTCTCGTGCGTCTCGTCGCGTACCTGCCACGCCCTCCGCCGCCCATGAACAGGAGCGGTGCCTCAAACAAAACCGCCGCCGGCCCCTCTCAGGGCGCGGCGGCGGTTGCCGGGCACCGGCTTGTGCCGGTGCGGTACTTCGTCAGTTCTGCGGCGACTCGATCTTCGGCGCCGTGCGCACGCTCAGCCACATCGTGAAGGCCAGGATCGTCACGACCACGCCCAGCGAGATCGCCACTGGAATCTTGAAGACGTCGATCAGCATCATCTTCGTGCCGATGAAGACCAGGATCACCGCCAGCCCGTAGCTGAGCAGGTGGAACTTGGCCGCCACCGCCGCCAGCAGGAAGTACATCGCACGCAGGCCCAGGATGGCGAAGATGTTGCTGGTCAGCACGATGAACGGGTCAGACGTGATGGCGAAGATGGCCGGGATGCTGTCGACGGCAAAGATCACGTCGGTGAGGCCGATCAGGCAGATCACCAGGAACAGCGGCGTGGCGATCTTCTTGCCGTTCTCGATGGTGAAGAACTTCTCGCCATCGAACTTGGCGCTGACCGGCATGAAGCGCTTCAGCAGTTTCAGCGCCGGGTTGCTTTCCAGGTCGGGCTCCTTGCCCGCCGCCCACCACATCTTGATGCCGGTGATGATGAGGAAGGCGCCGAACAGGTACAGCACCCAGTGGAATTGCGTGATGAGCCAGGCGCCGATCAGGATCATCACGGTGCGCAGCACCATGGCGCCGATGATGCCGATCATCAGCACCCGCTTCTGGAATTCAGGCGGCACCGCGAAGTAGGTGAAGATCATCAGGAACACGAAGATGTTGTCCACCGCCAGGCTCTTCTCGATGAGATAGCCGGTCAGGAACTCCATGCTCTTGGTGTTGGCGAGTTCGGCGCCGTGGTCCTGCCACACCGCCCACCAGAACAGCGCGTTGAAGGCCAGGCTGGCCAGCACCCAGACGATGGACCAGTTGATCGCTTCCTTCACGCCGACGGCATGCGCACCCTGCTTGTGCAGGACGACGAAGTCGACAAACAGCGCCGCGAGGACGATCGCGACAAACGTAATCCAGAGCCACAGCGGCGCGATGGTGTCCATGGACACTCCCGTTCAAGTTGGGTTGAGGTTCGCGCCGAAAGGTCTTGCGGAAGGGGAGCCCGACTGCTGGGCACTTTCCTGCGGTCCCGGGTGACAACTGGCGTCATTCACCGTATTGACGGGGGGCCGCGACAACAAGGCGTTGTCTGCTACTCCCCTTTCGACAGCAGGGAATGTAGCGGCCCCGACCTTGCCCCGACCAGTCGTGGGGCTGGGCCAGCGGGGCTTTCCGTGTTTTTTACGCCATCTTGCGACGGCGAATCAGCCCGCCGACCGCCGCCAGCCCCGCCAACAGCAGGGCCGTGGTGGCGGGCTCAGGCACCACGGTGATCTCGCCCAGGTGGGTGAAGCTGACCAAGGCCTCCGAATCGCTGATGAACTGGCCGAAGGCCTCCAGCGTGGCGCTGCCGGTGGCGCCGGCGAAGACAACGGTGCCGCCGGTGAACTGCGTCAGCCCGTTCAGGATCAGCGTGCCGGGCGTGGGTCCAGGGCTCAACTGCACCGTGAAGGACCCCAGCAGCTCGTCGCCATTGGCCGCGAAGAAGCGGTTGGTCCCGTGGCCCAGGCCCGTGGCCAGGTTGACCACGTCGGTCGAGGCATAGCCGATCAGCCCGAAGCTGCCGGTGCCCGAGGTCTGGGTCTGGAAGCGCAACACCGGGACTGTCGGTTCGATGATCTCGATGACCTGGGATTGGCCGCTGGTGTCGACGCGGAAGGTCTCCGCCAGGGCTGGGTTGCAGGCCACTGCTGCCAGCGTACAGGCGGTGGCGACCAGGGTTCGAAAGCTCGAGCGCTGCATGGAAATCTCCTGAAGACGTGGATGGGCTGGCCATTGAGCGACAGCCACTGCCACGGTCACAGGGGGCAGTCGTCCCGGCGGCGGCCTCGGCAGCCCGCCGTGCCGCTGCGATGCGGGACAACTGCCCCGGCTGGCCGCTCAGCCGAAGCCGAGCTCGCGTGCCCGCACCACGGCCTGCGGTCGCCCGGCGACGTCCAACTTGGTGTACAGGCGCGACAGGGCGTTGCGCACCGTCTTGTCGGCCAGGCCCATCTGCGCCCCGATCTGCAGGTTGTCGCGCCCGGCGGCCACCAGGTGCAGCAGGTCGCGCTCGCGTGCCGTGAAACCCGCCCGTTCGGCAGGGCTTGCCGGGGCGAGCACGAAGGCCGTCATGGCTTCGCACATCTGCTCGAAGCCCGGCTCGCCATCCAGCGGGATGTGGTTGCGTCCTGCCAGTTCGACAAAGCGCGCGCCTGGGATGCCGGCTGCGATCCGGCGGCCGCTTTCGACGGCCACGGTAGCGTCGTGTTGCGTGTGCAGCACCAGCGTCGGGCACTGCACCAGGTGCAGCAGGTCACCCACGTCGAGCGCCACGCGGGCACGCAGCAGGGCTGCTGCGCGTGCCGGGCCGCAGCTCAGCCGCTGCTGCTCGTTCAAGGCCTGGACATGCTCGGGCCGGCCGTCTGGAATGAGTGTCGAGGTGAAGAAGTGCTGAACGGGCGACCCCGCCCGGCCCCAGCCCAGTTCGATCAGCCGCGCGGTGGCGTCGACCCAGGCCCGGCTGTCGACGCTGGGCTGGCCAGCGAGCGGGCCCTGGGCATAGGCGCCGAGCAACACCAGATGCGTGACGCGCGCCGGGTGGCGGGCCGCAAACGCGATGGCGGCCGGGCCGCCTCCCGAAATGCCCAGGAGCGCCAGCCTGTCCAGGCCGGCGTCGTCGGCGACGGCTTCGAGCTCCTCGACCGCGGTGTCCAGGCACAGCGGCGTGTCGTCGGGGCCGGACAGTCCGCAGCCACGTTCGTCGTATCGCAGCAGCCGGAAGTCGCGCCCCAGCCGGGCGAGCCAGGGTTGCCACACCGGCGACTGCGGGTCCTGCCCGACATGCGTCATCCAGTGCGCGGCGCGCAGCAGGGGCGGACCCCGGCCTTGCGCAGCCCAGGCCACCCTGGCGCCGCTGGCCAGATGTGCAAAGCGAACCTGCTGTTGCGACATCCGGCCCCTTCAATGCGGCGATGAACTACTGGAACGCCACTTCGGCAAAGCTGCGCAGCTTGCGGCTGTGCAGGCTGCCCGGGCGTTCCTGGCGCAGCAATTCGACGGCGCGCATGCCGATGCGCAGGTGCTGGTCGACCCGTTCGCGGTAGAAATGGTTGGCCATGCCGGGCAGCTTGATCTCGCCGTGCAGCGGCTTGTCGCTGACGCAGAGCAAAGTGCCGTAGGGCACGCGGAAGCGGAAGCCGTTGGCGGCGATGGTGGCGCTTTCCATGTCCAGCGCAACCGCGCGGCTCTGGCTGAAGCGGCGCTCCGGGCCCGGGTGCGGCAGCAGTTCCCAGTTGCGGTTGTCGGTGCTGGCCACGGTGCCGGTGCGCAGGATCTTCTTCAGCTCATAACCTTCGAGCTTGGTGACATCGGCGACGGCTGTCTCCAGCGCCACCTGCACTTCGGCCAGCGCGGGGATGGGCACCCACAGCGGCAGCTCCTCATCGAGCACATGGTCTTCGCGCATGTAGGCGTGGGCCAGCACGTAGTCGCCGAGCTGCTGGCTGTTGCGCAGGCCGGCGCAGTGGCCCAGCATCAGCCAGGCATGCGGGCGCAGCACGGCGATGTGGTCGGTGATGGTCTTGGCGTTGGCCGGGCCGACGCCGATGTTGACCATCGTGATGCCCGAGCTGTCGGCGCGCACCAGATGGTAGGCCGGCATCTGCGGCAACCGTGGCGGCGCGGCACCCAGCTCATCGCCTGGGCGGGCCGGCTCCCCGACGCGGCGGGTGACCACGTTGCCGGGCTCGACGAAGGCCACGTACTCGCTGGCCGGGTCGGCCATCAAGGCGTGCCCGAGCTTGATGAACTCGTCGATGTAGAACTGATAGTTCGTGAAGAGCACGAAGTTCTGGAAGTGGTCGGGCGCGGTCCCGGTGTAGTGGCGCAGGCGGTGCAGCGAGTAATCGACGCGCGGGGCGGTGAACAAGGCCAACGGCTGCGCCTCGCCGGCCCGGGGCTCGAAGCCGCCGTTGGCGATGCCGTCGTCCATGGCGGCCAGATCGGGCAGGTCGAACAGGTCGCGCATGCGCATGCGGCGCTCGAACGAGAGCGAGCCTTCCAGGTGGTTGTTCTCGGCCAGCGAGAAGTGCACCGGGATCGGCTGCGCGCTGGTGCCCACCTCGAGCGCCACGCTGTGGTTCTTCACGAGCAGGCGGAACTGCTCCTCGAAATAGCTCGCGAACAGGTCTGGCCGCGTCAGGGTCGTTTCGAAGGTGCCCGGGCCGGCGACGAAACCGTAGCTCAGGCGCGAATCGGCGCGGGCGACGGTGTCGGTGCGCACCCGCACGAACGGGTAGCAGGCGCGCACGGTCTGGCCGTCGTCGGCACCGGCCACGAAGCGCTGCAGGCTGCTGCGCAGGTGCTCGATGCTGCTGCTGTAGATGGCCTGCACCTGGGCCAGTGCGGCGGCGGGGTCGGTGTGGCGGGCGGGGGCCACGAAGGGCGGCTGGGAAGACATGAAGCGGCTACCGGGTCTTGTTCTGGTCGCGGATTGTCGCCGCAGCTTTCCCCGTGCGGGCGCACTCGACCGCCTTCCCCCGGGGCTCGCCCGGTACTGCGCCTGAGCCTAGACTGCCGTGGCCCAGGCGCTGGCTGCGTTCAGGGTGGCGATGTCGCTCGCCGACAGGACGAGCCGTGCCGCAGCCGCCAGTTCGGTCCACTGCGCCACCGTGGTGGCACTCGCGATCGGCGCCGTGATGCCCGGCCGGGCGATCTGCCAGGCCAGCGCCACCTGCGCAGGCGTGCTTGCGCGGGCCTCGGCGACCTGGTCCAGTGCGGCCAGGATGCCCAGCCCACGCGGGTTCAGGTAGGCCTTCACGCCTGCGCCGCGCGGGCTCTTGGCCAGGTCGGCCTCGCTGCGGTACTTGCCGGTGAGGAAGCCGCGGGCCAGCCCGAAGAAGTTGATCACGCCCAGGCCCTCGGCGCGACACAGCGGCTCCAGCGCTTCCTCGTACACCTGGCGCTCGATCAGGTTGTAGTGGGGCTGAAGCGTTTCGTAGCGTGGCAGGCCCAGGCGCGCGCTGGTGGCCAGGGCTTCGGCCAGGCGCGGTGCGCTGTGGTTCGAAGCGCCGATGGCGCGCACCTTGCCCTCGCGGATGAGCTCGGCGAAGGCCGACAGTGTTTCCTCCAGCGGCGTGGTGCTGTCGTCGTCGTGGCTCTGGTAGAGGTCGATGTGGTCGGTCTGCAGCCGGCGCAGGCTGTCGTCGACGGCCTGGCGGATCCAGCGCCGGCTCAGGCCCGCCTTGCCGCTGCCTTCGTCGCCCATCGGCTTGCCCACCTTGGTGGCGATGAGCACCCGATCGCGCTTGTGCCCGTTGCCGGGTGCCTTGAGCCACTGGCCGATGAGGGTTTCGCTTTCGCCACCCTGGTGGCCCGGCGCCCAGCGTGAATAGATGTCGGCGGTGTCGATGAGGTTGAAGCCGTCGTCGACGAAGGCGTCGAGCAGGCGCCACGAGGTGGCGGCGTCGGCGGTCCAGCCGAAAACGTTGCCGCCGAAGGCGATCGGCGCGGCGGCGAGGCCGCTGCGACCCAGGGGACGATGCTGCATGGGCAAGCCGTTCACAGGATGTAGCGCGAGAGGTCTTCGTCCTGCGCCAGTTCGGCCAGGCGGGTGTTCACCATGGCGGCGTCGACGACCAGCGTCTGGCCGCTGCGCGTGGGCGCGTCGAAGCTGACTTCGTCGAGCAGACGTTCCATCACGGTGGCCAGGCGGCGCGCGCCGATGTTTTCGGTGCGCTCGTTCACCTCGAAGGCGATCTCGGCCAGCCGGCGCACGGCCGCGGGCTCGACCTGCACCGTCACGCCTTCGGTGGCCAGCAAGGCCTGGTACTGGGCCACCAGGCTCGCGTCGGTGCTGGTGAGGATGGCCTCGAAGTCGGCCACCGACAGGGACGAGAGCTCCACGCGGATGGGGAATCGCCCCTGCAGTTCAGGGATCAGGTCGCTGGGCTTGGCCAGATGGAAGGCGCCGCTGGCGATGAAGAGCATGTGGTCGGTCTTGACCACGCCGTACTTGGTGGTCACGGCCGTGCCTTCCACCAGCGGCAGCAGATCGCGCTGCACGCCCTGGCGGCTGACCTCGGCCCCGCCGCCGTCGCTGCCGGATTGACGCGAAGCCACCTTGTCGATCTCGTCGATGAAGACGATGCCATCGGCCTCGGCC
Organism: Burkholderiales bacterium; assembly: GCA_031411875.1. Taxonomy (GTDB): domain Bacteria; phylum Pseudomonadota; class Gammaproteobacteria; order Burkholderiales; family Burkholderiaceae_C; genus Rubrivivax. Next base: position 49,980 of record JANOBX010000061.1, on the reverse strand, counting down.
TTGGCCACTGCGGCAGCGCGGATCTCTTCCTCGTTGACGAGGCGGCCGGCTTCCTCGTCGACGAGCAGGCGCATGGCTTCGGCGATGCTCAGCTTGCGCTTGCTCTTCTTGGCCTGGTTCATCTGGCTGAACAGGCCCTTGAGCTGTTCGGCCATCTCCTCCATGCCCGGCAGGCCCTGCGGGCCCAGCACTTCCAGCGCCGGCTTGGCGTCGGCGACGTCGAGCTCGATTTCCTTGTCGTTCAAGCTGCCCTCGCGCAGGCGCTTGCGCATGATCTGGCGGGCGGTGTTCTCGGGTGGCGCCTCGGCGCTGAAGCCCACGCTGGGGCGCGCGTCGCGCGGCGGCGGCACCAGCACGTCGAGGATGCGTTCCTCGGCGGCGTCGTGCGCGGCGTTGCGCTTGGCCGCCACCTGGCGCTGGCGTTCCTGCTTGACGGAGACTTCGACCAGGTCGCGGATGATGGTGTCCACGTCCTTGCCGACATAGCCCACCTCGGTGAACTTGGTGGCTTCCACCTTCACGAAGGGCGCGTCGGCCAGCCGCGCCAGGCGGCGTGCGATCTCGGTCTTGCCCACGCCGGTGGGCCCGATCATGAGGATGTTCTTCGGCGTGATCTCGGCCTGCATGGCGCCTTGCACACGGCGGCGGCGCCAGCGGTTGCGCAGCGCGATGGCCACGGCCCGCTTGGCGGCATGCTGCCCGACGATGTGCTTGTCGAGTTCGGCGACGATCTGCGCCGGGGTGAGGTTTTCGGTGTCGGTGACGGTGACGGCGTTCATCCCAGCGTCTCCACGATGTGGTTCTGGTTCGTGTAGATGCAGATGTCGCCGGCAATCTCGAGCGACCGCTTGACGATCTGCGCCGGGGCCATGTCGGTGTGGTTCAGCAGCGCCATCGCCGCGGCCTGGGCGTAGGCCCCGCCGCTGCCGATGGCGACGATGCCCTGCTCCGGTTCGAGCACGTCGCCGTTGCCGGTGATGATGAGGCTGGCGGTGGTGTCGGCCACGGCCAGCATCGCTTCCAGGCGGCGCAGCACGCGGTCGGTACGCCAGTCGCGGGTGAGTTCGATGGCTGCGCGCACCAGGTGGCCCTGGTGCTTTTCGAGCTTGGCCTCGAAGCGTTCGAACAGCGTGAAGGCGTCGGCGGTGGCGCCGGCAAAGCCGGCCAGCACCTGCTCGCGGTAGAGCTTGCGCACCTTGCGCGCGCTGGCCTTGACGACGATGGTACCGAGCGTGACCTGGCCGTCGCCGCCTAGCGCGACGATCGGGCCGCGGCGCACGCTCACGATGGTGGTGCCGTGATAAGTTTCCATAGGTGTTCGTCAGTTGGTGCCGCGGCACCAGGGTTCAAGGGAACCCGGGCTCAGACTTTACGCACCACCACCTTGGCGTGCTCGTTGATGCCCATCGCGCCGAAGAACAGCGCCAGCAGGCGGTGCGCGTCGACGAAGTGCACCGCGCGGTTGTCGTTGCGCTTGTTCAGCACCCAGTTCAGCAGGTCGCCGGCGGCAATGAAGTCGACGCGGATCAGCCGCGCACAACTGACGCTGACGATGGGTGCCGCACTCAGCCCGTCGTCGAGCTTGCGCAACGTGGCGCCGATGTCGCCGACCAGCTGGCCCGACAGTTCGACATGGGCCATCTCGACCGCAGCACCGGCGCCGCCGATGTCCTCGAGCAGGGTCGACTCGAGGAAGCTGGTCGAGACCTCGCTGATCATCGACATCTGCGGGTTGCGCGTGTTCGGGTTGGCGCTGCTGATGCGGACATTGCAGCGCGCGGCTTCCCACGAGGGCGGTGAGACCTCGTAGGTGACGCAATAGTCGATGGCGGCTTCGTCGAACTGGTCGGCACGGTTGGCCAGGCGCAGGGCGTCCAGGCGCGTGAGCCAGTAGACGGGGTCGGCGTCGCGCACGCCCGTGGGTGCGGCTTCCTGGAGCACGTTGAACAGGCGGTCGCCGGCGACCCAGCGCATTTCCAGTGCCTGCCCCGACCACAGCCGGAACACCATGGACAGCTGCATCGCGGCTTCGGGGTCGATGCGTGACAGCATGGACCAGTCGAACACCCAGGGCAGCGGCATCTGGAGCGTCAGGGAGCGCAGGCGCGCCACGGCCTCGATGTCCAGTGTGTCGGGGCAGACCCAGCCGACCTCGGTGGACCCTTCGGTGCTGCTGTGCGTGGCCACCACGGGCTCGTCGGCCACCGCATCGGCCACCAGCTTGGGCAGCGAATACCACTGCGGCGCAGACCAGCCGAATTGGTGGGCGTATTCGAGCGCCAGGCTCTCGAAGCGCTGCTGCTGCCCGGTGGCGCGGTACAGGTCGAACAGCACCAGCCAGGTTTCGGCATGCTGGGCCCTCGCCCCGCTCACGCCGGTGAGCTGCTGCAAGGCGTTTTCGCACTGGGCGAAGTCGGCGTTGGCGAAGGCGATGACCGCTTCGTCCAGCTCGGGGTCGTGCACGACTTCGCTGACTTCCACCGCCATGGCGCCGGCCACGTCGTCGCCGGCACCGTAACGCGGCTGGGGCATGGGTGGCATGTCCGCAGGCAGGTAAGGCGCGGGGGCTGGGCTGGACGCGGTGGGCGGCGGCGCCGTGTTCATGGGCGTGAGCGGCGGCAGGCCGGTGCCCATCTGCACCGGGGCCGGCGCGGCCGAACGCGGGGCGTAGCCGCGGTCGCCGTCCAGACGCAACGGCGGCAGTGATTGCGGCAGTGATGGCGACGCCGGTTCGCTGTCGCCGTCGAAGGCCTGGGAGGGTGTCGGAATGTCGGACCCTGCGAAGTCCATGCCCGGTTGACGCGTCGACGGGTTGATCGTGCCGTCGCGGAAATTGCCCTGCGGGCGTCCGTCGGCGCCCAGGTTGCCACGGCCGGAATCGCGCCCGGCAGGCCGCGGCTGGGTGCCCGCCAGCCGGGCCAGCGCGCCGGCCACCGAACTGCCGCTGAGCACACCCCGGCGGCTGTTGCCGCGGAAGCCGTCGCCGACCATCTGCTGCTCGATCTCGTCGATCTTGGCCTTGACGCCGTGGTCCGGGCGGCCCGCCTTGGGGTCGGGCAGACGCGCTTCGGAATCGTCCAGGCGCGACGACCCACCCAGGGCCGCCAGCTGTTCCGGCGAAAGGCCTTCGCGGCGCACCCGGCGCAGCATGTCGAATTCGCGCTTGCGCACGAAATCGTTGCGGCGCTTGCGCTCGATCATGGCCTTGAGCTCCGACTTCTCGAGTTCGAGCTCGCGCGAGTCTCCCTGGCGCGTGTTCAGGTCGGTCCAGTCGGTGGCGGGGTTCGCGACGAACCGCACGACCTTGCGGAAGAAGCTCGGGTTGTCGGCCATGACGACAGTGTCCGCTGCTTCGTGGCTAGTCGCCGAACATCTTCTGCTTCAGTTCGCGACGTTGTTGCGCTTCCAGCGACAACGTGGCGGTCGGCCGCGCCAGCAACCGGGCAATGCCGATGGGCTCGCCGGTTTCGTCGCAGAAACCGTATTCGCCGCTGTCCAGACGCGACAGCGACTGCGCGATCTTCTTCAGCAGCTTGCGTTCGCGGTCGCGGGTGCGCAGTTCGAGGGCGTGTTCTTCCTCGATGGTGGCGCGGTCGGCCGGGTCGGGCACGATGCTGGTGTCTTCGCGCAGATGCTCGGTGGTTTCACCGGCGTTGGACAGTAGATCGTCCTTTTGTTGCTGCAGGCGCGCACGGAAGAAATCGATCTGCTTGTCGTTCATGTACTCGTCGTCGGGCATGGCCTGAAGCTCGGCTTCGGTCAGGTCCCGGCCAGCCTTGGACTTCCAGGCGTTGACGAGTTTGGGGTCGGCTTTGTAGGCGTTTTTCTGCACTTCGATCGGGTCGGGCTGCTTCGACGGCGGTGAGGGCGCGAAGCGGTCGGTGAAACGGTTGCCGCCACCGGACAGAGCGGTGGACGGCACCTGGGCGGGGGTTTCCGGCTGGGCCCGCGCCTTGGCGGAGGCCTTGCTGCCGGACTTCCCCGTGGGTGCGGGGGTCGATTTGGAGGGCGCTGCCTTGATCGGCGCCGGCTTTTCAGCCGGCTTTTCGGCCGGCTTCTCGACGGCGGATGCGGCGGCCGGCTTGGGTGCTGCGTGAGCCGCTGACTTGCCGGCGGTGGTTGTTTTGGCAGCTGTCTTCGTCAAGGGGTTCTCCTCGCCTGGGAATGGACCTTGCGGGCCCGTGGGCCCATGGGGGCAACTAAGCCCGCCTCGCGGCGGGTGGCCCCTGTCGGTTTGACACGAGGTCTCGCCGGACCTTCAAGGCGCGCGGATTGTATCCACGCCGCGCAGCCGCTCGCAGCCTGCCGCGTGGCGGGTCGGCCGGGCATCAAACCAGGCACTGCTCCAGGCCCTGCAACAGCACCTCCTTGGGCAGGTCGATGCCGATGAACACCATCTTGCTGCCTTTGGCTTCGCCCGGGGCCCACTTCGGCCCGAGGTCACTGCCCATCAGCTGGTGCACGCCCTGGAAGATGACCTTGCGCTCGCTGCCTTTCATGTGCAGCACACCCTTGTAGCGCAGCATCTTCGGGCCGTAGACCTGGACGATGGCGCCGAGGAAGTCTTCGAGCTTGGCGGGGTTGAAGGCGCGGTTGCTGCGGAAGACGAAGGACTTGACATCGTCGTCGTGGCGATGGTGGTGCGGGTGGTCGCAGGCTTCGCCAGGAGCGTGGTCGTGGCCTTCGTGGCCGTGCTCGTGCCCGTGCTCATGGTGTTCGTGCCCGTGATCATCGGCCTTCAGGAAATCAGGATCGATGTCGAGCTTGGCATTGAGGTTGAACCCCTTCAGGTCGAAGACGCTGGCGATCGGCACCTCGCCGAAGTGCACGGCCTGCAGCGGCGCCCGCGGGTTCATGTGCTTGATGCGATGGCTGAGCCGCTCGACAGCGGTGGCGTCGACGAGATCGGTCTTGCTGATGAAGATCTGGTCGGCGAAACCGATCTGGCGACGCGCTTCCTGGCGCGTGTCGAGCTGGCCATCGGCATGCTTGGCGTCGACCAGGGTCAGGATGCTGTCGAGCAGGTAGCTCTCCGCGATCTCGTCGTCCATGAAGAAGGTCTGCGCCACCGGGCCGGGGTCGGCCAGGCCGGTGGTCTCGATGACGACGCGGTCGAAGCTGAGCTCGCCCTTGCGCCGCTTTTCCGCCAGGTCGGCCAGCGTGCTGCGCAGGTCTTCGCGGATGGTGCAGCAGACGCAGCCGTTGCTCATCTGGATGACCTGCTCGTTGGTGTCGGCCACCAGGATGTCGTTGTCGATGTTCTCTTCACCGAACTCGTTCTCGATGACGGCGATCTTCTGACCGTGGCTTTCGGTCAGCACGCGCTTGAGCAGGGTGGTCTTGCCCGAGCCCAGGAAGCCAGTCAGGATGGTGGCGGGAATGAGACCTTGCGACATGGGTGGGCCTTGTGGTGAAAGCGATTCAGGAAGCGGATGGAGATGAGGGCGCTTGCCAGGTTTGCAAGCGCGGCAGCAGCGCCCGGTAAGGCGCGAGCAAGACCAGGGCCATCAGCGCCTTCACCGCCAGATCGCCCGCCGCCAGCTGCAGCCAGTTCATGTCGCTCCCGGCAAACGCCAGGAAGAAGAAAACGCCCGTGTCGACGACGCTGGCCACCAGGCTGCCGATCAATGGCGCCTTCCACCAACTGGCCCGGCGCCAGCGGTTGAACACGGCCACGTCCATCAGCTGGGAGAACAGGAAGGCGGCTCCGGAGGCCAGGGCGATGCGCCAAGGTGCCAGCACCAGCGACACCGCCACTGCGATGCCAAAACCCACCCACGCGACGCGCCGTGCGGAGCGCGGGCCCAGCGCGCGGTTGGTCAGGTCGCTTACCAGGAAGACCAGCGGGTAACTGAACGCGCCCCAGGTCAGCCAGGGGTTGATCTCGTGCTGCACGAGCACGTTGGACAGCACGATGACGGCAGCCATGGCCGCCACCGGCAGGCTCAGGGCGCGCCAGGCGGCGGATGGGGAGGGCTTCTGGTCATTCGTCATGGCGGGCGGGGATTGTGCCTGCGTGCCCCGGGTCGCGCGCCTGGGGCCTTCGAAGAGACTCGGTTATTCTCGTCACGACCACGACTGCCGACACCTCCCGTGTCAGAACCTCCCAATTCCCGCCCTGCACGCAGCCCGTCATCCGTGTCCCGCGTCGGCCGCACCGAACGCGCCGACCGCCCTGACCGGCCAGACCGGCCCGAAACCGCCGATCGCCGCACTTTGTTCGAACGCCTGGTGGAATTCGTTTCGCCCGGGCCCGACAGCAAGGAAGAGCTGATCAAGACGCTGGCCGACGCCGAACAGCGTGAGTTGATCGAGCCCGAATCGCGCCAGATGCTCGAAGGCGTGCTGCGCATGGCCGACATGACGGCCGGCGACGTGATGGTGGCCGCGCCGCGCATGGACCTGCTGGACATCGCCGCCGACTACGACGAACTCCTCGCCCTGGTGATCGACACCGCGCATTCACGCTTCCCGGTCTACGAGGACGAGCGCGACAACGTCATCGGCATCCTCATGGCCAAGGACCTGTTGAAGCTGCAGCGTGCGCCCGGGCTGAACCTGCGCACCTTGCTGCGCCCGGCGGTGTTCGTGCCGGAAAGCAAGCGCCTGAACGAACTGCTGCGCGACTTCCGCAGCAACCGCAACCATCTGGCCATCGTCATCGACGAGTTCGGCAACACCGCCGGGCTCATCACCATCGAGGACGTGCTCGAGGAAATCGTCGGCGAGATCGAGGACGAGTTCGACGAACGGGCGCAGGAAAACGGCATCTACACCCTGGCCGACGGCACCTACCGGGTGGCCGGCGATGTCGGCATCGAGGCCGTGAACCACGCCTTCGGCACCGGCCTGCCGGTGCAGGACTTCGACACCATCGGCGGGCTCGTGGCCCACGAACTGGGCCGCGTGCCGCGCCGCGGCGAGCTCGTGGTGGTGGGTGGCCTGCAGTTGTCGGTGATGCTGACGCGGGGTGGCGCGGTGCGCTGGTTCCGCGTCGCCCGCAGCCCGGAATCGACCATCACGGCCGACGGCGGCGACCGGGATTGAACCTGGCCGCTCTGCCCGGGCGCGCCAGCGGCCGCCCCCGCGCACCGGCATTCCTGCGCCTTCTGGAAGCCCTCGGGCTGGCCGCGCTGGGCGCGCTGCAGACCTTGAGCTATGTGCACACCTGGGCATGGTGGCTGCCGCTGCTGTGTCTGGCCGTGCTGGTCTGGCGCCTGGACGGCAGCCCGCCGCGCCGCGCCGCGCTGTGGGGCTGGAGCTACGGCACGGGCTGGCTGGTGGGCGGGGTGTGGTGGCTGTTCATCAGCATGCACCACTACGGCGGACTGCCCGCGCTCCTGGCGGCGGCGGCGGTGCTGGCGCTGGCAGCAGCCTTGTCCTTGTATCTGGCGGCGGCTGCAGCGCTCTATGCCCGGCTGCGCAGTGCCAGGCCGTGGCGCGACGCCCTGCTGTTTGCGGCGCTGTTCCTGATGGCGGAATGGGCCCGAGGCATTCTCTTCACCGGCTTTCCCTGGGTGGCCCTGGGCTATTCGCAGGTCGACGCGCCGCTGGTCGTGCTGGCGCCCTGGCTTGGCGTCTACGGCCTGGGCGCGGTCGTGGCCGGGGCTGCGGCCCTGCTGGCCGGGCTGGCCGGCCGGGGACCCGCCCGGCCAGGTCAGCGCGCCGCAGGGGCCGTGTTGGTGGTGGTCATGCTCACCCTGCCGGGGTTGGCCGGGCCGTGGAACTTCACCACCGGCGCCGGCGAACTGCGTGTCGCGCTGCTGCAGACCCAAGTCAGGCAGGACGAGAAGTTCAGCACCGAACGCCTGCCCGAGACGCTGGCCTGGTTGGCCAGGGAGCTGAAGGCCGCCGACGCCGATCTGGTCGTGACGCCCGAGACGGCCGTGCCGCTGCTGCCCTACCAGCTGGCCGACGCCGCGCCGGGCTACTGGGACGCCCTGGTGGCGCACTTCAAGGCACCGGGGCGCGCCGCGCTGGTGGGCGTGCCGCTCGGCGACTTCGAGCGCGGCTACACGAACTCCGCGGTCGGCATGTCGGCCGCCGGGGCCGACTACCGCTACGACAAGCAACACCTGGTGCCGTTCGGCGAATTCATCCCCCTCGGTTTTCGCTGGTTCACCGAGATGATGAACATCCCGCTCGGCGACTTCAGCCGTGGCGTGCCCGCCGCGCCTTCCTTCCAGGTGGGCGAGCAGCGCGTGGCCCCGAACATCTGCTACGAAGACCTGTTCGGCGAGGAACTCGCTCTGCGTTTTCGCACGCCCGGGCAGGCGCCGACGATGCTGGCCAACATCAGCAACATCGCCTGGTTCGGCGACACCGTGGCGATCGCCCAGCACCGCCAGATCTCGCGCATGCGGACCCTCGAACTGCAGCGGCCGATGATCCGGGCCACCAACACCGGGGCCACGGTGGCGATCGACCACCGTGGCCGGGTGCTGGCCGAACTGCCGCCGGGCACACGGGGCGTGCTCACGGCGCAGATCGAGGGCCGCGTGGGCAGCACGCCTTTTGCTTGGTGGGCCTCGCGCTTCGGACTGTGGCCCCTGGTGGTGCTGGCGCTGGGCACCGTGGCGGTGCTCGCGCTGTTGCGGCCGGCCCGCGGAACAGGCCGGCCCTAGGCTGCCCGCACAGGCCTGACGCCGGGCATCGCCCCGTAAACTCCGCGGTTTTCCGCGCCTGCGGCGGCAACCCCAACGACCTTCGCCATGCTCACCTTCCAGCAGATCATCCTGAAGCTGCAGTCCTACTGGGACGCACAGGGCTGCGCCCTGCTTCAGCCCTACGACATGGAAGTGGGCGCCGGAACCAGCCACACCGCGACCTTCCTGCGGGCGCTGGGGCCGGAGCCCTGGAAGGCGGCCTACGTGCAGCCCAGCCGCCGTCCGAAGGACGGCCGCTACGGCAACAACCCGAACCGGCTGCAGCATTACTACCAGTACCAGGTGGTGCTCAAGCCCGCGCCGGCCGACATCCTGGAGCTGTACCTGGGCAGCCTGGAGGCCCTGGGCTTCGACCTGAAGGCCAACGATGTGCGCTTCGTCGAGGACGATTGGGAGAACCCGACGCTCGGCGCCTGGGGGCTGGGCTGGGAGGTCTGGCTGAACGGCATGGAAGTCACCCAGTTCACCTACTTCCAGCAGGTGGGTGGCATCGACTGCAAGCCCATCACCGGCGAGATCACCTACGGCCTGGAGCGCCTGGCGATGTACCTGCAGGGCGTGGAGAACGTCTACGACCTGCAGTGGACCGATGGCTTGAAGTACCGCGACGTCTACCACCAGAACGAGGTCGAGCAGAGCACCTACAACTTCGAGCACAGCGACGTCGACTTCCTGCTGGAGGCCTTCGCCGCGCACGAGAAGCAGGCCAAGTACCTGATGACGCAGCAGCTGGCCCTGCCGGCCTACGAACAGGTGCTCAAGGCCGCGCACAGCTTCAACCTGCTCGACGCGCGTGGTGCCATCAGCGTCACCGAGCGCGCGGCCTACATCGGGCGCATCCGCAACCTGGCGCGCAGCGTGGCGGCCAGTTACCTGGACAGCCGCGCCAGGCTGGGATTTCCCATGGCACCGCGGGCCTGGGCCGAGGAAGTGGCCGCCCTGGCGGCCAGGAAGGCGGCCTGAGATGGCCGCCGTGAACACCGCCAGCCTGCTCGTCGAACTGTTCGTCGAGGAATTGCCGCCCAAGGCGTTGAACAGGCTGGGCGAGGCCTTTGCGCAGCTGCTGGCCGAGAGCCTGCGCGCCCAGGGCCTGGCCGCGGCCGATGCCGTGGCCACGGCCTTCGCTTCGCCGCGCCGCCTGGCGCTGCACCTGACGGGCGTGGCGGCCCGTGCCGCCGACCAGTCTCGGCAGACCAAGCTGATGCCCGTAGCCGTGGGCCTGGACGCTGCGGGCGCCGCCACCCCGGCCCTGCTGAAGAAGCTGGCCGCGCTGGGTGCCGACGCCAGCGCCGTGCCCGGCCTGAAGCGGGCGCCCGACGGCAAGGCCGAGGCGCTGTTTCTCGACAGCACCGTCCCCGGCGCCACCCTGGCCGAGGGCCTGCAGAAGGCGCTGCTGGAGGCCATCGCGCGCCTGCCCATTCCGAAAGTGATGCAGTACCAGCTGCAGGACGGCTGGACCAGCGTGAACTTCGTGCGCCCGGCGCACGGCCTGGTGGCCCTGCATGGCAGCGAAGTCGTGCCGGTCCAGGCGCTGGGCCTGCAGGCCGGCCGCATCACCCGCGGCCATCGCTTCGAGGCCGCCGTGGCCGAGATTTCGCTGAAGGACGCCGACAGCTATTCGGCCCAGCTGCAGGCCGAAGGCGCGGTCATCCCCGGCTTCGCGGCGCGTCGCGCCGAACTGGTGCGGCAGCTGCAGGCTGCAGCGCAGCGCGAAGGCCTGCTGCCGATCGACGACGAGGCGCTGCTCGACGAGGTCACCGCACTCGTCGAACGCCCGAACGTGCTGCTTTGCCGCTTCGAGGAAGAGTTCCTGGCCGTGCCGCAGGAATGCCTGATCCTGACGATGAAGGCCAACCAGAAGTACTTCCCGTTGCTGGACGCCGCAGGCAAGCTGACGAACAAGTTCCTCATCGTCAGCAACATCCGCCCGGGCGATGCCAGCCGCGTCGTCGAAGGCAACGAACGGGTGGTGCGCCCGCGCCTGGCCGACGCCAAGTTCTTCTACGACCAGGACCGCAAGCGCAGCCTGGAAAGCCGCGTGCCGCAACTCGCCAAGGTGGTCTACCACGGCAAGCTCGGCAGCCAGGGCGACCGCAACGAACGGGTGCGGGCGCTGGCACGAGGCATTGGCCAGGCGCTGGGTAGCGACCTGCTGGCCGCCAGCGCCGACCGCGCCGCCTTGCTCGCCAAGGCCGACCTGCTGACCGACATGGTGGGCGAATTCCCTGAACTGCAGGGCGTGATGGGCGGCTACTACGCACGCCACGACGGCGAGACCGAGGCCGTGGCCCTGGCGGTCGAAGACCACTACCGGCCACGCTTCGCCGGCGACGCGCTGCCGCGCGGGCAAGTCGGCGTGGTCGTGGCCCTGGCCGACAAGCTGGAAACCCTGGCCGGCCTGTTCAGCATCGGCGAGAAGCCCACCGGCGACAAGGACCCGTTCGCCTTGCGTCGCCACGCGCTGGGCGTCATCCGCATGCTCATCGAGCGTGACCTGCCGCTGGCCGTGCCGACGCTCGTGGCCCAGGCGCTGGCGCAGTTCCCGACGGCGGCTGCGGGCACCGCGGGTGAGCTCACCGGCTTCCTCTTCGACCGACTGGTGGGCAGCCTGCGCGAACAGGGCAGCAGCGCCCAGGAGGTCGATGCCGTCATCGCCCTGCGCCCGCCGCGCTGGGGCGACATCCCGCGCCGGCTGGCGGCGGTGCGGGCCTTTGCCGCCTTGCCCGAATCGGCGGCGCTGGCGGCCGCCAACAAGCGCGTGGGCAACATCCTGAAGAAGGCCGACGGCGCCGATGCGGTCACGCCGGGTGCGGTGGACACCGCGCGCCTGGTGGAGCCGGCGGAAGCCGCCTTGGCCGCGGCGCTGGCGCAGACGGCGCCGCTGGCCGATGCCGCGTTCGAGCGTGGCGACTACACCGCCTCGCTGCAGGCTTTGGCGGCGCTGAAGGCGCCCGTCGACGCCTTCTTCGAGACCGTCATGGTGAATGCCGACGACCCCGAACTGCGCCGCAACCGCCTGGCCCTGCTGGCGCGCCTGCACGCCGCGATGAACCGCGTGGCCGACCTGTCGCGCCTGGCGCAATGACGCCCGCGCACGCCACGGGCTCGCCGCCCGCTCGGAACTGATGCAACACACCAAGCTCATCATCCTGGGCCGCGACGGCGTGCTCAACCACTTCCGCGAGGGCCATGTCACCGCGGCCGAGGAATGGGTGCCGATCGCCGGTGCGCTGGAAGCCGTGTCGCGGCTGAACCATGCCGGCTGGCACGTGGTGGTGGCCACCAACCAGAGCGGCATCGGCCGCGGCATGATCGACATGAGCGCGGTCAATGCCGTGCACGCCCACATGAACAAGCTGCTGCAGGCCGAAGGGGGCCGGCTCGACGCCGTGTTCTTCTGCCCGCACACCCCCGAAGAAGGCTGCGACTGCCGCAAGCCCAAGCCAGGCCTGCTGCTGGACATCGGCCGACGCTACGGCGTCGACCTGGGCAACGTCGCCATGGTCGGCGACACCCTGCGCGACCTGCAGGCCGCCCGGGCCGCGGGCTGCCAGCCGCACCTGGTGCTGAGCGGTCGCGCCGCGGCCCTGTCAGGGGCCGAGCTCCAGGCCATGCTCGACGCCGTGCCGGGCAGCACCGTGCACGACAGCCTGGGCGAGTTCGCAGAATTCCTGCAGCGCCGCGACGGCGTCATCGACTCCGGCAGCGGGGCCCTGGGCTGATGCGGGCGGTCTGGGCGCTGCGGTCCCTGCTGTTCGTGCTGTGGATGGCGGCCACCGTCATTCCCTGGGGCACGCTGATGCTGCTGCTGTCGATGTTCTGGCGCGGCGAGAAGCTGTACTGGCCGACGATGCGCTGGCTGCGCATGGCGGTCTGGGGTGCGCGCGTGATCTGCGGCGTGCAGTACCGCGTGCACGGCATCGACCGGCTGCCCAGCGCCAGCGACAAGCGCTCCGCCGTGGTGCTGGCCTCGAAGCACCAGAGCACCTGGGAGACCTTTGCCTACCCCACCCTGATGTCGCATCCGCTGGCCTATGTGTTCAAGCGCGAGCTGCTCTACGTGCCCTTCTTCGGCTGGGCCATGGGCCGGCTCGACATGATCCACATCGACCGAAGCAAGCGCGCCGAGGCCTGGAACAAGGTGGCGGCACAGGGCAAGCGGCTGGCCGCTGAAGGCATCTGGGTGATCATGTTTCCGGAAGGCACGCGCACGCCCCGCGGCAGCCAGGGCGTCTACAAGAGCGGCGCCTCGCGCCTGGCGATCGCCACGGGCGTGCCCATCGTGCCCATCGCCGCGACATCGGCCAAGTGCTGGCCGCGCAAGAGCTTCCTGTTGCGGCCGGGTGTCATCGATGTCTCGATCGGCCCCCAGATCGCCAGCGCAGGGCGCGAGGCCGACGAACTGATGCGCGAGGTCGAAGCCTGGATCGAGGCCGAGATGCGGCGCCTCGACCCGCAGGCCTACGAACGCTGACCGGGCGTCTGGCCTGCGCCGAAGCCTGCGGCCCAGCCGGTCCAGGGTTTGGGCAGGGGCCTGGCGTAGTCGCCGGTCTTGGGCGTCAGCAGCCCCAGCGCCGCCAGTCCTTCGGCGAATTTCACGGCCGCGGCCACGCCGTCGACCACCGGCACGCCCAGGCGGGTGCTGAGCGTGCTGCACAGCGCGGCCATGCCGGCGCAGCCCAGCACGATGGCCTCGCTGCGGTCGCTTGCCAGCGCCTGCCGGGCGGCGGCTTCGATGCGGTCCAGCGTTGCCGTGTCGGTGTCCTCGAGGTCGAGCACCGGGATGTCGGTGCCGTGGATGCCGCGGCAGTTGCGCTCGAAGCCGTAGCGCTGGACCAGGCGTTCGGCGATGACGCAGGTGCGGGTCATCGTCGTCACCACCGAGAAGCCGGTGGCCAGCATCGCCGCGGCATGGAATGCAGCTTCTGCGATGCCGAGCACCGGGCCGTGCATGACTTCGCGCGCGGCGTCGAGCCCGGGGTCGCCGAAGCAGGCGATGACGGTGGCGTCGAAGCCCTCGGCCGCGGCCAGCGCCGCCTGCTCGGCCACGCCGGCAGCGCCGAAGGCGTCGTCGAAGTGGCCCTCGATCGACGCCGGGCCGAAGCTGGGCTGGCGCGCCACGATCTCGGTGCCGGGAGCGGCCACGGTTCTGGCAGCCGCGGCAATGCCGGCGGTCATGGTGGTGGAGGTGTTGGGGTTGATCAGGAGCAGTCGCATCGAAGCCTTTCCGGTCGGGGGTTGCCAAGCACAGTCTGCCAACAAGTCGGGCGCAGCGCGAATGGCCCCGGCCTCCTAGAATTCGCGCGGTCATGAGCAGCACCCCCGCGCCCCCCCAGACCATGCAGCTGTCGCTGTTCGCCGAGCCACCCTCGGCGACCGCAGCGCCGACCGCCGTGGCGGTGGCGGCCGATGCCACGCCCACCCCGGGCCCGGTGGCCTTCCGCCACCCGCGTTCGCAGCGCGACATCCGCTTCGGTGAACACCTGGTCGGCTATGAACTGCGTCGCGCGCGCCGCCGCAGCATCGGCTTTTGCATCGGCGCCGAAGGCCTGACCGTGAGCGCCCCGCGCTGGGTGGGCGTGGCCGACGTCGAAGCCGCGCTGCGCGAGAAGGCGCCTTGGATCCTGCGCAAGCTGCACGAGCAGCGCGAACGCGGCCAGCGCGTGGCTGCAGCGCGCGTGGACTGGCGCGAAGGCACGAGCCTGCCCTTCCTGGGCCAGACCCTGACCCTGGTGCTCGACCCCCGCGCCACCGGCGCCGTGCTGCAGGGGGCCGACGAGGCGGCCACGGCCGCGAGCGCGCCCGCGCTGCGCCTGCATCTGGGCCTGCCCCAGGGTGCCGACCCGGCGCAGATCCGCGACACGGTCCAGAGCTGGCTGCAGCGCCAGGCGCGGCGTGTCTTCGAAGAGCGTTGTGCGCTCTATGCGCCGCGGCTGGGCGTGCGCATGAAGCGGCTGTCGCTCAGTTCGGCGGCCACGCGCTGGGGCAGCGCCAGCGCCGACGGCTCGATCCGCCTGAACTGGCGGCTCGTGCACTTCGGCCTTCCGGTGATCGACTACGTGGTGACGCACGAGCTCGCCCACCTGCGCGAGATGAACCACAGCCCCGCGTTCTGGGACGTGGTGCGCAACGCCCTGCCAGGTTTCGAGGCCGCCCGCGGCGTGCTGCGCAGCGAAGTGCTGCCAGTGCTGGACTGAGTTCTGTTCGCCTTGTCGAGCCCCCCTCATCGGGGTGCTGTGCACCGGGCCAGACTCCGCCATAGGAAGGATGCGCCAGGCCCATGGCTTCGTCACACTGCCTGCAGTCAGTTGTCATCACCTGAGAAAAGCGAGCGGGCTGCCGGGAGGCCCCGCCAACACAGCAGAAGGAACATGTCGGCGGCCCCGCAAGCCTTGCTTGCCGGGCCGCCGACCTGTTTTCAGCGCTTGGTTTCGAACCTCAGCACACCGCCGTCCAGCGGCAGGGCCGTCAACCGCCCTAGGCCGGCCAGCGCGTGCAGGTGGGCGATGGACTCGCCCATCGCGAACGTGGTCTGGTGCAGGTCCAGCGTGCGCTTGAACAGCACCGGCAGCAGCTCCGCGGCGCTGTGCGGGCGCAGCGCACAGGCTTCCAGCACGTCGGCATAACGGGCATCGTGGTGGGCCGTGAGCTGGTCGATGCGCGCATGCAGGCCGGTGAAGGGCTTGCCGTGCGACGGCAGCACCAGGGTCGCTGCGGGCAGGACCCGCATCTGCTGGATGGACCGCAGATACAGCGGCAGGGGGTCGGCCTCGGGCTCGATGTCGATGACGCTGACGTTGGTGGAAATGCGCGGCAGCACCATGTCGCCCGAGATGAGCACACCCAGGGCGGGGCAGTGCAGCGCGATGTGTTCTGGGGCATGGCCGTAGCCGGCAATGCAGTGCCATTCGCGCCCGCCCACGTCGAGCACGCCACCGTCCATCAGCCGCCGGTAGCGGCCGGGCACCTGCGGCACCATGCTGGCGTAGTAGTTCGACCGTGCCCGCACCTTGGCCAGCGCCTCGGGGTCGGTCAGGCCATGCAGCGCAAAGAAGCTCGCGGCGTTGTCGCCGCCGAAGCCGGTGGTGGTCTGGCTGGCCATGCGCGCGGCATTCCAGTCGGTGGCGCTGACCCACAGCCGGCATTCGCGGGAGGCCGTGGTCCAGCGCTCGCACAACCAGTGCGCCAGGCCGATGTGGTCGGGATGCATGTGGGTGACGACCACCCGCAGCACCGGCAGGCCACCCAGTTCGTGTTCGAAGATGCTGTCCCAGGCGGCCCGCGTGGTGTCGTTGGCGACACCGCAGTCGACGATCGTCCAGCCCTCGATGCCGTCCTGCCGATCGCGCAGCAGCCAAAGGTTGATGTGGTCCAGCGCGAAGGGCAGTGGCATGCGCAGCCAGCGCACGCCGGGAGCCACCTCGAGGGTGGTGCCGGCGGCGGGCAGGGTGTCGCTGAAGGGGTAGCTCAGCGCGGCTTCATCGGGGTTGGCCATGTGCCGCCCAGTCTAACGAGCTAGCATGCTGCGCAGCTTCACACAGGAGACAGACCATGAACCTGCCCGGCCTGAATTTCATGCTCGGCGACGACGTCGACGCGCTGCGCGACGCGGTGCGCGAATTCGCGCAGGCCGAGATCGCACCGCGCGCCGCCGAGGTCGACGCCAGCGACCAGTTCCCCATGCACCTGTGGCGGCAGATGGGCGAACTCGGCGTGCTCGGCATCACCGTGCCCGAGGCCGATGGCGGCGCCGGCATGGGCTACCTGGCGCACATGGTGGCGATGGAAGAGATCAGCCGCGCGAGTGCCAGCATCGGCCTGAGCTATGGCGCGCACAGCAACCTGTGCGTCAACCAGATCAACCGCAACGGCACCGCCGCGCAGAAGGCCCGCTACCTTCCCCGGCTGATCAGCGGCGAGCACATCGGCGCGCTGGCCATGAGCGAACCCGGCGCGGGCAGCGACGTCATCAGCATGAAGCTCAAGGCCGTGGACAAGGGCGGGTTCTACCTGCTCAACGGCACCAAGATGTGGATCACCAACGGCCCCGACGCCGACACCATGGTGGTCTACGCCAAGACCGAACCCGAGCTCGGTGCGCGCGGTGTCACGGCCTTCATCGTCGAGAAGGGCATGAAGGGCTTTTCCACCGCGCAGAAGCTGGACAAGCTGGGCATGCGCGGCAGCCACACCGGCGAGATGGTGTTCCAGGACGTCGAGGTGCCGACCGAAAACATCCTGGGCCAGTTGAACGGCGGCGCGCGCGTGCTGAGGTGCGGGCTGGACTACGAACGCGCGGTGCTGGCGGCCGGGCCCATCGGCATCATGCAGGCGGTGATGGACAACGTCATCCCGTACACCCACGACCGCAAGCAGTTCGGCCAGTCGATCGGCGAATTCCAGCTCATCCAGGGCAAGGTGGCCGACATGTACACCGTGCAGCAGGCCGGCCGCGCCTTCTGCTACACCGTGGGCAAGAACCTGGACGCGCTGGGCGCCGAACACGTGCGCCAGGTGCGCAAGGACTGCGCCAGCGTCATCCTGTGGTGCGCCGAGAAGGCCACCTGGATGGCCGGCGAAGGCATCCAGATCTTCGGCGGCAACGGTTACATCAACGACTACCCTCTGGGCCGGCTGTGGCGCGACGCCAAGCTCTACGAGATCGGCGCGGGCACCAGCGAGATCCGCCGCATGCTCATCGGCCGCGAGCTGTTCGCGGAAACGATGTGAGCTTTCCCACCGTGCCGCTGGCCGAAGCCCCGGGCTTCAGCCTGCGCGCCTGGCAGCCGGCCGATGCGCCAGCGCTCGCCCGGGTGGCCGGCGACGACCGCGTCTGGCGCTGGATGAGCGACAACTTCCCGAACCCCTACACGCTGGAGGTGGCGCAGGTCTGGTGCGAGCGCGGGCACATCGAGTTCGGCGGCGAGAACGCCGCCATCAGCCTGGACGGCGTGGCCGTGGGCGGCGCGGGTTACCAGGCCGGCGCGGGCTTCATGCGCTGCAGCGTCGAGATGGGTTACTTCCTGGCGCCCGAGCTGTGGGGGCGTGGCGTGGGCACGGCGGTGGCGGCGGCCCTGGCGCGGCTGGCCTTCGCGCTGCCCGAGACCACGCGCGTGTTCGCGCCGGTGCATGCCGGCAATGCCGCGTCGATGCGCATCCTGCAGAAGAACGGCTTCGTCAGCGAAGGCACCCAGCGCCTGTCGGCCTTCAAGGCCGGACGCGTCATCGACCGGGTGATCTGGGCCCGCTACCGCGAACCGGGCACGGTGCCGCTGGCGTGATCCGCCATACGGGCCCGGGCTCGGTCTGCGGCGGTTTCTGTTCAGCGTGACCGCACGCGGCAGGCCACGGTGTCGGCGATGACGGTGTTTCCCAGCGAGTCGACGATCTTGCCGGTGACGCTGGCGCCGGTGACGAAGGTGGCCGGGATGGCGGTGGCGCCGGCGCGGATGTCGTTGGGCTGGCTGTTGAAGTCGAACTCGACTTCGTCGCCGACCGTCGAACGCGCCGGCGCGGCGGCCGAGTTGCCGCCGGAAACGACAACCGCGGTGTAGCTGCCGGCCACGAGGTTCTTGCCGTCGACCGAGACGGTGGAGCGGTCGGCGCGCTTTTCGCACTGGACGCGCACCGTCGCGGCACTGGCCTGGCTGGCAGCAGCCAGCAAGGCGCCGGCGATCAGCAGGGAGGTGAAGCTGGGCGTGGAAACACGGTTGAAACGGGACATGTCGATCTCCTTGGGGGTGGTGCAGCCCGGGTCGGCTGCGGGGCACGACGTGCCCTCATAGGACAGAGCAGGAGGCCCGGCGCCAGATACATCGGCGCGCGACACGCGGCCGCATCCCCTGGATTCACCAGGGGCTTTGCCTACACTCGCGCCATGACGACGTTTCCGCCCGAGCCAGGCTCACCGCTGCCCCCGCCCGACGAACTGCATGGCCTGCTGGCCAACAACCGGCGCTGGGCGGCGGCCACCGAAGTGCGCGAGCCCGGCTTCTTCACCCGCCTGGCGCGCCAGCAGAACCCGCGCTACATGTGGATCGGCTGCGCCGACAGCCGCGTGCCGGCCAACGAGATCACCGGCCTGGACCCGGGCGAGGTCTTCGTGCACCGCAACGTCGCCAACCTGGTGGTGCACAGCGACCTGAACGCGCTGTCGACCATCCAGTTCGCGGTGGAGCATCTGAAGGTGGAACACATCATCGTCGTCGGCCACTACGGCTGCGCTGGTGTGCGCGCGGCGATGCGCGGCATCCGCGTGGGCCTGGCCGACAACTGGCTACGCCACGTGCAGGACGTGCGGCTGCGCCACCGCAAGCGCCTCGACCACCTGCCGCCCGAGCAGCAGGAAGACGTGCTCTGCGAGATGAACGTCATCGAGCAGGTGGGCAACGTGGCGCTGAGCACCGTGGTGCAGGACGCCTGGGCGCGCGGCCAGCGCGTGTCCGTGCACGGCTGGGTCTATGGGCTGAAGGACGGGCTGCTGAAGGACCTGGGGGTGACGATGGACCGCCGCGAGACCGTGGTCGACGTGTTTGCCGGGGCGCTGAAGCGCTACCCGCGCACGCCGCACGACCCGGGCGAGCTGTACGCTTCGGGCAGCGGCAAGGATTCGAGCGATGCCGCCGACACGTCCTACGGCCCCGGCGGCGTCTAGCCGCCCCGGCATCCCAGGCCCTGCATCCTGTGCCGCCATGCCCATGTTCCCGAACCAGCTGACCGACCGCCGCGCCTTCGACATCGCCCTGGCCCTGCGCGACGGCTTCGACCGCCACTACCGCCTGTTCCGCGCCACCAGTGCTGCCGCCAAGCAGCGCTTCGAGGCCTCAGACTGGGCCGGCCAGCAGACCGCGCAGCGCGCCCGCATCGACTTCTACGACCTGCGCGTGAACGAAGCCGTGGAACGCCTGCGCAGTGAATTCAAGGTGGCTGCGCTGTCGCAGGACAGCTGGCAGCAGGCCAAGCTGCACTACATCGGCCTGCTCACCAACCACCACCAGCCCGAGCTGGCCGAGACCTTCTTCAATTCGGTCACGTCCAAGGTGCTCGACCGCAGCTACTACAACAACGATTTCATCTTCGTGCGCCCTGCGGTCAGCACCGAATACATCGAGAACGACGCCCCGGCCTCGATGCCCACCTACCGTGCCTACTACCCGAGCAAGGACAAGCTGCACGAGACCTGGCTGCGCGTGCTGAACAACTTCCAGCTTGCCGTGCCCTTCGAGGACCTGGACCGCGACGTGAGCCAGGTGGTCGAGGCCATGGGCGCGGAGCTCGGCGGCTTCAGACCGCGCCCCAACTTCCAGATCCAGGTGCTGTCCAGCCTGTTCTACCGGAACAAGGGCGCCTACGTGGTGGGCAAGATCATCAACGGCTTCAGCGAGACGCCTTTTGCGCTGCCCATCGTGCACGTCGAAGACGAGACCAAGCCCGGGCCGGGCCCGCTGGTCATCGACGCGGCGCTGTTCGGCGAAGACGAACTGCTGATGATCTTCAGCTACGCCCGCGCCTACTTCATGGTCGACATGGAAATCCCCTCGGCCACGGTGCAGTTCCTGCGCGGGCTGATGCCGCGCAAGCCGCGCGCCGAGCTCTACAACAGCCTGGGCCTGCAGAAGCACGGCAAGAACCTGTTCTATCGCGATTTCCTGGCCCACCTGCGCCATTCGTCGGACAAGTTCCGCATCGCGCCGGGTATCAAGGGCATGGTGATGCTGGTGTTCGACCTGCCCTCGTTTCCCTACGTCTTCAAGGTCATCAAGGACTTCTACCCGCCGCCCAAGGACACCACGCGCGAGCAGATCAAGGGCAAGTACCTGCTCGTCAAGCAGCACGACCGCGTCGGCCGCATGGCCGACACGCTGGAATACAGCACCGTGGCCTTCCCGCGCAGCCGTTTCGAGCCCGAGCTGATCGCCGAGCTGCAGCACTTCTGCCCCAGCCTGCTGGAGTTCGGCACGCAGGACGGGGCCGAGATGATCCTCATCAAGCACCTGTACATCGAACGCCGGATGATCCCGCTGAACATGTACCTGCAGGAAGCCACGCCCGAGCAGATGGCCCATGCGGTGCAGGAATACGGCAATGCGATCAAGGACCTGGTGGCGGCCAACATCTTCCCCGGCGACATGCTGTGGAAGAACTTCGGCGTCACCCGTCACGGCAAGGTGGTGTTCTACGATTACGACGAGATCGAATACATCACCGACTGCAACTTCCGGCGCGTGCCCACGCCGCGCAACGAGGAGGACGAGATGAGCGGCGAAGTCTGGTACCCCGTCGGCCCGAAGGACGTGTTCCCCGAGACCTTCGGCCCCTTCCTGCTGGGCAACCCGCAGGTGCGCGAGACCTTCATGGCCCACCATGCCGACCTGCTGGACGCCGGCTTCTGGCAGGTCCACAAGGAACGCATCGCCGCCGGCCATGTGCATGATGTCTTCCCTTACGAACCCCACAAGCGCTTCATCGCCCGGCGCCAGCGGGCCTGAAACCGCCGCCGCACCCGAACTTCCAAGAGGACACCCACCATGGCCGACTCCATCGTCATCGTTTCCGCCGCCCGCACCCCCATCGGCGGCCTGCTCGGCGACTTCGCCGGCCTGCAGGCCTGGGAGCTGGGCGCCGTGGCCGTGAAGGCCGCGGTCGAACGTTCCGGCGTGCCCGGCGACGCCTTCGACGAAGTTTTGCTGGGCAATTGCCTGATGGCCGGCCAGGGCCAGGCGCCCGCGCGCCAGGCCCTGCGCCGCGCCGGCCTGCCCGACAGCGTGGGCGCCGTCACACTGACCAAGATGTGCGGCAGCGGCATGCGCGCCATGATGTTCGCGCACGACATGCTGGCCGCGGGCAGCGCCGACGCCATGGTCGCCGGCGGCATGGAAAGCATGACCAACGCCCCGCACCTGATGTTCGCGCGCAAGGGCGTGAAGTACGGTGCCGCGCAGATGTTCGACCACATGGCCTTGGACGGCCTGGAAGACGCCTACCAGCGTGGCCAGGCGATGGGCGTGTTCGCCGAGCAGTGCGTGGCCAAGTACGGGTTCACGCGCGAGGCGCAGGACGCCTTCGCCATTGCCAGCACCACCCGCAGCAAGCAGGCCAACGAGGACGGCAGCTTCGCCTGGGAGATGGCGCCCGTCACCCTGGCGGGCCGGGCGGGTGAGACGGTGGTGAAGTTCGACGAGCAGCCCTTCAAGGCCAAGCTCGACAAGATCCCGGGCCTGAAGCCGGCCTTCAAGAAGGACGGCACCATCACCGCCGCCAACGCGTCGAGCATCAGCGACGGCGCCGCCGCGCTGGTGATGCTGCGCGAGAGCACGGCCGTGCGAATGGGCCTGAAGCCCGTGGCCCGCATCGTCGCCCATGCCGTGCATGCCCAGGCGCCCGACTGGTTCACCACGGCGCCGGTGGGCGCCATCCATAAGGTGCTGAAGAAGGCCGGCTGGCAGCCGGGGCAGGTGGACCTGTGGGAAGTCAACGAAGCATTTGCTGCAGTGACGATGGCCGCCATGACCGAGTTCAAGCTGCCGCACGAGATCGTCAACGTGCACGGCGGCGCCTGCGCCCTGGGCCACCCCATCGGCGCCAGCGGCGCGCGCATCGTCGTCACCCTGCTCGGGGCCTTGAAGAAGCACGGCAAGCAGCGCGGCGTGGCGGCGCTGTGCATCGGCGGCGGTGAAGCCACCGCATTGGCCGTCGAGATGCTCTGACGCGCCAGCATGGCCGATCTGCTGCCGGGCGCGGCCCAGGCCGGCGCGTTTGCGCTGGCCGTGCTGGTGCTGAACGCCACGCCCGGGGCCGACCTGTTGCTGACCCTGAGCCGCAGCCTGGCCGGCGGGGTGCGTGCCGGGCTGGCCACGGCGCTGGGCATCAACGCAGGCTGTGTGGTTCACGCACTGGCCGCAGCCTTCGGGCTGGCCACGCTGCTGGCGCTGGTGCCGGGCGCCTTCCTCGCCTTGCAGTGGGTGGGGGCGGCCTACCTGGTCTGGCTGGGTGCGGGGCTGTGGCGACAGGCCTGGCCGCGGCGGGTGCCCACCGATCCAGGGGGGATCGAGCAACCCGGGTGCGGGATGCCGGCGCCGAGGTCGGGTTTCCGGGCCGACTTCCAGCGGGGCCTGCTGACCAACGTGCTCAACCCCAAGGTGGCCTTGTTCTTCCTGGCCTTCCTGCCGCCTTTCGTGCCGGCGGCCAGCCCCGACCGGACCGCCAGCTTCCTTTGGCTGGGGGCCTGGTTCGTGGTCCAGAGCACGGTGTTCCTGTTCGTGGTGGTGCTGCTGGCCGGAAGGCTGCGGCGCCGGCAGCCCCCACAATGGCTGGCGCGCACGGCCGCGGCCCTGGGCGGAACGATGTTCATGGTCCTGGCATGGCGCCTGGCAGCCA
Source organism: Burkholderiales bacterium (assembly GCA_031411875.1). GTDB lineage: Bacteria > Pseudomonadota > Gammaproteobacteria > Burkholderiales > Burkholderiaceae_C > Rubrivivax. Next base: position 26,938 of record JANOBX010000061.1, on the reverse strand, counting down.
TCAAGGCGGCGGCTGCCGGATGATGGTTCCCACAGCTGTACCGAGGGTCGACCTCATGACACAACAACCCCCCGACTTTCCCGACACCCCGCTCATCCGGACGGGTGAAACCTTCCAGGCGCAGGTGCGCTACACGCGTGAGCAGATCGTGCAGTTCGCGCGGCTCACCGGCGATGCCAACCCGCTGCACCACGACCGCCAGGCGGCCGAGCGCGCCAGCTTCGGCGAGATCATCGCCAGCGGGCAGCAGACCTCCAGCCAGATGATGGGCGTGGTGGCCACGCACTTCAGCCGCCGTGGCGATGGCGTGGCGCGCGAGATGCTCTGCCTGAACTTCAACTTCGCCTTCCGCGCGCCCATCTTTGCCGAGCAGGACATCGCCATCCACTGGCGCGTGAGCGAAATCGAACGCAACACCAAGCGCGGCGGCTACATCGGCCACCTGGACGGCAGCGCCAGCGTGGCCGGGCGGCCCTGCGTCATCGCGCGCGGCACCGTGCTCGTCACCCGCGCGGCCACGCGCGCCAGTTGAACAGCCCTTCACGGAGCCCTGCATGCTGATGTCCGAAGACCACCTGGCCGTCCAGGACGCGGTCCGCTCCTTCGTCCAGGCCGAGGTCGCGCCGCACGCCGCGGCCTGGGACAAGGCCCACCAGTTCCCCAAGGCGGCGCTGCGCGGCCTGGCCGAACTGGGCTGCTACGGCGTGGCCGTGCCGGCCGAGCACGGCGGCGCCGGCATGGACTACCTGGCGCTGGCCGTCATCCTGGAAGAAATTGCCGCCGGCGACGGCGCCACCAGCACCATCGTCAGCGTCAACAACTGCCCTGTCTGCAGCATCCTGATGGCCTTCGGCAGCGAAGAGCAGAAGGCGCGCTTCCTGGTGCCGCTGGCCCGCGGGCAGATGCTGGGCGCCTTCTGCCTGACCGAGCCGCACGTGGGCAGCGAAGCCGGCGGGTTGAAGACCACCGCCGTTCTCGAAAAAGGCGGGGACGGAAACCACTACGTGCTCAACGGCGTCAAGCAGTTCATCACCAGCGGCAAGAACGGTGATCTCGCCATCGTCATGGCCGTCACCGACAAGGCTGCTGGCAAGAAGGGCATCAGCGCCTTCGTGGTGCCCACCGCCACCCCTGGCTACACCGTGGCGCGGGTCGAAGACAAGCTGGGCCAGCATGCCAGCGACACCGCGCAGATCGTCTTCGAGAACTGCCGCGTGCCGGCTGCCAACCGGCTGGGCGAGGAAGGGCAGGGGTTGAAGATCGCCCTGTCGGGCCTGGAAGGCGGCCGCATCGGCATCGCCAGCCAGGCCGTGGGCATGGCGCGCGCGGCTTTCGAAGCGGCGCTGGCCTACAGCAAGGACCGCACGAGCTTCGGCCAGCCCATCTTCAGCACCAGGCCGTGCAGTTCAAGCTGGCCGACATGGCCACGCAGGTGGAAGTGGCGCGGCAGATGATCCACCACGCCGCCGCGCTGAAGGACGCCGGCCGCCCCTGCCTGAAGGAGGCGGCGATGGCCAAGCTCTACGCCAGCGAGATGGCCGAACGGGTGTGCAGCGACGCGATCCAGGTCTTCGGCGGCTATGGCTATGTCAGCGACTTCCCGGTGGAGCGCATCTACCGCGACGTGCGCGTCTGCCAGATCTACGAAGGCACGTCGGAAGTGCAGAAGATCCTGATCGGCCGCGCGCTCGCCTGACAGCCGCTTGACCACTGCCGCCGACGCTTGAGCGCAACCTTCCACGAAGACGCGGCGCGCCGCGTGCTGATGCTGCAGGCCTTCGAGACGGCCGGCAGCGACAGCCCGCTGTGGACGCCCGAGGACCGCGCCTGGGCCACGCGCCTGGCGCGCGAGACCGGCGCCACCGCAGCCGCACCCGCCCATGCGCTGGACCAGCGCGCCCGCCACGCCATGGAACGCCTGGGCCCGCGCGATGCCGCCGTGGCCCGGCGGCTGGGCCTGCGCATGTGGCACACCGCCTGGGTGCCGTTCGTGCTGGTGCTGGCGTTCGTGCTCGGCATCGCGGTGGACGCCATCGGCGGCACCCAGCGCATCAACCTGCTGGCCCCGCCGGTGTGGGCCGTGATCCTGTGGAACCTGGTGGTCTACCTGGGCCTGCTCGTGCCTCGGCCGGAAACGCCGCGCGGCCTGCGCGCATGGCTGGCCCGGCGCCTGTCGGGCGGCGGCGGGGGCAGCGGGCCGATCCGGGCCTACGGCGCCGCCTGGGCCCAGGCCAGCCTGCCGCTGGCGGCATCGCGCGCCGCGGTGCTGCTGCACGTGGCGGCGGCAGCCCTGGCGCTGGGCCTGGTGGCGGGCCTGTACGTGCGCGGCCTGGTGCTGGACTACCGCGCCGGCTGGGAAAGCACCTTCCTCGACCCCGCGGCCGTGCGTGCCGGGCTGGCCGCACTGCTCTGGCCGGCCACGGCAGCCACCGGCATCGCCGTGCCGGACGTCGCCGGCATCGAAGCCTTGCGGCTGAGCCCGGGTGTCGCGGCGACCGCCAGTGCGGCAGACTGGATCCATCTCTACGCGGCCATGCTCGGCCTGTTCGTGATCGCGCCGCGCGTGGTGCTGGCGCTCGTGGCCGGCTCACGCGGGGCATGGCGCGCACGCCACCTGAACCTGCCGCTGCAGGACCCCTACTTCCAGCGCCTGGTGCGCGAACTGCAGGACGCCACGGCCCAGGTGCAGGTGCTGCCGCATGGCGCGGCGCCCAGCCCGCAGGCCACGCTGGCACTGCGGGAATGGCTGGCCGCGGCCTGCGGCGACAGCCTGCAGCTGCGCCTGGAAGCGCCCACCGCCTACGGCCAGGAAGACAGCGCCGCCCCGGCTGAGCCCGGCACGACGCTGCGCGTGCTGCTCGTCGACCTGGGCAGCACGCCCGAGGACGACTCCCATGGCCGCCTGCTCGCCAGCCTGAAGGCGCAGCGAGCGGCCCCGGCCGCGGCGCTGCTGGTGCTGGCCGACGAAGCCGCCTTCCGCCGCCGCTTCGCCCAGCTGCCGGACCGCCTGGCCGAGCGCCGCGCCGCCTGGCAGGCCTTCGCCACGCAGCAGGGCGCGGGCTTCCTGGGCGTGGACCTGGAGCACCCCGACACGGCCCAGGCCGAGGCCCGTCTGCGCGCTGCCCAGCAGCGATGAGGACCGTCACCCTCAGCCTGGTGAGCCACACCAACGTCGGCAAGACGACGCTGGCGCGCACGCTGCTGGGCGCCGATGTCGGCGAGGTGCGCGACGCGCCGCACGTCACCGAATTCGCCGACGGCCACGAGCTCATCACCACCGAAGAAGGCGACCGCCTGCGCCTGTGGGACACACCCGGCTTCGGCGACAGCGCCCGACTGGCCAAGCGGCTGCTGGCCAGCGGCAACCCCATCGGCTGGTTCCTCAGCCAGGTGTGGGACCGCTGGCGTGACCGCGGCTTCTGGGCCAGCCAGCAGGCCATGCGCCATGTGCAGGCCGAAAGCGATGTGGTGCTGTATCTCGTCAACGCCGCCGAAAGCCCGGCCGGGGCCGGCTACGTGGCGCCCGAGATGGACCTGCTCGCCTGGGTCGGCAAACCCGTGCTGGTGCTGCTGAACCAGCTGGGCGAACCCCGCGGCCCCGACATCGAGGCCGAAGAAGTGCAGGCCTGGCGCGACCATCTTGCGCGCTGGCCGCGGGTGCAGGCGGTGCTGCCGCTGGACGCCTTTGCGCGCTGCTGGGTGCACGAGCAGACCTTGCTGCGCGCCGTGCAGCGCCTGCTGCCCGCTGACAAGGCCGCGGCCATGCAGCGCCTGGGCCAGGCCTGGGACATGCGCAACGAGCAGCGCTTCGACGCCGCCATGCAGGCGCTGGCGCAGGGCCTGGCGCAGATGGCGCTGTCGCGCGAGGTGCAGCCCTCGGGCCAGCGCGCCGAAGCGGCCCGGCAGGCGCTGGCAGCGCAGCTGCAGGCGGGCATGCGCGAGCTCACCGACCGCCTGCTCGCCCTGCACGGCATCGGCGGCCAGGCGCGCGAGGAATTCCTGCAGCGGGCGCCCACGATGTTCAACCTGCGCGCCCGCGTCGACGAGAAGAAGGTCTCGGTGCTGGCCGGTGTCGTCGGCGGCTTGCTCACCGGCCTGAAGGCCGATCTCGCCAGCGGCGGCCTCACGCTGGGTGGGGGCATGCTCGCCGGGGGGGTCATCGGCGCGCTGGGTGCGGGGGGTCTGGCGCGGTTGGTCAACGTCGTCCGTGGCACCGACCAGAGCTGGCTGCACGTGGCCGACGAAGCGCTGGTGGCACTGGTCGAACAGGCTTTGCTGCGCTACCTGGCGGTGGCCCATTTCGGCCGTGGCCGCGGCGAATGGGTGCAGGGCGAAGCGCCTGCGCACTGGCCGGGGACCGTGGCCGAGGCGCTGCTGGCGCAGCAGGCGGCATTGCAGGCGCTGTGGGCTGCGCGCGACCCGAAGGCGGCCGCAGCCGACCCCGCGCCTCTGGCGGCCGAGTTGCAGCCCTTGCTGAGCATGGCCGTGCGCGAGACACTCGGGCGCCTGTACCCGGCTGCCCACCCTAAACTCAGCGCATGAAAATCGTGATCCTCGGGGCCGGCCGCGTGGGCGAGAGCGTGGCCGAAAGCCTGGTCTCCGAGCGCAACGACATCACCGTCATCGATACCGACCCGGTGCGGCTGCAGGCGCTGCAGGAACGCCTGGACCTGCGTGGCGTGTGCGGCAACGGCATCCAGCCCAGCGTGCTGCGCGACGCCGGCATCGAGGACGCCGACATGCTGATCTCGTGCGCCCCGATGGACGAGACTAACCTGGTGGTCTGTAAGGTCGGGCACGACCTGTTCAACGTGCCCACCACCATCGCCCGCATCCGCAGCCCCGAATTCCAGAACGGCAGCCCGCTGCTGGGCAAGGAAGGCTTCGCCGTCGACGAAGTGATCTGTCCCGAGCAGAGTGTCACCGCGTACATCCGCAAGCTCGTCGAGTATCCAGAAGCCCTGCAGGTCCTGGAGTTCGCGCACGGGCTGGTCAGCCTGATCGCCGTGCGCGCGGTGGCCGGCGGGCCGCTCGTGCAGCACACGTTGGCCGAGATCCCGCAGCTGCTGCCCGACATCGACCTGCGCATCGTCGCCATCTACCGCCAGCAGGGCGGGCGCGAGCGGGTCGTGACCGATCTGCGCGGCGACACGCGCGTGGAGCCGGGCGACGAAGTCTTCGTGCTCGCTGCCACCGAGCACATCCGCAGCGTGCTGAGCGTGCTGCGAAAGCGCGACGAGCCCGTTAAGCGCGTGATGATCGCGGGCGGGGGCCGGGTGGGCCTGCGCCTGGCGCGCGAGATCCAGGACCAGTATCAGATCAAGCTCATCGAGACCGACCGCAAGCGCTGCGAATACCTCGTTAGCCAGCTGAACAGCGACGTGCTCGTGTTGCAGGGCGACAGCACCGATGAAGACCTGATGGAAGATGAGAATGTCCGCGACATGGACCTCTTCCTGGCCCTGACAAGCGACGACGAAGACAATATCATGGCTTGCTTGCTGGCCAAGCGCATGGGCGCTAAGCGGGTGTTCGCGCTCATCAACCGCCAAGCCTATGCCGACCTGGTGCAGGGCACGCAGATCGACATCGCCATCTCGCCGGCGCACGCGGTGCTGGGCGAGCTGCTGGCTTTCGTGCGCCGAGGCGACGTCGAAGCCGTGCACAGCCTGCGCCGCGGCGCGGCCGAGGCGCTGGAAGGAATCGTCCGCGGCGACCGCACCACCTGCCGCATGGCCGGGCGCCGGCTGGAACAGATCGAGATGCCCGATGGCGCGCAGATCGGCGCCATCGTGCGCGGCCTGCACCGGCCCGACGGCAGCGAAGCCGCCGAGGGCGAGGCCCGGCCGCAGGTGCTGATCGCGCACCACGATACCGTGGTGCAGCCGCTGGACCACGTTATCGTGTTCATCCCTCGCAAACGCAGCATCCCTGCGGTGGAACGCCTGTTCCAAGTGAGCGCCACTTTCTTCGGCTGAAATGGGGCCCGCAAGCTCGCTGGCGCTCGCTACCCCCCAATGGGGCCGTCCGCCAGCGGACCGGCAGAGCCGGATCCGCAGCGTGAAGCTTGGTTGTTCACTTTGCCCGGCTGTATGAAGCATTACGCCCCCGTCTTTGCCGTGCTCGGCGGCGTGCTGATGCTGTTCGCGGTGACCATGGCCGTGCCGCTGGCGTTTGCATGGGTCGGGAATGACCCGGCCCATGGCTCGTACGTGCAGGCAATGACGCTCACCGCCCTCAGCGGCGCGCTGCTGTTCTTCGGCCTGCGCCGTGTGGGCCGGCGCGAACTGCAACCGCGCGACGGCTTCCTGCTGGTGGCCCTGGTGTGGTCGGTGTTGCCGGCCTTCGGCAGCCTGCCGCTGATGTTCCACCTGCCCGGGCTGAGCTTCACCGATGCCTACTTCGAGGCCATGTCCGGTCTCACCACCACTGGCGCCACGGTGCTGACGGGCCTGGACACCATGCCGCGGTCCATCAACGTCTGGCGCTGCTTCATGGTGCTGCTGGGCGGCATGGGCATCCTCGTGCTGGCGGTGGCGATCCTGCCGCTGCTGGGCGTGGGCGGCAGCCAGATCTTCAAGGCCGAGACGCCCGGCCCGATGAAGGACACCAAGCTCACGCCGCGCATTGCCGAGACGGCGCGCGGCCTGTGGGCGGTGTACTTCGGCATCGCTCTGCTGTGCTTCTTTGCCTACCGCGCCGCCGGCATGGGCTGGGCCGACGCCTTCATGCACATGTGCTCGACGATGGGCCTGGGCGGCTTTGCCGCGTATGACGCCAGCTTCGGCTACTTCAATTCGCCCTCGATCGAAGCGGTGGCGATCTTCTTCATGCTGGTCTCGGGCGTGAACTTCGCGCTGTACTTCGTGGCGCTACGCCGGCGTTCGCTGCGCGGCCTGTGGCAAGACCTGGAAGCGCGCAGCTTCCTGCTGTTGATGGTGGTGTCGGTCTTCGGCATCGCGGTCTTCCTGCAGCTGCACGGCGTGTACCCCACGTTCCTGGAATCGCTGCGGCATTCGGCCTTCAACGTCGTGTCGATCGCCACCACCACCGGTCTGGCATCGGTGGACTACGCGCAATGGCCGATCTTCGCCCCAGTGATGATGCTGTTCCTGTGCTGTTTTGCCACGAGTGCCGGCAGCACCGGCGGCGGCATCAAGATGGTCCGTGCGCTGTTGCTGTTGAAGCAGGCGCGCAGCGAAATGACACGCATCGTGCACCCGCGCGCCGTGACTCCGGTGACGCTGGGCGGCGCCATCGTCGACGCGCGCGTCTTGCAGTCGGTGCTGGCCTTCATGCTGGTCTACGGCGCCGTCATCACCGGGGCCACTCTGCTGCTGCTGGCCAGCGGGCTGGATGTGCTGACGGCCTTCACCGCCGTCATTGCCTGCATCAACAACACCGGCCCCGGCCTGGGCCAGGTCGGACCCGCGAACAACTTCCAGGTCCTGAGCGACTTCCAGACCTGGGTCTGCAGCGCGACCATGTTGCTGGGGCGGCTCGAGTTGTTTGCGGTGCTGGTGCTGTTCACGGCGCGCTTCTGGAAGAAGTGAGAGCCCCGGCTTGGCGCTACGGCGCGGGCCCTCACCTCACGCCTTCGGCGGCAGCAGATAGATCCGGTCGGCGTAGGTGGCCAGCCAGTGCGGCCTGAAGGCCACGAAGATGCTCACGAGCATGCCGGTGATGAAGGCGTCGCCAGAGGCCGTGAGCACGCGTGCCAGCAGCAGGTCGCCCTGATGCAGGCTTTCCGGCCCCTCGTGCAGCAGCATCTGGCCGATGGCGGCCACGGCGCCGGCCAGACCGGTGGCGAAGAACCCGCGGCCCAGGATGTAGATGAACAGGTGGTTCGGCAGCCAGCGCCGCAGTGCCGCACCGAAGGCCAGCGCCAGGGTGGCCGGAACGATGCCCAGCCACACGCCACGCTGCAAGGCCAGTTCGGGTGGCAACCCGGCAAGCCAGCCGGTGACGGCCGCCGCTGGCAGGATGGCCAGCACCGCCAGCGGCCAGCCTGCCATCAGCGTCAGCAGGCTGGCGCCGGAAATGGGCTGAGCCAGGCTCTGGCCGGTGACGCCGTCCACGCCCCACAGTGCCGGCAGCGCCGCCCACCAGGCCAGCCAGGGCCAGGGCGGGCCGCCCGCAGGCAGGACACGCCAGGGCCGCAGGGCCAGCGCCGGCAACAGCGCCGCCAGCGCCAGTGTGGCGTCCATCCAGAATGTCCAGGGCATTCATGCATGCTAGGCCGGCCTGGGCGCGGCTATGCTGATCTGTCGCAAGCCCGACAGGCTTGCGTGCCCGAGCCCAGCCTTCTCGCCAAGCCGCCGCCATGCCCGCACCGCCCCTTGCCGCCATCGACTTCTGGTTCGATTTTTCTTCGCCCTACTCGTACATCGCCAACGAATGGGTCGACGCCGTCGCGGCGCGGCACGGGCGAACCGTGCGCCGCCATGCCGTCCTGCTGGGGGCGACCTTTCAGGCGGCGGAGCTGAAGCCGCCGGTGGCCTATCCGCTGAAGGGCGTGTATTCCATGCGCGACTTCGCCCGCTCGGCCCGTTTCGAAGGCCTGCCCTACGTGGCGCCGCCGGAGTTTCCGCTGCCCACGCAGAACGCGGCGCGGGTGTTCTGGTGGCTGCAGGCCACCCAGGGTGAAGCCGCCGCGGCGCGCTGGGCCAGCGCCGGGTTGCGCGGGGTGTTCACGCAGCAACTGCCCCTGCACCAGCCCGCAGGCCTGGCCGGCCTGGCCATGGCGCAGGGGCTGGACGCCGACACCGTGCAGTCGGTCTGCGCCGACGGCCGGTGGAAAGCCCGGCTGAAGCAGGCCAACGACGAGGCCATTGCCGGCGGCGTGTTCGGCGCGCCCTTCTTCAAGGTCGACGGCGAGCCGTTCTGGGGCAACGACCGCCGCGCCCAGATCGAGCGCTGGCTGGCGCAGGGTCCGTTCTAGGCGCGGCTTAGCATCACCGCTGCCTCTTGCATCCAGACCGTCGCCCATGCCCAAGCTCAGCAGCAAGCTCAACCCCCGCTCCGACGACTTCAAGGCCCACGCCGCCCACATGCGCACGCTGGTCGACGACCTGCAGACCCGGCTGGCGCAGGTGGCGCAGGGCGGCGGCGAGGTCGCCAGGGCGCGCCACACGGCACGCGGCAAGCTGCTGCCGCGCGACCGCGTCGACCGGCTGCTCGACCCCGACACGCCCTTCCTCGAGATCGCGCCGCTGGCCGGGCTCGGCCTGTATGACAACGCCGCGCCCGGCGGCGGCGTCATCGCCGGCATCGGCCGCGTCAGCGGCGTCGAGTGCGTCATCGTCTGCAACGACGCCACCGTCAAGGGCGGCACCTACTACCCCATCACGGTGAAGAAGCACCTGCGCGCGCAGGAAGTGGCGCAGCAGAACCGGCTGCCCTGCATCTACCTGGTCGACAGCGGCGGCGCCAACCTGCCCAACCAGGACGAGGTGTTTCCCGACCGCGACCACTTCGGCCGCATCTTCTACAACCAGGCGCAGATGTCGGCGCTGGGCATTCCGCAGCTGGCGGTGGTGATGGGCAGCTGCACCGCCGGCGGCGCCTACGTGCCGGCCATGAGCGACGAGACCATCATCGTCAAGAACCAGGGCACCATCTTCCTGGCCGGCCCGCCTTTGGTGAAGGCGGCCACGGGCGAGGTGGTGAGCGCCGAAGACCTGGGCGGTGGCGACGTGCACACGCGGCTGTCCGGCGTGGCCGACCACCTGGCCGAAAACGACCTGCACGCGCTGGCGATCGCCCGCGCCGCGGTGGCCAACCTGAACTGGTGCAAGCCGCAGCCGCTGAAGCTGCAACCGGCCCGGCCACCCTTGTTCGACGCCACCGAACTGCACGGCGTGATTCCCACCGATGCACGCAAGCCCTTCGACGTGCGCGAGATCATCGCCCGCATCGTGGACGCGTCGGAGTTCGACGAGTTCAAGGCCCGCTTCGGTGCCACCCTGGTCACCGGCTTCGCCCACATCGAAGGCATGCCGGTGGGCATCGTCGCCAACAACGGCGTGCTGTTCGGCGAAAGCGCGCAGAAGGGTGCGCACTTCATCGAGCTGTGCTGCCAGCGCCGCGTGCCGCTGGTCTTCCTGCAGAACATCACCGGCTTCATGGTGGGCAGGAAGTACGAGGCCGATGGCATCGCCAAGCACGGCGCGAAGATGGTCACGGCCGTGGCCACGGCCACGGTGCCCAAGTTCACGGTCATCATCGGCGGCAGCTTCGGCGCTGGCAACTACGGCATGTGCGGCCGTGCCTACAGCCCGCGTCTGCTGTGGATGTGGCCGAACGCGCGCATCGGCGTGATGGGCGGCGAACAGGCCGCCAGCGTGCTGGCCACGGTGAAGCGCGATGGCATCGAGGCCAAGGGCGGGCAGTGGGCCGCCGAGGAAGAAGCGGCGTTCAAGCGGCCCATCCTGGAGCAGTTCAACACCCAGGCGCACCCGTACTACGCCAGCGCGCGGCTCTGGGACGACGGCATCATCGACCCGGCCGACACCCGCCGCGTGCTGGCACTGGGCCTCAGCGCCAGCCTGAATGCGCCCATTCCGGAAACGCCGCACTTCGGCGTCTTCCGCATGTAGCGTACGATGTGTGTCAAGTTGACACTCGGTACACATCGTGCGCACCAACATCGAGATCGATGACGAGCTGATGGCCCAGGCAATGGCCGCCGGCCCTTACACCACGAAAAAGGAAGCGGTCGAGGCCGGCTTGCGCCTGCTGGCGCGTCAGGCCGCGTACCGCGAAATCCTGAAGTGGCGCGGCAAGCTCAAATGGGAGGGCGACGAAAGCATCGACTGGACCCAACCGGCGCCCGATGCTGCGCCGGCTGCCGCCGCATCGCGCGCAGTCCAGGCACCCGCAGCCCCGCCGTACGCCGCGCCGCGCCGCGCTCGTCGGTGAACCCGGGGCGCCGCGCATGCTCGTCGTGGACTCCAGCGTCTGGATTGACTTCTTCAACAACGCCGAGCACCCGGCCGTGGAGCAGCTGTCGCTGATGCTCGACCATGGCGAGGTGCGCCTGGTCGTGCCGGATCTCGTGCTTTACGAAGTGCTGCGCGGCTTCCGGCATGAAGCGCCTTACCGCGCTGCCCGGCGCTTGCTGGAAAGCCTGACCGTGGAAGGCACCGCGAGCGCAGACCTGGCGCTGGCCGCGGCCCAGCACTACCGCAGCCTGCGGGCGCAGGGCGTCACGGTGCGCAGCCCCATCGACGTGCTGGTGGCCGCCTTCTGCATCGAGCGCGATTACGCGCTGCTGCACCGCGATCGCGACTTCCAGGCCTTCGAAGACCTGCGCGGCCTGCGCAGCTGGAAACACTGAAGCCGGCCCGAGCCCACGGCCTTGCAGACGATGAGCAGCACCCTCGACATCCGCCGTACCAGCCTCCACGTCGCCGAGGTCTGGCTCAACCGCCCCGAGGTGCGCAACGCCTTCAACGACGGCGTGATCCAGGAACTCACGGCCGCATTCAGCACGCTGGGTGCCGACCCTGGCCTGCGCGTCATCGTCCTGGCCGGCCACGGCAAGGCCTTCTGCGCCGGCGCCGACCTGTCGTGGATGCGCGCCATGGCCGGCTACAGCTGGGACGAGAACCACGCCGACGCCACCGGCCTGGCCGAGATGCTGTGGACGATCTACAGCTGCCCGGTGCCGGTGCTGGGCCGCATCCACGGCGACTGCTATGCCGGGGGCGTGGGCCTGGCGGCGGTGTGCGACGTGCTGGTGGCCAGCGATGCGGCCCATTTCTGCCTGAGCGAAGCCCGGCTCGGGCTGCTGCCGGCCACCATCGGCCCCTACGTCGTGCGCGCGCTGGGTGAACAGGCCTCGCGCCGCTACTTCGTCACCGCCGAACGGTTCAGCGCCGCGCAGGCGCAGGCGCTCGGCTTCGTGCACGCGCTCGCCACGGCCGACACGCTGGACGCGACGCTCGCGGACCTCGTCGCCCAGGTCGTCGCCAACGGCCCGGCCGCGGTGAAGGCCTGCAAGCGGCTGGTGCAGGACATCGCCGGCCGGCCCATCGACGCCGCGCTGCGGGCCGACACGGCACGCCGCATCGCCGACATCCGCGCCAGCGAAGAAGGCCGCGAAGGCGTGCAGGCTTTCTTGGCCAAGCGCGACCCGGCCTGGCGTTGATCCAGCACAGCAACGCACCGCGCGCATGATGCCGCCATGAGCCTCGACCTCACCCACCTGGCCGCGCTGGCCGCCGCCCTGGGCTGGGCCAGCGGCATGCGCCTGTACGCGGTGGTGTTCCTGGTCGGCGCCGCCGGTTTCCTGGGCTGGGTGCCGCTGCCCGACGGGCTGAAGCTGCTGCAGCACCCGCTGGTGCTGGGCGCCAGCTTCCTGATGTTCGCGCTGGAGTTCGTGGCCGACAAGATCCCGGGGGTCGACAGCCTCTGGGATGCGGTGCACACCTTCATCCGCATCCCTGCCGGCGCCGCGCTGGCCGCCGGTGTGTTCAGCGGGGTGGGTGGCGTGGACGGTGTTCCGGGCATGGGCAGCGAACAGGATGTGTCGCAGGCCTGGATGCTGATCGCCGCGCTCGCCGGGGGCACCCTGGCCGCCACCTCGCACGCCGCCAAGGCCACCACGCGCGCGGCGGCCAACACCAGCCCGGAACCCTTCTCGAACATCGCCTTGTCCCTGGCCGGCGACGCCGCGGTGCCGGTGATGCTGTGGCTGGCCTGGGAGCACCCCTTGTGGTTCTTGCCGGCGCTGGCCCTGGCACTGCTGCTGGCGGTGGTGCTGATCGTCGTGCTGTTCAAGTTCCTGCGCGGCCTGCTGCGGCGTTTCCTGCCCACAATGCGGCCGCAGGAGACATGACGATGTTCAAGAAGATCCTGATCGCCAACCGCGGCGAGATCGCCTGCCGCGTCGCGGCCACGGCCCGCCGCCTGGGCGTGCGCACCGTGGCGGTGTATTCCGACGCCGATGCCCATGCGCGCCATGTCCGGGCCTGCGACGAAGCCGTGCACCTGGGCGGCAACGCGCCGCGCGACAGCTACCTGCAGTGGCAGCGCATCATCGCCGCTGCCCAGGCCACCGGCGCGCGGGCCGTCCATCCCGGCTACGGCTTCCTCAGCGAGAACGAGGACTTCGCGCGGGCCTGCGCCCAGGCCGGCATCGTCTTCATCGGCCCGCCGGCCTCGGCCATCGCCGCGATGGGCAGCAAGAGCGCGGCCAAGGCGTTGATGGAAAAGGCCGGCGTGCCCCTGGTGCCGGGTTATCACGGCGACGACAACACCCCGGCCTTCCTGGTCGCACAGGCCGCCGGCATCGGCTACCCGGTGCTGATCAAGGCCAGCGCCGGCGGCGGCGGAAAGGGCATGCGCCGGGTCGACCGTGCCGAGGACTTCGAAGCCGCGCTGGCCAGCTGCCAGCGCGAGGCGCAGGCCAGCTTCGGCAATGCCCACGTGCTGGTCGAGCGTTATGTGCTGCGCCCGCGACACATCGAGATCCAGGTCTTCGGCGACACCCACGGCAACGTCATCCACCTGGGCGAGCGCGACTGCTCGGTGCAGCGCCGCCACCAGAAGGTGCTCGAAGAGTCGCCGGCCCCGGGCCTGACGGCGGCCCGGCGCGCCGAGCTCGGCGCCGCCGCCGTGGCCGCGGCGCGCGCGGTGGGCTATGTCGGTGCGGGCACGGTCGAGTTCGTCGCCGAGGAGCTGGACGACGGCGACATCCGCGCCTATTTCATGGAGATGAACACCCGGCTGCAGGTGGAGCATCCGGTGACGGAAGCCGTCACCGGCCTCGACCTGGTCGAATGGCAGCTGCGCGTGGCCAGCGGCGAACCGCTGCCGCTGACCCAGGCCCAGGTGCAGATGCACGGCCACGCCATCGAAGCCCGCATCTGCGCCGAGAACCCCGACGCCAGCTTCCTGCCCGCCACCGGCACGCTGCTGGTGGCGCGCTGGCCGGCGCACGTGGCCTTCACGCGCAGCGAGGACCTGCCCCGCGTGGACAGCGGTTTCGGCGAAGGCGACGCGGTCAGCCCGCACTACGACTCGATGATCGCCAAGCTGATCGTCTGGGGCGCCGACCGCGCGCAGGCGCTGGCGCGGCTTGACGCGGCGCTGCGCGACACCCACCTGATGGGTCTGCACAGCAACGTCGCCTTCCTGCGCCGGGTGGTGGGCACCACCGCCTTCGCCACCGCCGACCTGGACACCGCCCTGATCGAACGTGAACACGCCGCGCTGTTCCAGGCGCCGCCGCTGGCGCCCGAACTCGCCGCTGCTGGCGTGGCCGCGCAGGTGCTGGCCGCCGAAGCCCTGCTGGAGGACAGCGACCCCTGGTCGCGCCGCGACGGCTGGCGCCTGTTCGGCACCGCCGAACGTCCACTGAACCTGGAACAAAACGGCCAGCCCCTGCCCGCTGCGCTGCAGCGCCAGCACGCCGGCGGCCTGGCCCTGCGCGTGGCCGGGCAGGTCTGGCCGCTGGCGGTGCAGCCGCTGGGGCCGCTGGGGCCGGACCGTTTCGACATCACGCTGGGCGATGGCCGCCACGAGCTGGCCGTCTACGCACGCGGTGACAGCGTCGCGGTGTTCGCCGCGGCGGGCAGTGCACTGGTGGCCGTGGTCGACCCGCTGGCCCACGCCGGCGACGCGGCCGGCGAGGCCGGGCGTCTGGCGGCACCGATGCCAGGCAAGGTGGTGTCGTTCCTGGTGGCGGCCGGGGCCACGGTGCAACGCGGCCAGGCGGTGGCGGTGATGGAGGCCATGAAGATGGAGCACACCCTGCACGCCCCGCGCGACGGCGTGGTGGCCGAACTGCGCTACGCGGTGGGCGACCTGGTGGCCGAAGGCGACGAATTGCTGCGGCTGGCTGCGCCGGCCTGAGCCGGGCTCAGCTGTCGGTGCCCAGCCAGCGCGCCGGAGACATCCAGCCCGGCGACTGGCGCGCCGCGCGCGCCGCTCGGCGGGCTTCGTCGAAGGCTGAATGGGTGGATGACGGATTGCGGCTGGCGCCGAAGCCGGTGCTGTCGGCGTCCCACCCGGCGGTGCTTGTGGTGTCGGCCGCCGGGGATTTCAGTGCCTCGTCGCTGGGCGGTTCGGCCAACGCCAGCCGGAACTGCCGGGCCAGGGCAGCCAGCGGGCCTTCGGGCTCGGCTTCGCACACGGTCAGCACGTCCAGCGCATAGCTGCCGTCACTGACCATGCGCTGCAGGTCGATGGCGATGCCGGTGTGCTGCTCGAAGGGCGGTTGCAGGCGTTCGGCAATGCGCAGACAGCGACGAAGGTTCATGGGGCACACCAGACGCGAGGCCTTGCAGTGTGCTCCCGCGGCCCGATGCCTGCCAGTGTCGGCTCACCGCAGCCACCCACGCATTCGCGGGGGGGTCGGCAGTTGCGGCACACTGGGTGCGGAACCTTTCGCGAAAAGCTGCTCCCATGAACCCCAAGCATGTCACCCTGGTCGAGGTCGGCCCGCGCGACGGACTGCAGAACGAAGCGCAGCCCGTGCCCGCGGCTGCCAAGGTCGAACTCGTCCACCGCCTGCAGGCCGCGGGTTGCCGGGAGATCGAAGTCACCAGCTTCGTCAGCCCGAAGTGGGTGCCGCAGATGGCCGACAACGCCCAGGTGATGGCGGGCATCGAGCGTGCCCCGGGCGTTCGTTACGCCGTCCTCGTGCCGAACCTGAAAGGCCTGGAAGCCGCGCTGTCGGCACCGGCCGCACAGCGCGCCCACGAAGTGGTGGTGTTCGGCGCGGCCAGCGAGGCCTTCAGCCAGAAGAACATCAACTGCAGCGTCGAGGAAAGCATCGAGCGCTTCCGCCCCGTCGTCGCGGCCGCCCACGAGGCCGGTCTGAAGGTTCGGGGCGCCGTGTCCTGTGCCCTGGGTTGCCCCTACCAGGGCGAGGTGTCGCTCGACGAGGTGGAGCGCGTGGTGCGGCTGATGCGCGGCATCGGGGTCGACCATGTCGGCATTGCCGACACCATCGGCGTCGGCACGCCGCGGCGGGTGCAGGCGGCGCTCGAACGCGCCCTGAGGCACTACCCGCTGGACGAGGTCAGCGGGCACTTCCACGACACCTACGGCCAGGCCCTGGCCAACATCCACGCCAGCCTGGCGCTGGGCGTGCACGTCTTCGACACCAGCATCGCCGGGCTGGGCGGCTGCCCCTATGCCAAGGGCGCCACCGGCAACGTGGCCACCGAAGACGTGGTCTTCATGCTGCAGGGCATGGGCATCGACACCGGGCACGACCTCGACGCCCTGGTCGACGCCGGCGCCTTCATCAGCCAGGTGCTGGGCCGGCCACCCGCTTCGCGCGCCGCCAGGGCGCTGCTGGCCCGGCGTTCACAGGTGCCGGCATGACCGCACCCGCCGCCAGCCCCTGCGTCAATGTCTGCCAGATGGACGAGGCCAGCGGCTGGTGCCGCGGCTGCCTGCGCACGCTCGACGAGATCGCCTTCTGGTCGGTTCTCGACGAAGACGACAAGCACGCCGTGCTGGCCCTGCTGCCGCAGCGACGCGTGCTCTGGCTGCAGCAAGGCGGCGCCGCCGGCGGGCAGGCCGCGCCGTGAAGCGCATCGACTTCTGGTTCGACTGCATCTCGCCCTATGCCTGGCTGGCCTTCGACGCCATGCCGCAGGCACTGCAGGGCCTCAGTTACACCGTCGACTACCGGCCGCTGCTGCTGGGCGGCGTGCTGCAGCACTGGGGCCAGAAGGGTCCGGCCGAGATTTCGCCCAAGCGGGCATGGACCTACCGCCAGGTGCAGTGGCTGGCGCAGCGCCAGGGCCTGCGCCTGCGGCTGCCGGCGCAGCATCCCTTCAACCCCCTGGCCCTGCAGCGGCTGGCGGTGGCCTGCACGCCCGAAGGCTCGGCCGGCCCGAGCCGGCGTGTCGTGCAGGCCCTGTTCGAGCATGTCTGGGCGGCCGACGGCGCCGATGCCAACGCCCCTGAACGCCTGGCGGCACTGACCCTGCAAATCGCGCCACGGCTCGACCCGCAGTCCGAAGCCGTCAAGCAGGCCTTGCGCTCTGCCACCGACGAAGCCCTGGCGCTGGGCGTGTTCGGCGTGCCCGCCTGGGTGTGCGAAGGCCGGCTCTTCTGGGGCCTGGACGCGCTGCCCATGCTGCGCGAGGCCCTGGCCGCCGACCCCTGGTTCGACGGCCCGGCCTGGTCTGACGCGGCCGCCGAGCGACCGGGGGTTCGTCGGGCCGTGAAAGCCGGCCCGGCGACCTGACCGGCCGGACGCGAACCGTCAGTTTCGGTTCAGCACCGCGTCAGCGGGGGCTCAGTATCCGCGCGCAGAGTGGGGACGTTCGCCGCCGGTCGGTGGCGTTCCACACCCTTGCAGGAGACAAGCCATGCAAAACGATCTGGCGCAGCGAATCGCCGCCCTTCCCAGGTACCAGGAACTCAAGCGCAAGCGCACGGCTTTCGGCCTGTGGTTGACGCTGGCGATGCTGGTCGTCTACTACGGCTTCATCCTGCTGGTGGCCTTCAACAAGCCCTTGCTGGCCACCCGGCTGGGCGACGGCGTCATGACCCTGGGCATGCCGCTCGGCCTGGGCGTGATCGTCTTCACCGTCGTCATCACCGGCCTCTACGTGAACCGGGCGAACAACGAGTTCGACCGCCTGCAGGCCGAGATCAACAAGGCGGTGCTGTGATGAAGCGCTCGACCTTCTTCCTCGTCGCACTGACGACGCTGGCCGGCGCCGGTGCGGCCCTGGCCGCCGGCGCCGACCTGGGCCAGGCCACCAAGCAGGCCACCAACTGGACGGCCATCGGCATGTTCGGGGCCTTCGTCGTCTTCACGCTCTTCATCACCAAGTGGGCGGCGGCCAAGACCAAGAGCACGGCCGATTTCTATACCGCCGGTGGCGGCATCACCGGCTTCCAGAACGGGCTGGCCATCGCGGGCGACTACATGAGCGCGGCGTCGTTCCTGGGCATCAGCGCAGCGGTGATGGCCAGCGGTTTCGACGGCTTGATCTACTCCATCGGTTTCCTGGTCGGCTGGCCCATCGTCACCTTCCTGCTGGCCGAACGCCTGCGCAACCTGGGCAAGTTCACCTTCGCCGACGTCGCCGCCTTCCGCTTCGACCAGACCCCGGTGCGCGTGTTCGCGGCCAGCGGCACGCTGGTGGTGGTGGCGTTCTATCTGATCGCGCAGATGGTCGGCGCGGGCCAGCTCATCAAGCTGCTGTTCGGGCTGGAGTACTGGATCGCGGTCGTCATCGTGGGTGCGCTGATGATGGTCTACGTGCTCTTCGGCGGCATGACGGCCACCACCTGGGTGCAGATCATCAAGGCCATCATGCTGCTGTGCGGTGCCACCTTCATGGCCGGTGCGGTGCTCTGGCACTTCGGTTTCAGCCCGGAAGCCATGTTCGCCGGCGCCGTGAAGATCAAGACCGACCTCGCCCTGGAAGGCGGCAAGACGGCCGAGGAAGCCAGCAAGCTGGGCAACGCCATCATGGGCCCGGGCGGCTTCGTGAAGGACCCGATCAGTGCCATCAGCTTCGGCATGGCGCTGATGTTCGGCACCGCCGGCCTGCCGCACATCCTGATGCGCTTCTTCACCGTGCCCAACGCCAAGGAAGCACGCAAGAGCGTGCTCTGGGCCACCACCTGGATCGGCTACTTCTACATCCTGACCTTCATCATCGGCTTCGGTGCCATCACCTTCGTCCTCACCAACCCCAGCTTCCTCGACGCCAAGGGCGGCCTGCTGGGCGGCAACAACATGGCGGCCATCCACCTGGCCAATGCGGTGGGCGGCAACGTCTTCCTGGGCTTCATCAGCGCGGTGGCTTTCGCCACCATCCTGGCCGTGGTGGCCGGTCTCACGCTGTCGGGTGCCAGCGCGGTGTCGCACGACATCTACGCCACGGTGGTGAAGAAGGGGCAGGCCGACAGCAAGGCCGAGCTGCGGGTGTCGAAGATCACCACCATCGGCCTGGGCGTCGTCGCCGTGGTGCTGGGCATCGCCTTCGAAAAGCAGAACATCGCCTTCATGGTGAGCCTGGCCTTCGCCATTGCCGCCAGCGCCAACTTCCCGGTGCTCTTGATGAGCGTGCTGTGGAAGGGCTGCACCACGCGCGGTGCGGTGATCGGCGGCTTCCTGGGCTTGATCAGCTCGGTGGCCTTGACCGTGGTGTCGCCCGCCGTGTGGGAAGCCACGCTCGGCAACCCGAAGGGCAGCGCCCTGTTCCCGTATGCCAGCCCGGCGCTGTTCAGCATGACCATCGGCTTCGTCGGCATCTGGCTGTTCAGCATCCTGGACAGCAGCGTGCGTGGCGCCAAGGACCGCGCTGGCTTCATCGCCCAGCAGGTGCGTTCGGAAACCGGCATCGGCGCCGCCGGGGCCAGCGGGCATTGACTTCAGGGGTGTGCTTGCATAAGCACATACCCTTGGTTAGGCCGCCAGGGCGGAAAGCGTCAGCAAACGGTCAGTGACCCTGCAGATAGTGCGACCGGAGCCAGGCAGAGGTCTTCTGCCTGGAATTTTTTCCGGAGACACCCATGGCCACTGAATTTTCAACGAACGTACGCGAGCGATCGCGGCCCATGACCGCCGAGGAAAAGAAGGTCATCATGGCCTCCTCGGCCGGCACCATCTTCGAGTGGTACGACTTCTATCTCTACGGTGCACTGGCAGCCATCATCGGCGCCCAGTTCTTCACCGCGTTCCCCGAGAACACCCGCAACGTCTTTGCGCTGCTGGCGTTTGCCGCAGGCTTCATCGTGCGCCCGTTCGGCGCACTGGTGTTCGGCATGCTGGGCGACATGATCGGCCGCAAGTACACGTTCCTGATGACCATCGTCATCATGGGTGTCTCGACCTTCCTCGTGGGCGTGCTGCCCAACTACGAAAGCTGGGGCACCGCGGCACCGGTCATCCTGATCCTGCTGCGCATGGCACAGGGCCTGGCGCTCGGCGGTGAGTACGGCGGCGCGGCCATCTACGTGGCCGAACACGCCCCGGCCAACCAGCGCGGCTACTTCACGGCCTTCATCCAGACCACGGCCACGCTGGGCCTGCTGCTGTCGCTGATCGTCATCCTGTCGGTGCAAGGCTACGTCAACGGCAACTACCCCGACGTCCCGTTGATGAAAGACGGCGTCGCGGTGCTGATGGCCGACGGCACGCCCACCATGGTCAAGGCGTTCAACGCCTGGGGCTGGCGCGTTCCGTTCATCGGCTCGATCTTCCTGCTGCTGATCTCGCTCTACATCCGTCTGCAGATGAACGAGAGCCCGGCCTTCAAGAAGATGAAGGAAGAAGGCCGCACGTCGAAGGCGCCGTTGAGTGAGGCCTTCGGCAACTGGAAGAACGGCAAGATCGCGCTGATCGCGCTGCTGGGCCTGGTCGCAGGCCAGGCCGTGGTCTGGTACACGGGCCAGTTCTACGCGCTGTTCTTCATGCAGAACGTGATCAAGGTGGACAGCTTCACCGCCAACGTCATGGTGGCCTGGTCGCTGATCCTGGGCACTGGCGGCTTCCTGGTCTTTGGCGCCTTGTCTGACCGCATCGGTCGCAAGCCCATCATCCTGACGGGTTGCCTGATCGGCGCTGTGACTTTCCTGCCGGCCTTCAACCTGCTCACGAAGACGGCCAACCCGGCGCTCTACGCTGCGCACCAGACCCCCGTCACGGTGAACGCATCGGCCACGGATTGCTCGTTCCAGTTCAATCCGACCGGCACGGTGAAGTTCACATCGTCCTGCGACATTGCCAAGGCGCAGCTGGCGCGAACCTCGGTGAACTACGAGACGGTCATCAATCCCGCCGCCACCGTGACGACGGTGAAGGTCGGCGACGTGACGATCGAGTCCTATGACGCTGGCAAGCTGACGGGCGACGAGTTGAAGAAGGCGAAGGCCGCTTTCGACACCAGCCTGAACACGGCGCTGAAGAACGCGGGTTATCCGCTGGTGCCTGCCCAGAACGCCACGGTGGCCAAGGCACAGAACTTCGTCGACATCTTCACGGCGCAGAAGCTGACCATCGTGGCCATCCTGACCTTCCTGGTCATCCTGGTAACCATGGTCTACGGGCCGATTGCCGCGATGTTGGTGGAGATGTTCCCGACGCGGATCCGCTACTCCGGCCTGTCGCTGCCGTATCACATCGGCAACGGCTGGTTCGGCGGCTTGATGCCGGCGACCGCTTTCGCGATCTCCGCCCAGACCGGCAACATCTACTCCGGCCTGTGGTACGCCATCGTGATTGCCGTGATGACGGTTGTGATCGGCACGATCTTCGTGCCGGGTGGCACGCACAAGAAGGACATCTTCGCCGGCGACAGCGCCCGCTGAGGTTCCATACCTGACCCGGCCGGACGCCCTGCGAAGGGGCTCCGGCGCGGCGTCGAATGCCAGGCGACCATCTGCCCTTTTGGGGTCGATGGTCGCTTTCTTTGTGCCGCAGCAAGGCTTGCCCTTGCGCCATCCGGCGCTGGCACCATCCCACCCAACGAATCGAGGAACACCCAACGTGGTCGAACTGATCAGTTCCCAGCTCACGGACATCTTCCGCATCGGCCTGATCGTCGCGCTGGTCGTCACGATGCGCCGAACCTCGGCCGTCACCGGCCGCGTCCTGCCGCTGCTGCTGGGCGTGGTGTTCGTGGCGGTGATCCTGCCGACGACCCTGCCGCGCGGCGACGCCTCGCTGGCCGATGCGGTGGCCGCCGGTGTCATCTCCAACCTGATCATCCTGGGGCTTGTGCTGGGCGCCGCTGCGCTGTTCGACCGCTTCCGCCGCTGACCGCGGACCGGGGCGCTGCGGCCGCACGGTCAGGTTGCGCTGGCTGGTCTCGAGACAGCGCCAGACCGGACGTGTCTTGGCCCCCGGGCGATGCCTGCCATGGCCTGGATGTGAGAATTCGGGGTGCACCCACCGATGCCCCTTGTTGTCACTCTGGCCGTTGCCCTCGGGTTCGCGCTAGTGCTCGGCTTCCTGGCCGCAAGGCTCAGGTTGGCGGCCCTCGTCGGCTACCTGGCTGCCGGCGTGATCATCGGGCCGCACACGCCGGGGTTCGTGGCGGACGTCGCCTTGGCCCAGCAGTTGGCCGAGATCGGGGTGATGCTCCTGATGTTCGGTGTCGGCATGCACTTCTCGATCAAGGATCTGCTGGCCGTCAAAAGCGTGGCTTTGCCTGGCGCTGTCGTTCAGATGGCGGTGGCCACCGCCATGGGCGGCGGCCTGGCGCGTAGCTGGGGTTGGGAACTGCCGGCGGCGCTGGTGCTGGGTCTGTCGCTCTCGGTCGCCAGCACGGTGGTGCTCCTGCGTGCCCTGGAAGCGCGTGGGCCCTGGAGACGCCCAATGGCCGCATCGCCGTGGGTTGGCTGATCGTCGAGGACCTCGCGATGGTCATCGTCCTGGTGCTGCTGCCGGTGCTGGCCACGCTGGTCGCTGAAAACGGCGGCGGCGGGATGGGCGAACTCCTTCCGGCGCTGGGAAAGACGCTGCTGGCCGTCGGGGGTTTCGTCGCCGTGATGTTGATCGTGGGTCGGCGGGCGCTGCCCTGGATTCTCTGGCAGATCTCGGCAACGGGCTCTCGGGAACTGTTCACCCTGTGCGTGATGGCCGTCGCCGTGAGCATCGCTTACGGTGCTTCCGCGATCTTCGGGGTCAGCGTGGCGCTGGGCGCATTCTTCGCCGGGCTGGTGTTGCGCGAGTCGAAGTTCAGCCACCGCGCCGCGCAGGAATCGCTGCCCTTCCGCGACGCCTTCGCGGTGCTGTTCTTCGTGTCGGTCGGCATGCTGTTCGACCCGCAGTTTCTCCTGGACAGGCCGCTGCAGGTGCTGGCAGTCACCTTGGTCATCATGGTGGGCAAGTCCGTTGCCGCGGCCGTGCTCGTGATGGCCTTGCGCTATCCGCTGAACAGCGCACTGACCGTCTCGGCGGCCTTGGCCCAGATCGGCGAGTTCAGCTTCATCCTGATCGCGTTGGCCGGCACCCTCGGTCTGGTCCTCCCCGAGGCGATGAGCCTCGTCGTGGCCGGTGCGTTGCTGTCCATCGCCCTCAATCCGGCCCTGTTCTCGGTCGTTGACCCGCTGCGCCGGTGGATCCTCGCGCGCTCGGCCCTGGCTCGCCGGCTGGAAGCACGCGACGACCCGTTGGCTGAGCTGCCCTAGGACACCGGCGATCAGCATCTGGCAGGCCATGTGGTGCTCATCGCCCACGGCGAGACGAGCCGGCTGCTCGCGGAGGCGCTCATCGCAGCCGGGGTGCCGGTGGTCGCCATCGAGCGCGAGCGTGCCGCGGTTGAAGTGCTGCGCAGCCAGGGGCGCGCTGCCGTGTTCGGCGATGCGACCGAGGCCGGGACGCTGATCCAGGCCCACGTGGCCGATGCGGCTGTGCTCGTGGTGCCGGGAGGGGACAGCACCACCGTGCGTCCGCTCCTGGAAGTGGCACGGCTGCTCAACCCCCAGTTGCGCATCGTCGCCCTGGCTGACAGCGCGCAAGAAGCGGCCTGGCTGCGGGACTCTGGCGTCGACGCCGTGGTGCAGCAGCCACAGGCCCTGGCCACCGTGCTGCGCGAGGCCATCGTCGCGCAGCGCGCGGCTTCACCACGCCGAGGCGAGCGGCGACCGTCAGGCTGATTGGCAACCGACCGACCGAGGGAACGCGCGGTCCCCCCGGTCAGGACCTCGGGTGTTCATGAGGGACCGGCGGGGCTCTTGCGACGCAACTCTCCTGCGGCCTCGTCGTCTGGCTCTGGCGCAAACATCGTGATGCCGCGTCGGCCGCGCCAGTCGCCCAGGAACAGCAGGATCGGGGCCGCGATGAACACCGACGAAGCCGCCGCGATGGCGATGCCGAAGGCCATCGGCACGGCAAAGCTGGCCACCGCCGAGCCGCCCCACACCGCCAGCGGCAGCACCGCGAGGAACGAGGTGACCGAGGTGTAGAGGCTGCGCGTCAGCGTCTGGTTGATCGACAGGTCGATCACCTCGCGCAGCGGGCGCTTGCGCAGGCTGCGCAGGTTCTCGCGCATGCGGTCGTACACCACCACCTTGTCGTTCACCGAATAGCCCACCAGCGTCAGCAGCGCGGCAATGGCGGTCAGGCTGAAGTCCAGCCCGGACAGCGCGAACACGCCCAGCGTGAGCACGACATCCAGCCCCAGCGTCAGGATCGCCCCCACCGCGAACGGCCACTCGAAGCGCACCCAGATGTAGACCAGCATCGCCAAAGTCGCCAGGATGACGGCGATGACGCCGGCCTGGGCCAGCTCGCCGCTCACCTTCGGGCCCACCACCTCGGTGCGGGCGAAGCCGGCGCCCGGGTCGACCTGGAGCAGGGCCGCCTTGAGCTTCTCCACGGCCGCGGTCTGCGCCTGTTCGCCCCCGGGCTGGCGTTCCACCCGCACCAGCAGCCGGCCTTCGTTGCCCATGGTCTGCAGCGAGACTTCGCCCAGGCCCAGCCCGTCCAGCGCGGCGCGGTAGCGCGAAAGGTCATCCGGCGCGGTGGCCGCCACTTCCATCTGGATGCCGCCGCGGAAGTCGATGCCGAAGTTCAGGCCCGGCTTGAACAGCAGCGCCACGCTGCCTGCGACCAGCAGCGCCGACACGCCCAGCCCGACGAAGCGGGCGCGCATGAAGCGGAACTGCGTGCCGTCGGGCACCGGGCGGAAGCCGAGCAGCGGCTTGATCGCGATCGTCTTCAGGCGGCGGCGCCGCGCGATGGCCAGCATCATCACCTTGACCACCGAGACCGCGGTGAACATCGAGATCACGATGCCGAGTGCCATCGTGATCGCGAAGCCGCGCACCGGCCCCGAGCCGAACCAGAACAGCAGCAGCGTGGCGATCAGCGCCGTGAGGTTGCTGTCCATCACCGTGGCATAGGCGCGCTTGAAGCCGGCGTCGATGGCCAGCAGCGCCGACTTGCCCTTGAGCGTCTCTTCCCGGATGCGCTCTTTGATCAGCACGTTCGCATCCACCGCCAGGCCGATGCCCAGCACGATGCCGGCAATGCCCGGCAGCGTGAGCGTCGCGCCCAGCAGGCTCATGCCCCCAATCGTGAGGGCGACATTGAGCGCCAGCGCCACGTTGGCCACCAGCCCCCAGCCGCCGTAAAGCACGAACATGAACAGGAACACCAGCGCGAAGGCCGCGATGCCCGCGACCACGCCCTTGTGGATCACGTCGCTGCCCAGGTCGGCGCCGACGCTGCGCTCTTCGATCACGGTCAGCTTGGCCGGCAGCGCGCCTGCCCGCAGCAGGGCCGACAGCGTGCCCGCCTCCTGCACCGTGAAGCTGCCCGAGATCTGGCCCGAGCCGCCGGTGATGGGTTCGCGGATCACCGGGGCACTGAGCACCTTGCCGTCCAGCACGATGGCAAAAGGCCGGCCGACGTTGGCCTCGGTGATGGCAGCAAATTCGCGGGCCCCGGCGCGGTCGAAGCGGAAGTTGACGACCGGCTCGCGGGTCTGCGGGTCGAAGCCGGCGCTGGCGTCGGACAGGCGGTCGCCGCTCAGCGCCACGCTGTTGCGCACCGGGTAGCTGTTGCCTTCGCTGTCCTGCAGCGAGCGCACGCCGTCCGGGCTGTCGCCGTCGCCCAGCAGGTGGAAGCTCATCTTGGCGGTCGAGCCCAGCAGCGCGCGCAGCTGCGCCGGGTCCTGCAGGCCGGGCAGTTGCACCAGGATGCGGTCGGCGCCGACGCGCTGGATCGTGGGCTCGGCCACGCCCACCTGGTCCACGCGCTGGCGGATCACTTCCAGGCTCTGCTCCACCGCCCGGCCCACCGACTGCTGGAGGCCTTCGTCGGTGAGCGTGAGCTCGATGGCGTCGGCCCCCTGGCGCGTGACGGCGAGATCCTGCCGGGCCGCGCCGACCGGGTTGGACAAGGTGCCGAGCCGGTCGATCGCGGTGTCGCGCTGCTCGGGCGAACGCAGGGTCACGGTCAGGCTGCGCTCGCCGGTCTCGACCTTGCGCCAGACGATGTCCTCTTCACGCAGCAGGCGCCGGGCGTCCTCGGCCAGGGTGCGCACGCGTTCGCGGCGCAGTTCGCTGCCGTCGACCTCCAGCACGAGGTGCGAGCCCCCGCGCAGGTCCAGGCCCAGGGCCACGGGTTGGTTGGGCAGGGCGCCGGGCCAGCGCTCGAGCACGGAAGCGGGCAGCACGTTCGGCAGTGCGAACAGCTGGCCCGCGACGATGATGGCCAGGTACATGGCCACCAGGTACGGTGAATTCTTCATGGAAAGGCCTTGACGGGCGTGCGCAGGCGCTTGGCCTGCACACGCGGGCTTCGGAAAAAGCGGGTGGCACGCAACCCGTGCGCGCGAAGCCTCAGGCCAGGGTGGGCGGTGCGCGGCCGGGCGGCGCAAGGTGGCGTGTGCGCAGGAGCGGCGGGGTGGCCACCGGTGCCGCGGGCGCGACTTGCGGCCGGGTCAGTGGCCGCGCCGCGATGTGGGCGGGCCCGGCGGCTTCGCCATGGCCACCCCGCACCGCAGCAGCGGCTTCGGCCAGCTTCAGTCCCGCCGTGGCCGCCGGCAGCTCGCGCCGCAGCGCGCGCGAGGACATCGAGGTCCCGCCGTGACGTTGCAGGTGCTGCGCGCTGGCCGCCAGCTTGCCGGCCAGCGTCTGCGAGACCCCGCCCACCGTGCCGCCCAGCCCCGCGCACAGCAGCGCCGCCCAGGCCAGCAGCGTGACCAGCACCGCCTGCCATGCTGCGCTGGTGGCCTCCGCCCGGGCGGGCGGCAGGCACGGCCCGGGCCGCGGGGACGCGGACACGGCAGGCGCAAGGCGGGCAGTAGACAATTTCACCGGCCGGACTATACGTGTCCACCGGTTCGGTTTTTCCTGGTTGGAAGGACTGAAAAGACAGCTTTGTCCGAACGTCTGCCCGCGCTGGAGTTGCGGCTCACCGCCACCGAACCCGAAGCTTTTTCACGCGAAGCTATCCCCGCAACAGCCCTGAAGCCCACGCGCGCATCGTGGCACGCGT
>JANOBX010000060.1:0-14063 GCA_031411875.1 Burkholderiales bacterium | reverse complement strand
AACACGATGCCCTGCGCCACTTGCACGAGATGAATCGACATGGCCTGCTCCCTGCGGTCGCTCGGTGCGACCTGTGGAGCGATGCTGATACCCATCCACCGCGGCGTCAGCCTCGGATCGCTCCTAGGCTAGGGTCGATCCGAGGGTGGGGTAACGGGATGAAACGCGGCCTGCGGCTTGGCGATATCTGCATGGCCAGTGTCTCGACCATCCAGCGAGGCCTGCAACAATGCACTCATTACCAACGTTAGCCTAGGACTGCCCCTAGCCTAGGATCGACCCTAGGCTAGGAGCGATCCCAGGCTGTCAGATGCAGCAACTTTCCGTCTACTAGCGGTCAAGCGTTGGCCGCAAGGTTCCGAGACAGTGGCCCGCGACATCAGTTCGTCTCGGACCCAGGAGGAACCTTCCATGATCAATGCCCTGTCATCGCCGCTGCTGTGGGCAGCCGCAGTTCAAAACGCAAGCGCCACCGTCGCCGGAAGAGGCATGGGCGGCTGTTTCTTCGACCCCGCCAACCCCAGCAACGCCAGCACCCAGATGGTGGGTGGCAAGGCGGTGTTCGAGAACGACAACTACCGCATCAGCGCCGGCGACGACAATGAAGTGCTGATCCAGAACAAAAACACCGGCGAGACCTACCGTGCCTGGGGCGACCCGCACATGGACATCGACGGCAAGCACATGTTCGACTTCTGGGGCACCACCAGCTTCATGCTCGACGACGGCACCAAGGTCACGATCGAGACCACGCCCTGGGGCAACGACCCGAACGCTACGCTGTCGTCGAAGGTGACCATCACCAACGGCGACTATGGCGTGCAGATCACCGGCGTGGACACCAACACGATGGGCGACCTGGCCATCGACGAAGGCAAGGGCTGGGGCCGCCTGGTCGACCTGGTCGTCGACGACGGCAACGTGTTGCACGAGAACACCTTCGGCCAGGGCTTCCTGGCGATGGACAACAGCGGTCGCATCCGCCAGGTGGACCAGAAGTACATCAACGAAACCGACCTGCTCCGCGGCGGCGCGCTGGCCCAACCCTACGAAGACGCCTTCCGCATGCTCGAAGGCCTGATGGCGATCTCGTTCATGGGCGTCTTCCTCGGTTCGCTGGGCAGCCTGTTCAGCGACACCTGCAGCCGCACCGAGAACCGCCCTCTGCCCTTCACGCCGAACCTGATGGACTTCCTCCGCCCCATGCCGGGCGAAGCCGGCGCACCGCTGTTCAACTGGACGATGAACCGCTGACACAACTGCTTGCGTTCACCCTGGGCTGTGTCCCAGGGTGCCGTGCAGGCCGGGTTCTGGTGAACTACGGGATGACGCGCGCAGCGTCATTTCCTCCGTCCTGTTCGTTCTGTTCACCATGTCCATGGTCTGTCTGCAGGTTTTGCCCGGGTGTCGCGCATGACGCCGACACAAGGTTTCGACCTGCCGCTGGCTTCGGGCCTGGCGTGGCTGGAGCTGCCGTGTGCAGCGCCTGGTCAAGGCGTGGGGCAAGCCGGCGCTCTGGGCGCTGCCTTGCCGGCATTGGCGGCAGTCGAACACTGGTTGGGCACCGACCTGCCCTGTCCGGAGCCCGCGCTCCCCGGGGTCGGGCGCAGTGGGTCCGGCCGAACAGCCCCATCGTCCGGCTTGACGCTGCCCTTCGAGGCCACGTCGCCGCTGGCTGGTGGACACCTCAGCCTGCCCTGGCCTGCCCTGAAGCCGGGCCGGGCCGCACCGCAGCACCTGCCGGTGCAGTGGCCGCTGTGGCCGGCGCGGCTGTGCCTGCAGACCCTGCCCGCCGAGCGGATCGCCTCCAGCGGCCTGGTGCCCGGTGCCGTGCTGCTGTTGCCGGGCGGCTTTCAGCGCCACTGGCCGGTGCAGCTGCAGGCTGGCGTGTCTTCCGCGGAAACCGGCCCCACGGGCTGGCAGGCTGCAGGTGCCTGGCAGCCGCACGAGGGCCGGATGACCTTGCCTGGCGGGCCGGTGCGCAGCAGCGGCGATGTCGCGGGTGCCCAGGCCGGGTCTGCCTGGTCGGTCTGGTTGAGTGCGACCCTTTCGGTCGACATGCGCGCCTGGTTCGGCGGCTGCGCCACGGCCTTGCCGCTGTCCCCTGGCCAGGCCGATCTGCATCTGGGCCATCAAGTCGTGGCCCGGGGACGCCTGCTGCCGTGTGGGGCGGGCTGGGGCTTGCGCCTCGAGCATGTCGACAGCCTGGAACTCGCCGCGGCATGGACCTGAATCAGTTCACGCCTTCGTCGGCGCTCATCACCGTCATCGTCCTGGCTTTGGCGCCGTTCGTCGGCGTCATGGTCACGGCTTTCACGAAGATCATCATCGTGCTCAGCCTGCTGCGCAACGCCCTGGGCCTGCAGCAGGTGCCGCCCAATGTCGTGCTCAACGGCATGGCGCTGGTGCTGACCATCTACGTGATGTACCCGGTGGGCCTGCAGATGGCTGAGAAGGTCGGCCAGGTCGACCGCATCGGCAGCAGCACCACCGCCCTGATGGAAGCTGCGAACACCGCGAAAGAACCGCTGCGCGACTTCCTGATCAAGCATTCTTCCCCCGAAGAGCGGCGCTTCTTCCTCGAGACCCTGCGCCGCGGCCTCACGCCGGCACAGGCCGCCCAGCTGAGCGACCGCGACCTGATCGTCGTGGTGCCGGCCTTCGTCGTCAGCGAGCTCGCTGTCGCCTTCCAGATCGGCTTTCTCATCTTCCTGCCGTTCCTGATCATCGACCTGGTGGTCAGCAATATCCTCATGGCACTGGGCATGATGATGCTGTCGCCGACCACGGTGTCGCTGCCCTTCAAGCTGCTGTTGTTCGTGCTGGTGGACGGCTGGGTGAAGCTGTCGCACGGCCTCGTGCTGAGCTACTGACATGGCCGGCAGCGAAGCCATGCAATTGACGCTGCAGGCGCTGTGGCTGGTGCTGCTGCTGTCGGCCCCGCCGGTGCTGGTGGCGGCACTCGTGGGGCTGCTGGTGGCCATCCTCCAGGCTGCCACGCAGATCCAGGAACAGACCTTCCAATACGCCCTGAAACTGGTGGCGATCGTGCTGACGCTGTTTGCCACCGCCTCCCTGCTGGGGGGGACGCTGCTGCAGTTCAGCGACCGGCTGTTCAGCGACTTCCCGCGCATCGTCGGAACACGATGATGAAGGGGCTGGGGCACGCGCGGTGGAAACGCTGACGGCCATCACCGGCCTGGGCGACCGGGCGTTGCTGGTGGGTCTGGCCTGCACCCGGTTCGCCGTGGCCTTCCTGCTGCTGCCCGTCTTTGCGCCCGACACCGTGCCGGCCATGGTGCGCAATGCCATCTTCGTGGGCCTGGCCGTCATCACGCTGGCGGTGCAGCCGGTGGTGCAGGTGGAAGGCTGGACGTCGGGGCAGTGGTTGCAGCTCTTCGGGCGCGAAGCGTTGCTCGGACTGGGCTTCGGCATGCTGCTGGGTGCCGTGCTGTGGGCCTTCGAAACCGCCGGGCAGATCGTCGACACCAAGGTCGGCGCCACCATGGCGCAGCTGCTGGACCCGATGTCGGGCCACCAGACCTCGCTGTCCGGCGCCTTGCTCTCGCGTCTGGCCCTCTTCATCTTCATGGCCGGTGGGGGGTTCATGATGTTCGTGGCGGTGCTGGTGCAAAGCTTCGCGATCTGGCCGCTGGCCAACCCCGGCATGGCGCTGCCGCGCGAGTCGCTGGCCATCTTCGAGGCCGCCTTTGCCAGCTTCGCGGTGCTGTCGCTGATGCTCGCCGCGCCCTGCATCCTGGTGCTGTATGTCATCGATCTGGCGCTGGGCATGGTGAACCGCTATGCGCCACAGCTGAACCTGATTTCCGTGTCGATGTCGGTCAAGGGGCTTGCTGCCACGCTGGTGTGGATGGTGCTGTTTGTGCCTTTGGTCACGGCCATCGAAAACCAGATCGAAACAGGCATCGCCGGGCTGCTGCCGGCCCTGGAAGCCTGGGTGCCGCGTTGAAATTGAAACAGCCCACCCTGGGATCGATCCTCAGTAGCGGCGGCGCTCGCACTTGCCTATGCTTCAGCCCATGAACACCTTGTCCAACTCCACCCTGGCATTGCGCAGTGCCGGTCTGGGCTCCGCGGGCTGGCCCGCTGCGCCCACGCCGGCCGATGCCGCCGCGGGCCGGCAGGCCGCAGCCTGGTTCAACGAACCCTTGCTTGAAGGCTCGCAGCTGTTGCGTGCCCCGGTGCAGCCCGCGGCTGGCGACCCCCAGCTGTTGTGCCAGCGCTTCCTGGCCTGCCTAACACCGGAATCCGCCTGAGCCGGCAGCCGCCGCCGCCTGTGGTCTCGGCCCAGCGCCAGCCCGCCCGCGCTACGCCCGTTCGATGATGACGGCCACTTCCAGACAGCCACCCGACTGGTGGGGTGCCGCGCAAACCCTGGTCGAAGGCTGCTGCACCCTGCCAGCGGGCGATCGTGTGCGCTGGCTCGAACAGTTGTGCCTGGGGCTGGGTGACCAGCTCTACCCGGCCTTCCTGCGCGTGTTGTGCCTGGTGGGCGAACAGGGCGAACCGCTGGCCCAGCAGGCTGTGGCCAGCACGCTGACCCAGGCTTTGGCCAGCGGCCGCCTGCCCTCGGGGCGGCAGACGGCCTGGGGGGCTGCCGCAGGCGCGGCCACGCGCCAAAAAGGCCCGATCGAGTTCCTGTGTGCCTGGTATCTGCACCCTGGCAGCAGCGACAGCCTGTCGGCCAATGGCTTCGACCAGGCAGCGCGGGCGCTGCTGGGCCTGGTGGCGCACGACCGGCAGGCCCATGCCCTGTATCGCGCGCGGCTGGCCGCCGCGGCGGCCGACCCTCTGGAAGGCGCCTGGTCGCGCCACGACCGGGCCGCTCTCGATGCCCTTGTGCAGGCTTGGCGGCCGGGTGTGGCGACCGCGGTGCCAGTGGACGCCTTCCTGCAGGCCGCAAGGCAGGCCACACCCAGGGCCGCAGGCGCTGCCGCAGCGGCCGCCTGGGCCGGACCGGGCTGGGCGCCTCCGGGCCCGCGCTGACGAGCAGGCCCTCGCTGGCCAGGTTGCCGGCCTCAGTCGTCGGGCGTCGTCGTGCGCAGCGCCAGGTGGAAAGTACAACCTCCGGGCGGGGTGGCGTTGTGGGTGAACCAGAGTCGGCCCTGGTGCAGTTCGACGAAGCTGCGGCAGATGTTCAGCCCGATGCCCATGCCGTCGGGCTTGCTCGACTGGAAGGGCACGAACAGGCTGCCCTCGGCCTGGCTGCCGATGCCGCAACCGTGGTCGACGATGGCCAGTTCCACTTCTGTGTCGTCCAGGGCCTGCAGTCGCAGCGATACCTGCGCCTGCTGCGCCGGGAGCCCGCGGTGGGCCTGCAGCGCGTTGCGCAGCAGGTTCACCACCACCTGCTGCAGCATCACGGCGTCGCCCACCATCCAGAAGGGCTCAGGCATCTCGGTGACGACGGGCACGCCCTGGCGCGTGAACTCCCAGTCGAGCAGGGCCACGCATTCCAGGGCCAGCGCGCGCAGGTCCAATGGCTTGTGCTCGGGCTGGCGGGCCTGGGTGAATTCCCGGATGCGCCCGACGATGCGGCCGGCGAACTGCGCCTGGTCCAGCGCCAGCTTCAGGCCCTGGTGCAGGTCCTCGAGTTGCGCCTCGTGTTCCGGCGCTACCGGCAGCCGCGCCAGCCTAGCCGAGACCCCGCGCAGCACGTTGACGATGGTGCCCACCGGCTGGTTGATCTCGTGCGCCAAGGTGCTGGCCATTTCGCCGATGCTGATGCTGCGCGACGTGAACAGCAGCTCCTCCCGGTCACGCAGATGGCGCGCCAAGGCCGTGCCCGCGTCGAGGTCGACGTCGGCCGGGGCCGGCACTGCCTTGTCCGAGTTCGAGGGGGTCTTCTTCATGCGCTGGAGGCCGTTGATTGAAGCGGTAGCGGATGGGGGCTCCAGGCCAGCAGCACCGTCCATTGCGAACCCAGGTTGCGCCACAGACGCTGAGGCTCCAGCACGTCCAGCCAGGCGTAGCCGGCTGGACGCAGGGGCGCCGGCGCCACCGTGGCGGTGGCCCGGAGCACCAGGCCGGTGGCGGCCGTCTGGCCTGGCACGACGGCCCGAGCGTTCAGCACCGGGCGCTGGCCGTCGTCGCCTTCGCGGCGCACACGCCAGAGCATCCAGTCGGGCCCATGGCCCGTTGCTGCCGCGGCGCCGCGCACGGCCCAGCGGTGGCAGACCGGCTCGCCCCGGGTTTCGAAACCCAGGCAGGCCAGCTGCAGGCCTCGCTGGCCGGCACCCGGCGGCGCCACCATCAGCACGCTGCGACGGCGCGCGAGCTCGGCCCGCACTTCGGGTGGCAGCAGCGCGTCCAGCTCAGGTGGCCAATGCGCAGCCAGGGCAGGGAATGGCGGCTGCCCCGGCGCAGCGCTGAAGCCAGGCCCGGCGCCGGTTGTCGGCAACGCAGAGTCCGCGTCGTCGTCGGCGGCTTCGTCATCGGAAGCCTGCTGTCCCTGCCGATGCTGGTGCCCCGCGTTGGTTGGCTGCGGCCACGGGGCCAGGCGTGTGGCTGGCGTCTGCAGCGCGGTCACCCAGGCTGGCGTCAGGGGTTGGGCGGAGGGGGCCTCGGCATGGCCTTGCGGGTCGACAGGCTGGGTCGTCGGCGCAGCGTCGAACCGGAGGCTGGCGGGCGTGTCTCCCGTGCCCTGCACCATCGGCATCAAGTGCACAGCGGCGGGACTGACCGCCTGCCAGGCCGCAGCCCCGAACTCGGCCAGCGCGGGCGAAGCCTGCGTCGCGACAGGTGCATCGTTGACGGCAGTCGACAGCAGGCCGGCCATGGCCAGCGGGCTGTTCAGCCCAGCCAGGATCGCGTTGGCGCTGCCGAACGCAAGACCGGGCGGCCCGCCAGGATGTCCTCCGTCGGGCAGCCCGGTCGTCGCGCCTGGGGTGGGCAGTGCCGTGACCAGGTTGGGCAGGGTGGCGGCAGGGCCCGCTAGAGGCGATGTCGGGGTGATGCGGAGTTCCAAGTCATTCCCGTGGTGCGGCTGGGCATGCGCAGGGTTCAGTGCAGTCGGTCGACCACGGCCAGCCCCTGTACCGAGGCGCTCAAGCGTTCTGGCGACAGCCCCAGCAGCTGCTGCAGATAGCCCCGTGCGGCACGCTGCACGTTCGCCTTGGCCGCCGGCCCTTGCTGTTGTGCACCCACGCGCGATTCATTGATCAGCACGCCCAGCAGCGCGAACTGCTCGAACAGCGATTGCCGCTCGACGTTGCCCAGCTGGCGCCAGGCCGTGGTCTGTGCCAACAGGCTGCGCAGTTGCCGCTCGACGGCAGGCAGCGCTGCGACATCGGGTTCCAGGTCCTGGCAGGCGCCCAGGTTGGACAGCACGAAGAACGCGGCTGCGATGCCCAGGTCGTCCTGGGTGTGCACCCCGCCTTCCAGTTGCGGTTGCACATGCCGCCGATAGTGCTGCAGACAGCGTGCATACAGCGTCTGGGCTTCGCGGCGTGCGGCGGCGTCGCCGGGGTT
Source organism: Burkholderiales bacterium (assembly GCA_031411875.1). GTDB lineage: Bacteria > Pseudomonadota > Gammaproteobacteria > Burkholderiales > Burkholderiaceae_C > Rubrivivax. Next base: position 6,572 of record JANOBX010000060.1, on the reverse strand, counting down.
CAGCGCCGCCAGGGCAAGCACACCAGGGCCATGCGCGCTGGCGCCCACCGCCTGCTGCGCCCGGGGTGTTCTCAGGCGGGGACTCTTGTTGTCGGCAGCCGCTGCGTCGCGCAGGGTCTTGGCCATGGCGCTGTGCACCAGCTGCGACAGTTCGCGGGCCAGAGGCTGCAGAGTGGTGTCGACCATCGGGTTGTCGAAGGTCGGCCTGTCGTTCGTTGGCGTGTGGTTCATCGGGGTGTCGGGCGTCTGGCCGTCTGGGCTGGGGTGGGGGGCCGTGGCATGGGGCGGCTCATCGGCGGTGGGCGTCATCGAGCGGGTCGTGCAGTTCGACGTCGCCGATGGCTGCGCCGCGCCCCAGCAGGCGCTGCCGCAGTTCACCCAGCCGCGCGTCGAGCGCGCTGCGTTCGCGAGCCTGGGTGGTGGACAGAGCGTGGGGCAGCAACGTGACCTGCACCTGCCAGGGCGCTTCAGGATGGGCCACCAGCGTCACGCCGCTGATTGCGGAGCCCGGCTGTGAAAAGCTGAATTGCCAGTGCTGAATGCCTTCGGGCGACGCCGGCATGCTGAGTGCCGACAAGGCTGCGCCCAGCACCGCGGGCGTCGGCCTTGGGCCCGAAGCCGGCGAATGGACACTGACCAGGCCCGTGCCGGCCACGGTGTGGTTGACGCTGTCTGCCGGCTGGCTGCTGAGGAAGACAAGTTCCTCGGGCGCCGGCTGGCGAAGCCGGGCCTGGATGGCGGCGATGTCGGCAGGCGGCGCCGCGATCGCAGGCGGCGGCGCCGTCGCCTCTTCGTCGTCGGTGCCAGACCGTGGCGGTCGGGCCAGGGCACGCTCGAAAGCCTCGCGCAGCGCCGGATCAGCGGGTGGCCTGACGCCGATGCGTTCGTGAACGCCGGCCACGGCAAGCCTCGGTTCGGCCTGGGTGGCCGGGTCCGCAGAGGGGTTCAAGTGGGGGGTGATGGTCGTCATGGCGTCAACCCGGAGTTCACAGCGCCACCATGGCGCTGGCAACCTGGGATCGGCCCCTGGGCAGGTGTGTCCGAATGCAATCAAACGGAGGCTGCTGCCGCCCGCTGCGCTCGCGCTGCCAGGCGCTGACGTTGGCGCCGCGGCTGCTCTTGCACCCGCGGCCAATCGGCCGCGTGCAGCCTGTGCAGCGAAGCCTGCTGGCCGCAGTAATCGCCCGGACCGAGCGCCGTGAAGCCGAGCGTGGCCAGCACCGCGTGCACCGATCGGTGCTGCAGGTGGCACACCGCCCAGACCGCGTCCAGCTGCAGCGGCCCGAAGGCCATTTCCAGCAAGGCCTCGCCGCCGTCGAGCACCAGCCCGGTGCCCCAGGCCGCCGGCAGCAGGCGGCAGCCGATCTCCACGCGCTGCGGGTCCTCGGGCATGGGCATGAGGTTGAACCAGCCGCAGAAGTCCCATTGGCCTTGCTGCAGCCACTGCAGTGCGCTGGCCTCGATCTCGCCCCGGTCGACGGCGGCCTGCGCTTCGGCCAGCACGGCAGGGTCGGGCGGCAGCCAGCGTTCGGTGTGCCAGATGCCCAGGCCGGGGTGGCTGGCCTGCAACTGGGCCAGACCGGCCAGGAACTGCCAGCTGCGTTCGGGCCGGTCCAGGTCGAAATCGTCGACCAGCAGGTCGCGCAAGCGCGGTTCGCGGTGCATGGCCACGAGCTTCGCGTGGTCGCTCCCGGTGAAGCGGCGCAGGCGCAGCCTGGACGTCTGGCAAACCCAGTCGATCGCCGTCATGACCAGCGCGGCGATTCCAGGGCCAGCTCGCGCGCCGGTGGCGAACCTTCGTTGCGGCTGTCGGCCCAGACGCGAAGGCCGGCGCCGGCCACCCAGCGGGCCCAGGGCGAGGGCCAGTGCTCGTCGGCGCCTGGGTGCAGCTGCCAATGCAGGCCGGTGGACACCTGACCCACCCACAAACCGCGCGACGAGTCAGACGGCGGTTTCCCCGACATGTCGTCGACCAGTGTCTCCAGGCAAAAGAAGTCCTCGCCGGCCCAATGCCCGGGCAACAAGGTCAGCGGCTGGCCGTTGCCTTGCAGCGGCACGTCGAGCGCCTGGCCGTCGACCCACACCTGGCAGCATGGCGATGTGCCCAGGCACCAGAGCAGCGCGCGGTGGCCACCTGCAGGCGATTCGTAGACGACGATCCGGCCATCGGGCAGGCCGCTGCCGTCTTGTGCATTCACCTGAAGCGTGCCGCAGCGCTCGGAAGCGTCGGCCCAGATGCCCAGGGCTTGCAGGTCCCAGGGTGTGAGCAGCTGTGTCAGTGCGGCCAGATGCTGCAGCACCTGCGCGGGTTCGGGGTGACGCAAGGCTGGCGTGCGTGGCGTCAGCGTGTTGGCAAAGGCCAGGGCGACGGGGGTGGTGGGCAGCATGGCTGCAACCCTAGCGCCAGTTGGCCTGCCTGCCCACCTGGGATCGGTCCGAGGGGTGTTGCAGAAATTGTCACGTGCCTGTCAGCGGTTCAACCCGCCTGGCGCGATCGTCCGGGGCGGCCTGTGTCAACGTGGGTGTGTTGTTGGGCAAGGGCCGGCCTGGCTGCCACGGGCATGGCCCGATCAGCGCCATGGCAGCCAGGGCCCGGGGAAAGCCCAATGGAAGCCGGTTAGCGACTGCATCCCTTTGTATTCTTTTACCGAATGGCCAGCCCCTGCGCCGTGATCCTGACCCGGCTTGCGTCCGTTGCCAGAAACTGTTCGAGGTAGTTCTGCGACGCTGCGCGCAGCTTCGCCGACAGCTCAGCCTGTGGGTGCTGATTCAAGGCCAGCTGCGTGGTGGCCAACGTCAATGACGTCACGCAGGCCGGTGCGCTGCTGCACGGCCAGGAAGAAGATGCCTTCGGAGACGCCGGCTACCAGGGTGCGCACAAGCGCATCGAGGCAGCCCAACCCGCCTGGCATGTTGCGATGCGTCCGGGCTGGCGCCGCAAGCTCAATCCCTTCATCGAACCGGACTGGATCGCTGAGCAAACCGAGAAGCTGAAGGCCAGCATCCGCGCCAAGGTCGAGCACCCGTTCCGGGTCCTCAAGCGCCAGTTCGGGTACTCCAAGGTGCGATACCGAGGGCTGGCCAAGAACACAGCGCAGATCGTCACCCTGTTCACGTTGTCGAACCTGTGGATGGCGCGTCGGAAGTTGATGAAGGCGGCGGGATGAGTGCGCTCGCATCGCCCGAAAAGGGTCGCGGGGGCGCTGAAGACGCCCGTGCAGAGGGCCAAAACGGCCGCGAGAACATCCCCTGGGAACGCTTCGGCACAACACCATCGTCAATGCACCTCAATGGCCGCTGCGCAGCGTGTTGTGCAGAGCTTCCCTAGGCATAACCAAGAACTCCACATTGAGGAGCGTTGATTATTGAACCGAAGGTTTGCTTGGCCTGTGTTTGGTTCGCACAGAGGGAACCAAGCCCCTGGCTGGGTTGTTTTCAGCGTTACCGCATTTGCAGGCCAGTTGGCGTGACAACAAGCTGGTCGACATCACCAGGGATCACTTTCGCAAGATAGCGGCGGGCAGCCGCCGCAGAGCGGGCTTGCAGCGCCCTGTCTGGTTTCTGGGCCAAAGCCATTTGCGTGCCCGCCATGAACATGCCGATGATCGCCATCTGCTCGTACGCACGTCTTTTCTCTCTGGCGTCGATCCGGGCAAATTCTGGGTTCTCGGAAATCACGGCTCGCATCTGTCCAACCAGCGCCGAAAAGTGCTCGTCAGGAAATGGCTGCTGACGAAGTGCCATCATGTTGCCGGCGACAAAAGCAGCAACAGCGCCGGCAAAGTCTCCCGGAGCTATGCCAAACCTCTTCTCTATCTCGGCGTACTTCGTCAACAGGGTTTCGAATACTTCCGCTGTCCGAGCCCTCTCCGCCGCAGGATAGCCCTGTGCAAGCTCCTGTGCTGCACTGCGAGGAGCTCGTGTCGCGGTTGGCACGGGCGGGCTCTTGCTGCCGGCGGCTCCTGCCCGCATGGCATTGTTCATCTGGATGACATTCATCCGATACTGAAAATCCAGGCCTGCAAGATTGCCTACGTCGTAGGTGCCCCAATAAGCGCTGACCTTCATGGGGAAAAGAAGCAGGAGGCCTGCGTAAATCAAAAAGAGTCGACGCATCAATGTAGCCTCCGGCGTCATGGGCATGCTGAAACGGAGAAAAGCAGCGCCTTGAAGGCGCTGCTCCATACAAGAAAACTGTATTTTAGGACTTCCGTGCAGCTTGGGCGAGCGCGTTGCCGATGGTGTCGACCACGCTCTTCATCGTGTTGGTCAGCATCTCGAATTCCTTGCCGGTCGCATTCAGGCTGGCCTGCGCAGACTGCATGTCGGCTGCGTTCTCCTTCTGTCCCTGAATGTCGTCCTTGTCGATCTTGACGCGCGAGAGATCCTTGATTTCATCGCTGAGGTCGATCATCTTGGAAGACTTCTCGGACATTGCTTCGGCCATCGCCAGAGCGATGACTTCCAACCAGCTGCTCGCGCTGCGCTTCTTGGCTCCGCTGGTGGCGCCATCGTCCTTGACGTCATCGATGACCTTGTCAACGAACTGCTTCGTGAAGTCGGTACCCCAGGCTTTCACCTTCTCGCCGAATTGCTCATTCACCAATTCATCGGCGCCATCTGCTGTAGGCCGTTGGTTTGAGGAAACGGCTTGGTCAATCACGCCCTTGACCAAGTCACCTACGAACTTCGGGAGGCCAAGCTGCTGTTGCAGGATGTCGATGCCCGCCTTCAGTGCCTGGCCAAGAGTTTGCGTCAGCAGGTTGGTCAACGATGACGCGATGGCCATCGGCGGGAACATCATGCTGGCGATGTTGATCAGCGCGCCGAAAATGTTGCCACCACCAAAAACGCTACCCAGTGCTCCACTCATGATTCTCTCCTTCGATGATTGATCAGATGTCCAGCCTGTTGTCTGCCGGGGTCCATGCCCCATCATCAACCTGCCACCGCTATCGCTGCATGTCGCTTCGTCCGTGTGTTGGGAAGCCGCATTCGATGGGTTGAATTGAACGCTGTCATTGGCTTGCTGCCTACCTGTGATCGTTCCTAGGGTGGCCGAGTTTTTGGCATCCATCTGTCATGGCACCCTAGGGACGACCCCAGTGTTTTGTGCCCTTGTTGGAGCATGGCGGCAGCTGTCTGCTGACCGACCCTGCAGCCCAGAGCTGATGGCTGGCGGCATCTGCTCATGGTGCGCCGCTGCGGCTTTGCTGGCCGTCCTTCTGACGACAGAACTCGGGTCGCGTCAGCTCCAGCGATCCGTTAGCTCCCGCATCCTGCGAACTCTCAGGCATTGGGCGCATCAGCACTCATCACGCTGGAATCGTCGACGTTGAGAGGGATTGCAGTGGTTCGTCGAGCCCCTGCGCCAGGCCTGCAGCGGCTCAACGGGTCCATCCCAGCAGGTCGCAGCCAAGAACTTCGTTTCGACCGGACTGGTCAACAACCGTGAGCCGCCTGACCTGGGGGCTGGACGTCGTGATGTTTCGCGCGGTCGTCGGTGCCGAGTACAAGTCACATCCCCCCACTGGTGTTCCAGCGCAACCGGGGGTGTTGCAGGTGATGGCGCTGTCCCGATCGAAGCCGAAAAGTAAGCCATCGGGCGACCACAGGCCGTAGGTGGTGCGATCAGTGGCCGTCAGTTGCTGCAAGTTGCTGCCGTCGATAGCAGATATCCACAAGTCAGTAGCCTGCAAGTCGCCCTGGCCAGTCCGCCTCTCCCAGCGCGCCATCATCTGCGAGCCAGTTGGGTCGACCCAGACACTTTGAACGGTGCGGCCGGCCACGGTGAGCCTGCCCACTTCCGTGCGTGCGCCTGCAGGCGTCCCCACATGCACTCTGCCAGCTGCGTCGACATGGACGTAGCGTCCGTCGGGCAACCAGTCGGCAGCTGAATTCACTCGGCTGAAGCTGGCCACCCTGCGCCTGCCTGGAAGGTCGACGAAACTGAACTCGCCCTGGGCGGCAGTGACGCACCCGGCGCAGTCGTCCCAGGTCACAAGCAGGTCGCCCAGTCGCACGGGCGAAGGGCGGATCCGATGCACATAGCCATTGAAGGTAGCACGTGCAAATTCGGCGCCAGTGTTGCTCGCCCGGATGATGACCGTCGACACCCTGGTTGAAGTGTCATAGGTGTACACGACGTAGTGAAGTCCATCGGGCGTGGGCACCGCCGTGTCCGCCGGATCGAGCAGCCGCGTCCGCTCGCCATTCAGGGGCGACATCTGGAAGCCCCTGGTGCTGTCGAGCGCGAAGTTGTCGTGCCAGAGGCGGCCCGTGGGGGTGACGCCGGGGCTCGGGTTTCCGCCGCTAGGCGCTGGAGCTGGAGCTGGACTTGGCGCCGGAATTGGCGTCGGATTGGCGCTTGGGCTGCCGCCGCTCTCGCCCCCACCTCCGCCGCAGGCGGCCAGAAAGAGGCACAACGCAGTTCCTGATTAGCGATGAACCTCAGCAACTCTGATTCCGCGCTCGGGCTGCTTGGGTGTCGCGACAAGCGCCCGTAGCAAGCTGCCGAGCATGGAGCGCATGTCGTAGCGCCGGTTGAAGCGGAACTGGACGTCGGCGAGGTA